>NZ_JBQKKT010000001.1:0-297277 GCF_052116585.1 Luteococcus sp. Sow4_B9 | reverse complement strand
GCGACCCGGTGCCCCCGCCCGCGCGCCGCCCCGCGGGGCCCCCGGGGCGCGGGGCGGCCCCCCCCCCCGGCGCCCCCCCCCCCCCCCCCCCCCCCCACACTCTGTTCCCTCATGGACAGTTGACGCCCGGACTCGCCCTTCAGGGCATGGGCCGGAGCGTCACAGGACGGTGTCGCGCAGCCCGCAGAAGACGTCCGTGGACGGCTTGCCGAGGAACTCGCTCTTGCCCTCCAGCTTGTCCAGGACCGCTTCCACCGTGTGCTCGTAACCGTCATAGGCGTTGACGAAGGTCTTCACCTGCGGAACGTCGGCCAGATGGTACGGGCTGGCGAAGGAGACGAAGACGGTCGGCAGCTCGTGCACGTACCACGGGATGTCCGGAGTGCCCTTGGACGCCGGCCAGTAGACCCGCTCGGTGGGCTGCATCAGGCCGTTGACCTGCGCGGCGGAGATCACCAGGTCATAGTTGTCGGTCAGGGCGCTGATCGGCGCCTTGCCCGCATAGGCACCCTTCACCACTTCGGCAAACTCCTCGTCGGTCATGCGGGCCGACTTGTCGGTGAGCGTCTCGTAGAGCTCCACCTCATAGCCACGCTCGCGCATCTTCTGGGCCAACAGCTCACTGCCCTTGGGCCCCTTGGCATGCGCCATCGGATTGCGCGGCCCGCTGATCGGGACGATCAGGACCCGCTTGTGCTTCTCCGGCGAGATGGGCAGCACTCCCTCGTCCTTGTTCTTGACCAGGGTCACTGCCTTGTCGGACAGTTCGGCGGCAACCGCCTGGTGCTCGGGAAGGGCGATCTTCGCCATGGCCTCGTCCTTGGGCTGCATGATCTCGGTGGGCGCCAGCTTGTGCAGGCCGATCTTCGCCTTCAGGGCCAACGTGCGGGTGACGGCCTCATCGAGGCGCTCGCGGGTCAGGCGCCCGTCCTGCAGGGCCTCCATCATCCAGCCGAAGTCCTCGTCGGGATCGTTGAAGAAGAGGAAGAGGTCGCAGCCAGCCATGATCGCGGTCGGCAGGATGTCGCGACGCTTCATGGCTGCGGTCATGGCCACCATGTGCGACGCGTCGGTCACGACCACGCCGTTGAAGCCGAGCTTGCCGCGCAGCAGATCGGTGGTGATCTCCTTGCTGAGCGTGGCCGGCAGGATGTCCTCGTCGGTCATCTGGGGGTTGAAGTGCTTCTGGTAGCTCGGCAGCGCAATGTGACCGGCCATCAAGGAGGGCAGGCCGGCATCGATCAACGCACCGTAGACCTTGCCGAAGGTCTCGTCCCACTCCTCGCACGAGTACCAGTTGGGTGCCGAGCTGAGGTGCTGATCGCGCTCGTCGATGCCGTCACCGGGCCAGTGCTTGGCCGCCGGCATGATGTTCGACTGCATGATGCCGCGCATGTACTCCTTGGCCAGCTCGATCGTCTGGTCCGGATCCGCGGACCAGGTACGGACGCTGACGATGGGATTGCGCCAGTTGCGGTAGAGATCGATGATTGGCGCGAAACTCCAGTTGCAGCCGATGGCGGCGGCCTCGATGCCGGAGATGCGCCCCAGCTCGTAGGCGTACTTCGGGTCCTGCGCGGCGGCGACCTTGATCTCCCAGCCGACATAGGTGCCATCCGTGCAGGCCCCATTGCCGCCGGCCTCGGTATTGGCCGCGATCAACATCGGGATCTTCGAGTTCTCCTGCAGGATGCGGTTCTGCTCCCAGATCTCCTCCGCCGGCCCGGGCTGGTAGCGCACTGCAGCGATGTGGTAGTTCTTCACCATGTCGGTGAGGTATTCCTCGTCGCGCGACGAGCCCATGTTCACGAAGAGCTGTCCGACCTTCTCCTCGTCGGACATCCCGGCCAGGGTCTTCTCCACCCAGTCGATGGCCTCCGCGTCGAGGTCGAACGGCTTGGCTGACAGGTCCACCATGTTCCACTCCTTCGTGTTCGAGATTGCATCCAGTCAAGCCGGTGCCGTCACGCAAATCACGGGGATGCCCAGAGTTGCCGCCAGAGGGCTGGCGGTCACGATCGGACAACGAGGGGTCCATTTTCCGAAGCCCTGAACCCCAAGGGCCTCAGCAGGACCGCTACCATCGGCACCCTGTCCCCACGACTCCGACAGCCGAAAGAGCAAGGACATGACCCAGACCGACCTGCACACCGACGTGCCCCCGCCACATGAGGGACCGGCCCGACGTTCCTTCGGTGACCGCATGCTCAGCGGCATCGAGATCACGGGCAACCGACTGCCTGATCCGATCTTCCTGTTCGCCGGGATTTGCGCCCTGATTGCCATCGCCTCCTGGATCTGTGCGCTGGCCGGCGTCAGCGTCATCAACCCGGTGGACGGCAAACCGGTTGCCGTGGAGAACCTGCTCAACGCCACCAACCTGCGCCGCATGCTGGTGGAATCCGTGGGGAACTTCAGCAAGTTCCCGGCACTGGGCATGGTCCTGATGATCATGCTCGGCATCGGCCTGGCCGAACAGAGCGGTTGGTTCTCTGCCCTCATGCGCGACATCGTCGACAAGGCTCCCAGAGCACTTGTCGTGCCGGTGATCGCCCTGGTGGGCATCCTTGGCAATGTCGCCGGGGACGCCGCCCCGATCGTGCTGCCGCCCCTGGCAGCCATGCTCTTCGTCCGGCTCGGCTGGCACCCCGTCGCCGGCATCGCCGCCGCGTACTGCGCCGCTGTCGGCGGATTCGCCGCCAACCTGATTCTGGGCATGTCAGACGCGCTCGTCTTCGCCTTCACCAAGGAGGCAGCGCAGATGGTGGACCCGTCGGTGTCGACAAATGTGGCGATGAACTACCACTTCATCGCAGCGTCCGTGCTCGTCCTGCTGCCCGTCATCTCGATCGTCACGACCAAGATCACCATTCCGCGGCTGGGCACCTACGAGGGCGGCGCCCAGATGGACGATGGCGAGAATGAGGTCACGCCGCAGCAGCGCAAGGCTCTGCGCTGGGCCAATGTCACTGCCCTCGTGGTGCTGGCACTGTTTGCCGCCTTGTCGCTGCCCAGCAACGGCCTACTCCGTAATGCCGAGACAGGCAGTCTGCTGGAGAAGTCCCCGCTGATGGATGGCATCATCCCGCTGCTGACAATCTTCTTCTTCGTTCCGGGCCTGGTCTACGGCATGAAGGCCGGCACCATCCGCAGCACCAAGGACGCTGGCCGGATGATGACCGAGGCCATGGCCTCGATGGGCAACTTCGTCGTCATCGTCTTCTTCGCCGCGCAGATGCTCGCCTTCTTCACATGGAGCAACCTGGGCACGGTGATCGCCGTCACAGGCGCCGAGGTGCTCAAAGGCCAGCACGGGGTCGTGATGATCCTGGGCATCCTGCTGCTCTCGTCGCTGCTGAACATGCTCCTGGGTTCAGCGTCGGCCAAGTGGGCGATCCTCGCGCCCATCCTGGTGCCGATGATGATGCTGCTCGACTACCACCCGGCCTTCACCCAGATGATCTTCCGAGTAGGCGACTCGATCACCAACCCCATCACGCCGATGTTCCCGTACTTCCCACTCGTCCTGGCGCTGGCCCAGAAGTATGACAAGCGCTTCGGCGTCGGTACCCTCATCTCGGCGACGCTGCCCTACTCGATCGCGATGGGTCTGGCGTGGACCGCCCTTCTCATCTTTTGGTTCCTCATGGGCTGGCCCGTGGGAATCAGCGGCCCGATCCGCATTGGAGGCTGACCGTGAATGACATCGCACCCTACCTCGACGACCTGATCAACTGGCGTCGTCACCTTCACCGGCATCCCGAGATCTCCTTTCAGGAGCACCAGACGGTGGCTTGGATCCGCAGCACCTTGGAGGAGCGCCTCACGGATGTCTCCTTCGAGCACCCGACACCTACCAGCTTGCTCGTGAAGCTCGACACGAGACGACCAGGCCCGAAGCTGGCCGTCCGTGCCGACATCGACGCTCTCGCTGTACAGGAGGACCGGGCCGACCTGGACTTCGCGTCTCAGGAGCCTGGCCGTATGCACGCCTGCGGCCACGACGGCCACACGGCAATCGTGATGGCGGCTGCCGCTTGGGCAGCCGATCACCGCGACGAACTGAACGGCGAGGTCTGGTTCATCTTTCAACACGCCGAGGAGACACCCCCGGGTGGTGCGAAGGAGATGGTGGCGGCGGTTGACTTCTCAGATCTGGACCACATCTTCGGCTTCCACCTGTGGTCCACCCTGCCCACGGGGACCATTGACGTGAAAGACGGTGCAGCGTCGGCAAACTCCGACCTGTTCGAGGTGATCTTCCGTGGCAACGGAGTCCACGCATCGACCCCGCAGGATGGGGTGGATCCCGTCATTGCCGCCACCCAGTTCGTTGCACAGGCCCAAACACTGATCTCCCGGCGAGTGCCACCGCTGCACCCGGCCGTGCTCTCGACCACTTGGCTGGACGCAGGCAACCACGATGCCCTCAATGTGATCCCGATGGAGGCGCGAATCGGTGGCAGCATTCGCTCACAAAGCGACGAGGCTCGCGAGATCATCCGGACTGGGCTGCACCAGTTGGCAGCAGGGCTGGAGGCCGCGCATCCCGGACTCTCGATCGAGGTGGATCACCTGCAGGGCTACGACATGGTGTGGAACCACCCGGAGCCGAGCGCTGTGGTCCGCGAGCTCGCGGAACGGATCGCCCCCGGAAAAGTGCTGGCCGAGCCGCCGATGTTGGGTGGTGAGGACTTCGCTGCTTTCGCCCAGGTGGCACCGGCCACCTATGTCTTCGTCGGCGCTGGAAATGCCGAGAAGGGCTTCGACTCCTCGCACCACTCCCCCACCTTTGGCCTCGACGAAGACAGCTTCCCCATTGCTTTGCAACTGGTGGTCGACGTGCTGTGTTCGGGCGAGCGACTCCGCACCAGCATGCCGGAAGGTAGCCCGGGGCCATCACAGTCGCGGTGCGGATGACCGTCTAGGATCGCCCGGGTGAAGATGCAGCCCGGACGACCCGACGACGACGCCTTCGGCCCCGGGGTGGACCCCGCCGAGATGTCGCGGGCACTACGCCTGATGGAGCAGATCGCCGAGCTTGAGCTCGAACATCCCGACCAGATCGCCTTCAAGCAGGCGGTCAACAGGATGAACCGCACCATCAAGGCTCGCCGTCGCCGGGCCGCAAAGGCACCGGTGATCGCCCACGACAATGCGATCCTTGCTCTCACCGCGACGGGCTCACCGGAGCGCATCGACGACGAGACGGCGGGACTGCCCCTGGTCTCGCACATTCCGGGGGACACCGCCGGTGAGCTCAAGGAGGCACGAGACTGCTACATCTGCAAAGTGGCCTACACAACCATCGACGCCTTCTACCACGGACTGTGTCCCGAATGCGCGAGCTTCAACCGCGCGAAGCGTGACCAGGGATGCGACCTGCGCGGACGCCGCGCCCTGCTGACCGGGGGGCGGGCCAAGATCGGCATGTACATCGCGCTGCGGCTGCTGCGTGATGGTGCCGATCTGACGATCACCACGCGCTTCCCGCACGATGCCGCTCGGCGGTTCAGCTCCTTGCCGGACAGCGAGCAGTGGATCGACCGGCTCAGCATCGTCGGCATCGACCTGCGGGACCCCACCCAGGTGGTGGGCCTTGCGGACGAGGTGGCCGCCGGCGGTCCGCTGGACATCCTGGTCAACAATGCCGCTCAGACGGTGCGGCGCTCCCCCGGCGCCTACTCGCACCTCGTCGAGGGCGAGAAGGCCGCGCTGCCGACCGACCGGCCCCTGCCAAAGATGGTCACCTTCGACCGGATCAGCGAGGCGCACCCCGCAGCGCTGGTCGGGGCGGGAGGAAGCCTGTCGGGTGAGTTGGCGAGCCAGTCCGCCGCGGAGCTGACCGCCCTGGCACTCGAGGCGGGCCATGCCTCGCTGGAACGGCACCTGGCCGGGACCGCCATCGACGCCGGTGGCCTGCTGCCAGACCTGGCGACGGAGAACTCCTGGACCAAGACCGTGGACCAGGTGGATCCGCTGGAGATGCTGGAAGTGCAATTGTGCAATTCCACCGCGCCCTTCATCCTGATCAGTCGACTGCGGGAGGCGATGCGCGCCAGCACGGCCCGTCGCAAGTACATCGTGAACGTCTCAGCCATGGAGGGACAGTTCGCCCGCCGCTACAAGGGCGCCGGCCACCCGCACACCAACATGGCCAAGGCCGCCCTGAACATGCTGACCCGCACCAGCGCCCAAGAGATGTTCGAGACCGACCGCATCCTGATGACCGCTGTCGACACCGGTTGGATCACCGACGAGCGTCCCCACGACGAGAAGCTGCGCATCGCCGCCGAGGGGTGGCATGCCCCGCTCGACCTGGTCGACGGCGCAGCCCGCGTCCACGACCCGATCGTGCAAGGGGAACAGGGCACCGACCTCTACGGCGTCTTCCTGAAGGACTACCGGCCCTTCCCCTGGTGAGGCGACAGCGGTGAGGGCCCACCTCCACGTCGTCCCGCTGCCCGCCCGCTCGGGTATCTCGAAGAACAGAACCAACCGTGGGGCGCCGGGCTTGTCCCTGACCCCGTGAGGGCGCACGATGGCTCCATGGTTGACGCGGGCGGACACAGCGACGCTGTCGGGGGCGGGCTCTGGGACCTTGGCGGCAAGCACCCCGTCGCCCCGATCGTCGATGCCCCCGCACGGACCCCACGCACCGAGCGTCTCAGCCACGAGGCGGCCGCGATGGAGGTGATTCCCGTCGACGCCCAGAACCTGGGTCTGACGGACCTCACCGCGCCGGGTCTGGCCCTGGCCAGTTCGCTGAACCCCGACCGCGCACGACACCGCCGCGCCGGCCGTCTGATGCTGCTGTTCATGGTGCTGCCCCTGTTGGCCGGCTTCGTCGTCAACCTGTGGATCCTGCTGGGTCATTGATCCCCGGTCGCCATGATCCTCACCGCCATGACAGGCTTGGGCCATGGATGACCTGAGCCGTTTCCTGGCCGATGTGCACAAGAAGGTCCTGCCCGAGACCGACGGGCAGGTGGCCTCCTACATCCCCAGTCTCGCCCAGGCCAACCCCGATCCCTTCGGCATCGCGCTGGCGACGGTGGACGGCCAGCTGCACACGGCCGGCGATTCAGAGATCCCCTTCTCTCTGCAGTCGATCAGCAAACCGCTGACCTATGCCCTGGCCCTGATGGAATCCGGCTTCGAGGCGGTCGACGCGGTGGTGGACGTCGAACCCTCCGGGGAGGCCTACAACCGCATCTCCCTGGAGAACGAGACCGGACGGCCGGCCAATGCCCTCATCAATGCCGGCGCGATCGCCTCCACCTCGCTGCTGCCCAGCGGGGGGCGGATGTCACGGCTGCTCCACTTCTACGGACAGCTGGCCGGACGCCGACTCCACGCCGATGCCCAGATCGCCATGGAGGAACTGGAGGGCGGGCACCGCAACCTGGCCATGGCCCACCTGCTGCACTCCTTCGGAAAACTGGCCGACGAACCGGTGCAGGCCACCCGTGACTACTGTGCGGCCTGCGCGACGATGGTGACCACCACCGATCTGGCCTGGATCGCGGCCACCCTGGCCAATTCGGGCTGTCACCCCGGCACCGGGGAACAGGTGATCGACCCGATGGTGGTCCAGCGGGTGCTCTCGGTGATGACCATGTCTGGCATGTACGACGAGGCCGGCTGGTGGATGGTCCGGGTGGGGCTGCCCGGCAAGTCAGGCGTGGGCGGCGGAATCATCGCCGTCGCCCCCGGCAAGCTCGGCCTGGGGGTGTGGTCACCCCGCCTCAACGAGCACGGCTCCAGCGTGCGCGGGGTGCGCACCTGCGAGATCGTCAGCCGCGAGCTGGAATTGCACGTGATGGGTTCGCACCGTCCACCGAGCGAGGACGGTCTCAGCGCCCCAACAGCTTCTTGATCGTCGCCAGCCGATCCTTGATGCCGGCCTCGTTGCCGTGGTCGGTGGGCTGGTAGTAGGTGGCGTCGGCCAGCTCGTCGGGCAGGTACTGCTGCCGGGCGACGGCGTGCGGGGCGTCGTGGGCATAGATGTAGCCCTTGCCGTGCCCCAATTGTTGGGCTCCCGAATAGTGCGCATCGCGCAGGTGGGCGGGCACCAGCCCGATCCGCCCCGAACGCACATCGGCGCGTGCGGCCGAGATGGCGGTGGTGACCGCATTCGACTTGGGAGCGGTGGCGGCGGCGATCGTGGCCTGGGCCAGGGTGAGCTGTGCCTCCGGCATGCCGATCAGCTGCACCGCCTGGGCCGCGGCCACGCAGGTCTGCAGCACCGATGGTGCCGCCATGCCGATGTCCTCGCTGGCGCTGATCACCAGCCGTCGGGCGATGAAGCGGGGATCCTCACCGGCCTCCAGCATGCGAGCCAGGTAGTGCAGCGCGGCGTCGACGTCGGAGCCGCGCACGCTCTTGATGAAGGCGCTGATGACGTCGTAGTGCTGGTCGCCGTCCTTGTCATAGCGCAGCGCGGCCCGGTCCACGGAGTTCTCGACGATCTCGGAGGTGATGGTCTGCTGCCCCATGGC
The DNA here is from genome assembly GCF_052116585.1 of Luteococcus sp. Sow4_B9. NCBI lineage: Bacteria > Bacillati > Actinomycetota > Actinomycetes > Propionibacteriales > Propionibacteriaceae > Luteococcus > Luteococcus sp. Sow4_B9. The sequence continues at coordinate 288,776 of NZ_JBQKKT010000001.1, read as the reverse complement.
GCGCGCCCCGGCGGCCGACTCCTCCAGGTAGGTGAGGCTGCGACGCGCATCCCCACCGGCCAGCCTGATGATGGTGTCGCGGGCCTCGGGTTCGATCTGGAACTGCCCACCCAGCCCGCGCTCGTCGGAAAGACCACGATCCACCAGCACCCCGATGTCGTCGTCGGTCAGCGGCTTGAGGGTGAGCAGCAGCGATCGCGACAGCAAGGGCGAGATGACGCTGAAGGACGGGTTCTCGGTGGTGGCCGCGATCAGCGTGACCAGGCGGTTCTCCACGGCGGGCAGCAGGACGTCCTGCTGGGCCTTGCTGAAGCGGTGCACCTCGTCGACGAAGAGCACGGTGGCGCGACCGTGGGCCAGTTCCCGACGGGCGGTCTCCAGCTCGGCGCGCACCTCCTTGACCCCGGCGGTCACGGCGGAGACCTCGACGAAGCGGCGTTGCGTGGCCTGGGAGACGACCGCGGCAATGGTGGTCTTGCCCACCCCGGGCGGGCCCCACAGGAAGACGCTCATCGCGGTGGTGCCCTCGGCCAGCCGACGCAGCGGCGACCCGGCGCCCAGCAGGTGCTGCTGACCCACGATCTCGTCGAGCGTGCGGGGACGCAGCCGTACGGCCAGCGGCAGGTGGTCATGGCTGGCGCCGCCGAGCGTGCCGCCCGTGGCCGCGAGCTCCGCGGAATCGGGATTGCCGAACAGGTCAGTCATGGTCCGACGAGCCTACCCCGCAGCCGTCGGCGCTCAGTGGCCCCGGGCCGCCAGCGTCTCCTCGAAGCTCTGCGCCGGCTGGCCGGTCACCTGCTCCACGGCACCCGAGACGAGCTCGAGGTCGCCTTCGGCAATGGCGGTGTAGGTGGAGACCCAGGCGTCGAGCTGCCATGCAGGGGCCTGGTAGCTGGCGCGGGAGGCGTAGGCCTCCTCGACGGACTCCTCCTGGTAACGCGTCGGGCGACCAGCAACTCGCGTCATCTGCTCGGCGATCTCCGCGATGGTGAGCGCCTGGGGGCCGGTGAGGTCGTAGGTGGCGTCGCGGTGCGAGGTGGGATCCTGCAGGACCGCGGCCGCGACACGCGCCACGTCGTCGATGGCCACGGCTGCGACTCGTCCTTGACCGGCTGGACCGGCGATGACTCCGTCTACGGCGAAGTCGAGGAAGGCCTCCTGGTAGAAGTTGTCCCGCAGGAAGGTCCATGCCATGCCGGATTCGCGCAGCATCGCCTCGGTCGAGCCGTGGTCACGTGCCAGGGCGAAGGTGCTGTCGGGGGCGGCCCCGATGAAGGAGGTGTAGACGACGTGCTGCACCCCGGCCCGGGCTGCAGCATCGATGACCGCCTGGTGCTGCGCCAGACGGTCTGCGCTTTCTCCCGCCGAGACGAGGAGCAGGGTCTCGATGCCACTCAGCGACTCGATCGTCTCGTCGGAGAGGGTGTAGGCCATCCGTGCAACCTCGGCTCCCGCCAGCTGCGGTGCCTTCTCCGGGCTCCGCAGCAGAAGGGTCTGCTCGATCCCGGCTTCCGCCAGAAGTCGTGCGACTCGACCGCCGAGGCGGCCGCTGGCTCCGGTGACACCGATCGTGTTCGTCATGCCCGTAGCAACCCCGCGGCTGGTCGGACTATTCCGGGTCTGGGCGCCGGCTGCGCCTGTGCCGAGGTCAGCGACCGGTGAGGGTACGGCTGGCCGGCTTGCGGTCGATCTCGTCAGGGTGGTGCTCCAGCAGCCAGACATAGGTCTCGTTCCAGGCGTCCTCGCTGGCCTGTGCGTGGTGGAACATCGGCAGCGGATTGTCGAAGGCGTGGCCAGCGCCGGGCCAGGAACTGAACTCCACGTCGCTTCCTTGCCCGATCACGCCTGCGATCCGCTGCGCCTCCGCGAAGGGGATGTACTCGTCGGCCTCGCCGAAGTGGTGCAGGCTGGGGACGGTGACCACCGGGATCGTGTCGACGATCTGCGGCAGGGCCGAACCGTAGTAGCTGACCAGGGCGTCGGGACGCTGGTCACCCTCCACACCGGAGGCCGCCGCGTAGGCGAGCCCGCCGCCGTAGCAGAAGCCCATCAGCGCCACTCGCGAGCCGGTCTCGGGCAGCTGGCGCAGGTGTGCGACGCAGTCACGGATGTCGCCCACCGTCTCGTCCCACGGGTTGGCCTGCATCAGTTCCATGGCGTGTGGCAGGGCCGCCGGGTCGTCCTCGGTGATCACGGTACCGCCCACCCGCCAGTAGAGATTGGGCAACAGCACCGTCCACCCCTCGTCGGCCAGGTCGGCGGCACGCTGGTGCAGGTAGTTGGTGATCCCGAAGATCTCCTGCACCAGGACGATCCCGGCACCCGTGCCGTGCTCGGGGCGGAAGAGCTTGGCGGGAATCGCCCCATCGGCCACCTCCACGGTGGTCTCGGTCATGGTGACTCCGGTCCTGGCCTGCCAGGCGCGGGGAAGATCGTTCATCGGTTCTCCTCGGTCTTGTCGTCGGACCCCAGCAGCTTGCGGTGCAGCGCGGCGCTGTCCTGCTCATTCCATCCCTGGCGACGCAGCCAGGCGCGTACTCCCCCGTCGGGGCCGTCACCGTAGAGCTCGTCGAGGCTGGCCAGCAGCATCCGCATGGTCTCTGCCGGGGTGGCCTGGTCGGCCACCGTCTGGCCGGCCATCTCGTCGGCATAGGTCGGCGTGTTCGCCAGGCGCTGGAAGACCAGTTCGATGCGTTCATTGGTGGCGTCATAGTCGGCCACCACCGCGTCACGGTCCACGCCCACCTCCGTCAGCGCCATGGCACAGATGGTGCCCGTGCGGTCCTTGCCCGCGGCGCAGTGCACCAGCACCGATCCCCGGGCGTGGGCGATGGCGCGCAGGGCCTTGAGCACATTGTCCGGGCGTTGCGAGAGATAACCCAGGTAGTGGTTGGCCAGGTGCTCCTCATGGCTGTGTGCGCTGCGATCGGCGAGCACCTGCTCGTCCTCCCAGGGCAGGCGATCGGGTGCCTCGTCGCGGTCGTCGGGGATGCCCTTCTCGTCGGCCTGTTCCGGGTAGAGGGTGAGTTCGTGGAAGGTCAGCGGCTCGGCCTTCAACGGGCCGTCACCGGTCCCCCGCCGCTCCACCGGGGTGCGCAGGTCGACCACGTCGGTGACGCCGAGCTCGTCGACGATGCGGCGCACCGACTCGGCAGGCAGGTCCTGCAGGTTGTCGGTACGGATCACGGCCCCGTGCCGGGTCACCGTCCCGGCCGAGGTGGGCTTGCCACCCAGGTCACGCATGTTCACCACGCCGGGCAGGTCGATCCAACTGATCTGGGGCAGTTCCATGGCCCCCAACCTACCGCTTTCACGACAACGGCCCAGATCAGCTGACGAGCGCCCCCAATCCATGACATGTTTGTGTCAGCACCGAATCATTTGCGGCCAATCCGATCTTGGCCGAATTATTTCGAAGGGAATCACCTGATGAGCTCCGCTTTTCGCCAGGAGGATGATCTCCTGGGAATCCGCGAGGTACCGGCCGAGGCCTATTACGGCATCCACACCGCCCGAGCCATGGAGAACTTCACCATCTCCGGCGTCACGATCAACCAGGTTCCGGAGTTCATCCGGGGCATGGTCCAGGTGAAGAAGGCCTGCGCCCTGGCCAATGCCGAGCTCGGGGCCATTCCGTCGCAGGTGGCCGAGGCCATCGTCTGGGCCTGTGACCAGGTGATCGTCGAGGGCCGCTGCATGGACCAGTTCCCCATCGACGTCTTCCAGGGCGGCGCCGGGACCTCGCTCAACATGACCACCAATGAGGTGATCGCCAATCTGGCCCTCGAACACCTGGGGCACCCCAAGGGCAGCTACCACATCGTCAATCCGAATGACCACGTCAACCGCAGCCAGTCGACCAATGACGCCTATCCCACCGGTTTCCGCATCGGCGTCTACACCGCCCTGAAGGGTCTGCACGCTGCCGTGCGCGAACTGTCCACGGAATTGCGTCACAAGGGCGAGGAATTCTCCGAGGTGCTGAAGATGGGCCGCACCCAGCTGCAGGATGCCGTCCCCATGACCTTGGGCCAGGAATTCCACGGCTGGTCGTGCACCCTGGACGAGGAACTCGTGCAGTTGGATGCCACGGCGCGGCTGCTGCTGGAGGTCAACCTGGGGGCCACCGCGATCGGTACCGGCCTGAACACCCCCAAGGGTTATGCCCCCTTGGCGGTGCGCAAGCTCGCCTACGTCACCGGTTATGCCTGTGTGCCGGCCCCAAACCTGATCGAGGCCACCAGCGACTGTGGTGCCTACGTCATGGTGCACGCGGCGTTGAAGCGCCTGGCACTGAAGCTGTCCAAGATCTGCAATGACCTTCGTCTGCTGTCGTCGGGCCCCCGAGCCGGGCTCAACGAGATCAACCTGCCGGAGATGCAGGCCGGCAGCTCGATCATGCCCGCCAAGGTGAACCCGGTCATCCCCGAGGTCGTCAACCAGGTCTGCCTCAAGGTCTACGGCAATGACACGACTGTCCTGATGGCGGCCGATTCCGGCCAGCTGCAGCTCAACGTGATGGAGCCCGTGATCGGCCAGTGCATGTTCGAGTCGATCAAGCTGCTGGCCTCGTCCTGCACCACCCTGCAGAGCAAGTGCGTCAGGGGCATCACCGCCAATGCCGATCAGTGCCGCAACTACGTGATGAGCTCGATCGGCATCGTCACCTACCTCAATGACCTGATCGGCCACCGCCAGGGCGACCTGATCGGCAAGGAGTGCGCCGCCACCGGCAAGTCGGTGCGCGAGGTGGTGTTGGAGCGGGGCCTGCTGGACGAGGCGACGTTGGATCGCGTCTTCTCGGTGCAGAACCTGATGCACCCGGCCGACGTCAGCCGCCTGAAGGACAGCACCGGGGCCCTCTGAGCGTCCCGGCAGCACGATGGCCGGGTGGGATCGCTTCCCACCCGGCCATCGTCGTACTCCGTCGGCCTCGTCGGCTCAGGCCACCACGTGGTCGTCGTTGGTCCCGACGTAGTCGAGCATCTCGTCCACCTCACGGGGAACCTCGACGCCCCTGGCCTTGTTGATGGCGCCGATGAGCAGGTAGAACAGGCCGCTGACCAGCATCGGGCCCACGGTGACCCAGTCGGCCGGGAAGTCGTCCTTCCAGATCTGGCTCACCGCGAAGGTGACCACACCGAAGAAGATGCCAACGATCGCGGCGGTGCCGTCGCTGTGGCGGAAGCGCTTGAACAAGCCCAGCAGCAGCGGCATGCCGGTCACACCGACCAAGGCACCGAACCAGGTGATGATCATGCCGATGATGTCGCCGAAGGCATCCTTGTTGAGGCCCACCACCACGGTGACCACGGTGAACAGCACCGTGATGATGCGTGCCAGGCGCAGCGAGGCGGCACCACCCATCATCACCTCGTCAAACTTGCGGCTGAGCACCGGAAGGATGTCGCGCTGGGTCACGGCCGAGAGCGTGTTGATGTCGGAGACGGTCATGCCCATCGTGCTGGCGAACATGCTGGCCAGCACCAGCCCGATCAGGCCGTGCGGCAGGTAGGTCTCGGTGAGCAGCGGGTAGAGCTGCGAGGCGGGATCCTCCAGGCCGGGGTGCAGCAGGCGGCCGGCCCACATCGGGGCGAAGATCAGCAGGGGCCACACCAGGTAGAGCAGTGAGCTGAGCAGTTCGGCCTTACGGGCCTCCTTGCCATTGCTGGTGGAGATGAAGCGGGCCGCCAGGTTCCAGTTGCCGCCGTTGTACTCGAAGGTCTTGGCGAACAGGTAGAGGGCGCACCACAGCATGGTGTAGTTGCCGTTGAAGGGGCTGGAGAAGTTCGGCTCGATCTGGTTGAGCTCACCCCACATCGACAGGTAGTTCAGGCCGCGTGCCGACAGGGCCTGCCCGACACCGATCAGGATGACGATGCCGGCCACCAGCTGCACGCCGAACTGCACGAAGTCGGTCAGCAGGTCGGCCCACAGGCCGCCGATGGTGATGTAGACCAGGCTGACCGCGCCGGACAGCACGATGCCCTGCCAGATGGGAAGGCCGGTGAAGCCATTCATCAGCACACCGATGGAGGCCCACTTGGCGCCGATGTCGACCAGCTTCATCAACACGCCGAGCCAGGCGATGGTCTGCTGCGCGGGAAGCCCGTAGCGCATCTTGAGGTATTCGGTGGGCGACTGGATGCCCAGCTTCTGGCGCAGGCGCGGCCACCGCGGGGCGAAGATCTTGGCGCCGATCAGGGTGGCGCCGGCGATGACCAGCGCCCACCACACGTACATGGTGAAGCCGAGGTTGTAGGCGATGGCGGCATAGGCGACGAAGACCACACCTGAATGGCCCGAGACGTGGTGCGAGACGCCCGAGAGCCACCACGGCACCTTGCCGCCACCGACGAAGAAGTCACCGGAATCGGAACTCTTGCGCTTTGACCAGACGCCGATGCCGATCATCAGCAGGAAGAAGGCACCGACCACGATCCAGTCGAGCAGGGACACGATGAACCACCTTGTCCGTCAGGGGGCTCATCCTCCGGCGCCCGCAACCGCCTGATCTTCTCGTCGGTCCGGACGCGTGACTGTGGGGTTGCCACAAGTTGCCTCGGACACCACGCAGCGGGCCGGGCAGCCCAGTGGGATGCCCGGCCCGTGACGCAGGATGTTGCCGCAGGTCAGTTCTTGTCGGCCGGCTTGGCCTTCTGGTCCGCTGCCTCGGACTTCTCCGCGCCCTTGGCCTCGTCCATCTTGGGCTTGGCGTCGACGCCGGCCTCCTTGCGCTGCTGCGGCGTGATCGGCGCCGGGGCGGCGGTCAGCGGGTCGAAGCCGCCACCCGACTTCGGGAAGGCGATGACGTCGCGGATGGTGTCGAACTTGCCCAGCAGCATCACCAGGCGGTCCAGGCCGAAGGCGATGCCACCATGCGGCGGAGCGCCGAAGGCGAAGGCGTCCAGCAGGAAGCCGAACTTCTCCTTGGCCTCCTCCTCGTTGATGCCCATCACGTTGAACACGCGCTGCTGCACGTCGGGACGGTGGATACGGATGGAGCCGCCACCCACCTCGTTGCCATTGCAGACGAAGTCGTAGCCGTAGGACAGGGCCGAACCGGGATCGGTGTCGAAGCTGTCCAGGTGCTCCGGCTTGGGCGAGGTGAACGCGTGGTGCACGGCCGTCCACTTCGAGTTGCCCAGCGCCACGTCACCCGAGGCGGTGGCCGCGGCGGTGGACTTGAACATCGGGGCGTCGACGACCCACAGGAAGCTCCAGGCGTCCTCGTCGATCAGGCCGCAACGCTTGCCGATCTCCAGGCGGGCGGAGCCCAGCAGTTCCTGGGAGGTCTCGCGCTCGCCGGCGGCGAAGAAGATGCAGTCGCCGGGCTTGGCGCCGGCGGCCTCCGCGATGCCCGCCTTCTCCGTCTCGGAGATGTTCTTGGCGACGGGACCACCCAGCTCGCCGTCCTCACCGACCGTGATGTAGGCCAGGCCCTTGGCGCCGCGCTGCTTCGCCCATTCCTGCCAGGCGTCGAACTGGCGACGGGGCTGGCTGGCACCGCCGGGCATGACGACGCAGCCGACATAGGGATTCTGGAAGACGCGGAAGGGGGTGTCCTTGAAGAACTCGGTGACCTCGCGGATCGGGTTGTCGAAGCGCAGGTCGGGCTTGTCCGAGCCGTAGTTGTCCATGGCGTCGTGCCAGGTCATCCGCGGCAGCGGGGTGGGCATCTCGACGCCGATCAGCTTCCAGCACTCGCTCATGACCTTCTCGGCCAGGGCGATGACGTCGTCCTGGTCGACGAAGCTCATCTCGATGTCCAGCTGGGTGAACTCGGGCTGGCGGTCGGCGCGGAAGTCCTCGTCGCGGTAGCAGCGGGCGATCTGGTAGTAGCGCTCCATGCCGGCCACCATCAGCAGCTGCTTGAACAGCTGGGGGCTCTGCGGCAAGGCGTACCAGCTGCCCGGGTGCAGGCGGGCCGGCACCAGGAAGTCACGCGCACCCTCGGGGGTGGAGCGGGTCAGCGTCGGGGTCTCGACGTCGTAGAAATTCGCCTCGTCCAGCACGCGACGGATCGTGTGCGTCACCTGCGAACGCAGCACCATGGCGTCGTGCATGCGCGGCCGACGCAGATCAAGGTAGCGGTACTTCAGTCGGGCGTCCTCACCGACTCCGGTGCGCTCGTCGATCTGGAAGGGCAGCGGCGCGGCCGCATTGAGCACCTCGAGCTCGCGAATGGCCACCTCGATCTCGCCCGTGGCGATGTTCGGGTTGATGTTCTCCTCGGTGCGAGCATCGACGACGCCCGTCACCTGGATGCAGAACTCATTGCGCAGGTCGTGGATGCCGGCCTTCTCGAGGTACTCGTCGCGGACGACGATCTGGCAGACGCCCGAGGCATCACGCAGGTCGATGAAGGCCACGCCGCCGTGATCACGCCGCTTGGCGACCCATCCGGCAAGGGTGACAGTGGTTCCGACGTCGGCCTTGGACAGGCTTCCGGCCTCATGGGTGCGCAGCATGCGTATTCCTTTCTGGGGCCACGCATAGACGGTGCGTGGCCAGACGATTGCATGCCCAACCCTAGGGCATCCCAGCCACGGATCAGCCCCGATTGCCTCGCCCGGGCACCATGCCCGGTTCGATGTAGACCGAGACTCCGCGCCCACCGGTGCACAGGACATACCTTGCCGAGACACAGGTGTAGGTGGACCGTTCGCCCGTTCTGGGGTCGTCCGACTCCACCAGGAAGACACCGTCAGCTCCGCGTGGAACCTTGCGAGCCACGAGACGCGCCTGCTGACAGTCGGCCAGCGGCCCGGCTCCCACCCCACCGCCGCAGCTCTGCACGTGGTCCGGGAAGGTCTGTCCATCACCACCCGGTTGGCTCCCGGGATGCTCTTGGGGCGGCCGACCATCCCCGGGCCAGGCAGGCCACCCGTCCCGGTCTCGCCCGTGACCGGGCCCGTCCGGATCGGGCCCGTCCGGATCGGGCCCGGGCTGGTCAGGACGGGCCCGGTCAGCGCGGTCGTGGGGCGATGGCTCCGCGGCGGGCCCTGGCTGCCCGGTCTCCGACTGGGTGGGGACAGCGGCCTGGGGTCGCACAGTGGCCTGCGTCGCCAAACTGACCACCGGGGCGCGATCGGGGTCGGGCCCCGGGGACTGGTCTTCCATCACCCCAAGATTGCTGGGACCTCTGCGTGGACTCTGGGCGACGCTGGGAGTGGCGGTGGCTGAGCTGCGCTTCGACGGGAGGGCGAAGCTCGGCAGGGGCTCGCTGACCGTGCCGCCACTGCTCTCGTAGCCCTCCGAGAGCAAAACGCCCAGGCCGACACCTGCGGTGACCGTACATCCCACCAGTCCCAAGGCCATGGCGAGGCGTCGCGCGCCTCCGGATGGCTGCGGCTGGCCGCCCCGGGGCGCAGCCTCGGCACCTGGGCTGGCCGCCTGCCTGGCCGGCCGGAAGTACTCCTCGGGGATCGGTGGCGCCGGCGCCGGTCGACCGCCGTCGCGCAGTCCCAGACCACAGTCCGGGCAGTAGTTGGCCGGTGCCGGGTGTTCCCGGTCACAGTTCGTGCAGAACATCGCTCCCCCGTTCGGGCACCCCCGTGCCCGGCCGCCAGACTAGGACCCGACGAATGCTTCTGCGAGTCCCCTGTTCAGGGGGCATCGACGGGGAGGGAAAGGCATGTGGGGCTCAGTTCTTGGGCCGTCCGTACTCCTCTCGGTTCAGCCCACCAGCTCCTCGTACCAGCCCGAGCCCGCCGGCCCGTTCGGCTGCAGCCCGCCCCGCAGCCCGCTGGTCGCCAGCGCGGACTGCACGCCACAGCCCCACTTGTCCCCTGCCGTAGCGAGCCAGGCCCTTTGCCATGGTCCGGGCCCTGAAGACGAGCGCAGGACGAGGCTTCATGTCGATCACGCGAGCGCGCACCCACGACTCCCCGAACCGCGTGAGGCGCTGTTCGATCCAGGCGTGCTCCAGTCGGTCTGCGGGAACCTCCTCGCTGACCTCGGCCTCATCACACCACACCACACGCCCACCGGCTCGGCGCAGGTCCTGACCGAATTTGGAGTCCTCGCCACCGGTCAGACCGAATCGGGGGTCGAACTGAACCTTCTGACACCTGATGAAGTCCATGTCCAGCAGCAGGTTGTTGGTCGCGGTCCCGCTGCGCACGTCGCCCGTGCCTGCCGTGACCCGGTCGAAGAGCCCGGTCGCCCGGATCCAGTCATCCACCGGCTTGACCGGATCGGAGCGCACCGGCCCCGTGACCGCCTGTGCACCGGTCTCCCGCCAGGTGTCCACCAGATTCAACAGCCAACGCTCGCCAGGGTGTTCGTCGTCGTCGATGAAGGCCAACAACCGGGCGCCGGCTGCCTCGTGCAGTGCCCGATTGCGTGCGGCAGAAAGCCCCGGCGTGGTCTCGTTCACGTAACGCATCAGGACCGGCAGCTGCGCTGCCTCCACCACCGATCGGGCCTGGCCCTCAGGCGAGTTGTCCACCACCAGGAGCTCCGCGCGCCAGCCAGCCTGCACCGCCTGTGCCACCTGCTCGGACAGCTCCGGCAGCACGGCCGCCAACAGCTCATTGCGTCGGTAGGTCAGAACGGCCAGCACGAGGCTGCCGAGGTTCGCGGTGGTGGAATCCATGCGCCAGATCCTAGCGAGGACGGCCACGGAGCAATGACGAGCCACCCGCGGACGCCCCGTCCCCTCAGTCGCGATTCAGCCCCCGGTGGTCCGCAGCACCCTGACGATGAATTCCAACGCGTCCAGCCCTGCCTCCAGGCCTCGAGGCCGCACCACCCGTACGACCAGCAGTCCGTCGCCACAGAGGACGGCGTCCACCGAAGGGTTTGGGCGAGCCACGTCCAGCAGTGGTGCCAGCGTGTCGGGAAGGGTGCCCTCGGCACCGTGCGAGTCCAGGGTGAATGCAGTTCCCCTGGGCACCTTCGTCGCCAGCAGCCACCGCGTGCGGTGGGGCCGCCCATGCCCCAGCAACGGGGACTCCACCACCAGCTCGGTCCGCAGGCCCCGGGGCATCCCGCGATAGCAGCGCTGCACCACACCCACCGCGTGGCTCCCGAACGTCCTGCCCTGGAGCCCGAAGATGTCGACCCACGGGACGAACTCGTGGTCCGAGACGAAGTGGTGCAGCGCGTCACGACGCAGGAGCCAGCTGAAGAAGGCGACGATGACCACCGCCATGAAGGCGACTCCCCCCAGGGCCACCAGGATCGGCGTCATGGCAGCGGGTCAGGCCTCCATGGTGATCCGCGGCCGCAGGTCCTCGGCCGGGGGCATCCACGTGCTGGCGTCGGCGTCCTGCTGGTCTCCGGAACGGATGTCCTTGACCTGACCGTTCAGACCGCCGAACCATACATGGGGAATCCCACGGCGATCGGCGTGCTTGATCTGCTTGCCGAACTTGTCCGCCTTGGGGGCCACCTCGCAGGGGATCCGACGGCCACGCAGGGCCTGCGCGACCTCCTCCGCCACGTCGCGGGTCTCCTCGTCGTCCACGGCCACCAGGACGGCGCTGGGCACGCTACGGTCCGCAGCGATGCGCCCCTTGCTGATCATGGGTCCGAGCAGTCGCGTGACTCCCAGGGAGATCCCGACACCGGGGAAGGTCACCTTGCCGTCGCTTGCCAGGGAGTCGTAGCGACCACCCGAGCTGATGGAGCCGAGCTTCTCGTGGCCCACGAGTTCGGTTTCGTACACGGTTCCGGTGTAGTAGTCCAGCCCGCGAGCGATCTTGAGGTCTGCCACCATGCGCCCCGGCACCCGCCTGTTGGCCGCCAGCACCACTCGCCGCAGCAACTCCAGCCCCTCGTCCAGCATCTCGTGCTCGACGCCGAGCGCACGGACCTGGTCGACGAAGGAGTCGTCGGGAGTACAGATACCAGCCAACGAGACGCACTTGCCGGCTGCCTCAGCACTCAGGCCAAGCTCCCCGGTGAGCAGCTCGACGACGGCCTCGCCGCCGATCTTGTCGAACTTGTCGACGCGCTGCAGCACGTCCAGGGTGTTCACCTGTTCGAACTCGCCGCCGGATTCACCGATGCCCAGTCCCCGGTAGAACCCTTCCGCCAGCTTGCGGTTGTTGACGTGCATCAGCGCCTGCGGCAGACCCAGCTCGACGTGCATGCGTTCCAGCGCCGCGAGCATCACGAGCGGCGCCTCGACGTCGAAGTGCTCCGGCAGGGCATCCTGACCGACGATGTCGATGTCGGCCTGCAGGAATTCGCGATAGCGGCCCTCCTGGGGGCGCTCGCCGCGCCACACCTTCTGGATCTGGTAGCGGCGGAAGGGGAAGGCCAGGTGACCGGCATTCTCCATCACGTAGCGGGCGAAGGGCACCGTCAGGTCGAAGTGCAGGCCGAGATCGTCCGCCTTGCCCTGTTCGGTCTCGTCGGCGTGCAGGCGACGCACGACGTAGACCTCCTTGGTGATCTCGCCCTTGCGCGTCAGCGTGTCCATCGTCTCCACGGCACGGGTCTCGATGGAGGCGAAACCGTGCAGTTCAAAGGTCTCGCGCAGGATGTCCAGCACGGCGGTCTCCACCATGCGGCCAGCGGGCAGGAATTCCGGGAAGCCGGAGAGCGGCTTGGGGCGGGCCATCAGTTGTCACTTTCCATCGTCGATCGGGTTCTGCAGGGCCATCAGGGCATGCGGCTGCAGCCACGGATTGTTGATTCGCTCGTGGCCCACCGTGGTGGCGGGTCCGTGCCCGGGCAGCAGGTGCGCCTCGTCGGGCAGGGGCAGCACCTGGGTGGCAAGGCTACTCGCCATCTCGAAGGCTGAGCCGCGGGGCATGTCGGTGCGACCGATCGAGCCGGCGAACACGACGTCCCCGGCCAGCACCAGCAGCGCGTCGTCGGTCTCGGGCAGGAGCAGTGTGCAGCCGGGGGTGTGACCGGGCGCGTGACGCGTGGCGAACCGAATTCCGGCAGTCACCACGTCACCGTCGTAGTTGCGCACGTCACGGGGCGGGGTGAAGGTGGTGCTGCCGTAGAGCGACTCGAGGATGGGCCGCGAATCCTCGCTGAGCGCCAGCAGGGGTTCGCTCAGCAGGTCGGCATCCGCCTCATGGATCCAGACGGGCACCTCGGCCTCGTCAGCGATCTGCGCCGCGGACGCCACATGGTCCACGTGACCATGGGTCAGCAGCACGGCATCCAGTGTCAATCCGTACTGCTCGATGCCACGTCGCACGCCCTCGGTTGCGCCGACCCCGGGATCGACCACCACGCACGGGCCACCCTCGGCGCGCGCCATCAGGTAACAATTCGTCTGCCAGGGACCGGCCGGAAATGAGGCAATGAGCACATTGGGCAGCTTATCGGGCAAGATGGAACCATGAGCGAAACTGCAGGTCCGAACCCATTCGGTCGCGTTGAAGACGATGGCACCGTCTATGTCGTCACCTCGGAAGGCGAGCGACGGGTCGGCCAGGTCCCCGATGTCGAACCAGCCGAAGCCCTCGCCTTCTACGTGCGACGCTTCCAGACCCTTGAGACCGAGGTGGGCCTCCTGGAGGCCCGCGTCAAGTCCGGCGCCCTCGGAGTGGAGGAAGCCCGCAAGTCGATCGAGTCGCACCGCAAGAACATCACCGACGCCAATGCGGTGGGTGACCTCGCTTCGCTGCTGGTCCGCCTCGAGGCGTTGACCCCCGCCGTGGAGGCGCAGCAGGAGCAGCGCCGCGCGGAGAAGGCCAAGGCGGCCGAGCAGGCCAAGGCCGAGAAGGAGCGGATGGTCTCCGAGGCCGAGAAGCTGGCCCAGGGCAATGACTGGCGTGGCGGTGTCAACCGCTTCCGCGCCCTGCTCGAGGAGTGGAAGGCGCTGCCCCGCATCGACCGCGCCACCGACGATGCCCTGTGGCACCGCTTCTCCAGCGCCCGCACCACCTACACGCGCCGCCGCAAGGCCCAGTTCGCCGAGCAGAACAAGAAGCGCGAGAGCGCCAAGCAGCTCAAGGAGCAGATCATCGAGGAGGCCCGTCCGCTGGCCACCTCGACGGAATGGGGCCCCACCGCTGGCGCCTTCCGTGACCTGATGGCCCGTTGGAAAGCTGCCGGCTCGGCACCTCGAGCCGAGGACGACAAGCTGTGGGCCACCTTCCGTGGCATCCAGGACGAGTTCTTCGCCGCCCGCGACGCCGCCATGGCGGAGCAGGACAAGGAGTTCATCGGCAACCAGCAGGCCAAGGAGGCGCTGCTGGACGAGGCCGAGAAGACCATCCTCCCGGTCACCGATCTGGCCGCCGCTCGCACCCAGTTCCGCGACTTCCTCGCCAAGTTCAACGAATACGGCAAGGTGCCCCGCGATGCCATCCGTCCGTTGGATGCCCGGGTGCGCAAGTTGGAGACCGCCGTCAAGGAGGCCGAGGCCGAGGAATGGCGTCGTACCGATCCGGAGGCCCGTCAGCGCGCTGCCGACACCGTGGCCATGTTCGCTGGCCAGATTGACAAGCTGACCAAGCAGGCGGAGAAGTACGAGGCCGAGGGCAAGGAGAAGAAGGCCAAGGAAGCCCGAGACTCCATCGCGTTCAACCAGACCCTGCTGGAGCAGGCCCAGAAGTCGCTGGACGAGTTCAAGGCCTGAGCTCCTACAGGACCCTCTTCCACCAGGACACGGTCCCCGTCGCGCACTGGGCGACGGGGACCTGTCATGTCACGAGCGCACGCGGAAGACGTCGTAGACCCCGGGCACCCGTCGCAGGCTGGACAGCACGTGCTCCAGATGCGACGGGTCGGAGCTCTCGAAGGTGATGCGCATCGTGAACAGCTGTCCCCCGGTGGCATTCATCGTGGCCTGCGTGATGTTGATGTGCTGGTCGGCCAGTGCGCGGCTGATGTCCGCGAAGGCTCCCTGACGGTCGAGCCCCTCCAGCTGCACATTGACCAGATAGCCCTGACCCTGCGCATTGTCCCAGGAAACCTCGACGATCCGTTCCGGGTTCTGCAGCAGGTTGCCGGCATTGGTGCAGTCCCGGCGATGGACGCTGACGCCGTCGCCGCGAGTGATGAAGCCCAGGATCTCGTCGCCCGGCATCGGGGTGCAGCACTTGGCCAGTTTGACGTAGAGGCTGGAATCGCCTTGCACCACCACGCCGGTCTCGGACCGCTGGCTGCGGCCACGCCGACGTCCGACCGGGGCCTCCTCCAAGGACTCCTCCGCCATGGCCTCCGCACCGCCCGTCAGGGCGATCAGTCGGTGCATGACATTCTGCGCGCTGGCGGTGCCCTCACCGATCGCGGCGTACAGGGCTGAGGTGTCCCCCAGCTTCATGGCGTCGGCGACGCTGGCCAGGTGCTCCGGGGTCAGCACTCGCTGCAGTGGCAGTCCGGACTTGCGCATCTGGCGGGCGAGGTCGTCCTTGCCGCGCTCGATGGCCTCTTCTCGTCGTTCCTTGCTGAAGTAGGCCTTGATCTTGCTGCGTGCCCGAGGGCTGGTGACGAAGTTCAGCCAGTCCCGCGACGGCCCAGCATTCTCGTCCTTGCTGGTGAGAACTTCCACCACGTCACCATTGGCCAGTTTGGACTCCAACGGAACCAGACGGCCGTTGACCCGAGCACCCACGCAGCGCGCTCCCACCTGGGTGTGCACCGCGTAGGCGAAGTCCACCGGGGTGGCACCCGACGGAAGGGCGATCACATCGCCCTTGGGCGTGAAGGCGTAGACCTCGCTGGAGTTGATCTCGAAACGGAGTGCATCGAGGAATTCGCTGGGGTCCTCGGTCTCCTTGCTCCACTCGTTCAGGTTGTGCACCCACGACAGGTCGGTGCCCTCGGCCTCGGAGATGCCCTGCCCCTGGACGGGATTGCGCAGGGCCTCCTTGTACTTCCAGTGCGCCGCGACGCCGTACTCGGCACGACGGTGCATCTCATGGGTGCGGATCTGCAGCTCCACCGGCTTGCCGCCCGGGCCGAGCACCGTGGTGTGCAGGCTCTGGTACATGTTGTACTTCGGCATGGCGATGTAGTCCTTGAACCGGCCCGGGAGGGGATTCCACCGCACGTGCATCACGCCGAGCGCGGCATAGCAGTCCCGCGGGGTGTCCACCAGGATGCGCAGGCCCACCAGGTCGTAGATGTCCTTGAACTCGCGGCCCCGAACCACCATCTTCTGGTAGATCGAGTAGTAGTGCTTGGGCCGACCGTAGACCGTGGCCTTGATGTTCGCGTCGGCCAGGTCCAGTTGCACCTGCTTGATCACCTCGCGCAACTGGCGTTCGCGCTGTGGAGCGAACTCCGCCACCAGCCGCACGATCTCGTCGTAGACCTTGGGATGCATGGCCGCAAAGGAGAGGTCCTCCAGCTCCCACTTGACCGCATTCATGCCCAGGCGGTGTGCCAGCGGGGCGAAGATCTCGAGCGTCTCGTTGCCGATCCGGTACTGCTTGTCCGGGCGCAGGAAGTTGATGGTGCGCATGTTGTGCAGCCGGTCGGCCAGCTTGATGACCAGGACACGGATGTCCTTGCTCATGGAGATGACCATCTTGCGCAGGGTCTCGGCCTTGGCGGAGTCGCCATAGGTCACCTTGTCCAGCTTCGTGACCCCGTCCACCAGCAGGGCCACTTCCTCACCGAAGTCGGCGGTCAGCTGTTCCATTGTGTAGGAAGTGTCCTCCACGGTGTCGTGCAGCAGCGCCGCCACCAGCGTCGGCTCCGTCATGCCCAGCTCGGCCAGGATGGTGGTCACGGCCAGCGGGTGGGTGATGTACGGATCGCCCGACTTGCGGGTCTGGCCCCGGTGATAGTGCTCAGCAGTGTTGTAGGCGCGCTCCAGCAGCGCCAGGTCAGCCTTCGGGTGGTTGGCCCGCACCACCTTGAAGAGCGGATCGAGGACGGCCAGCGTGGGCGTGCGGGGTGCCCCCAACCGCGCCAGGCGCTGACGCATCCTCATCCGAGGTGCTTCCGGGCCGGAGTTGAAGCGGTCGGGGGCCGGATCCGGTTGACCGCTGCCCCCGGATCCGGCCGCGCTCCCCTGTGTGTACGGTCCGTAGACTCCGTCGACGCTCACAGGGGACCTCCCATTGGGTCAGGGTGAGGGCACACCCGCAGGTGCTGCGCTCACGCAGTCAGGATGGAGCTGAAGGAGTCGATGCCCGACTCGTCCAGCACGGCGCGGCCGTTGAGGAAGCTGAGTTCCATCACCACGGCGACGTGCACCAGGTTGACGTCCAGCTTGCGCAGCAGCTTTGCCGTGGCGCCGATCGTACCGCCCGTGGCCAGCACGTCGTCCACGACCATCACGCGGGATCCGGCAGGGATGGCGTCGCGGTGCATCGTGAGCGTCTCGGTGCCGTACTCCAGGGCGAACTGCTCCTCGAAGACTGGCCGGGGCAGTTTGCCGGGCTTGCGCACAGGCACGAAACCGGCGCCCAGGGCAGTGGCCACCGGCGCTGCGAAGATGAATCCGCGCGCCTCCATCCCGACGACGATGTCGATCTCACCCGGCGCAGCGGCCACGATCTGGTCGATGGACGCCTGGAAGCCCTCCGGCGACGCCAACAGCGGCGTGATGTCCTTGAAGACGACGCCCGGCTTCGGGAAGTCCGGAACGTCCTTGATCAGGGACTTGATGAGTGTCTGCTGGTCCTGCATGTGACTTCCCCCGGTTCACTTGCCCTTGCGGGCGCTTCTGGTGGTCCGCACGGTCTGGTTGCGGCCGTTCTGGGTGCGCCGAGTGGTGCGTTGCACAGGTGCCCCTGCCCCGGCAGCCACGGCCTCACCGTGGTGCGCCCGCTGGGCCTTGCGCTCCGCGCGACGCGCCAGGTTGGCGCGATGCTCCTTCATCTGCGGCTCGCGTTCCCGCAGCCAGGCCAGCAGCGGGGTCGCGATGAAGATGGACGAGTACGCACCCGCGACCATACCGACGAACAGGGCGAGGCCCAGGTCCTTCAGCGGCCCGGAACCGAGCACGAAGGCGCCGGCGAAGAGCAGGGCTGCCACCGGCAGAACACCGATGATGGTGGTGTTCAGCGAGCGGACCAGCACCTGGTTGACGGCGTGGTTGGCGGCCTCGGAATAGCTGCGAGCCTGCTTGGGCAGGTCGGCAACATTCTCCTTGACCTTGTCGAAGACCACCACGGTGTCGTAGAGCGAGTAGCCCAGGATGGTCAGGACACCGATCAGGCTGGACGGGGTCACAGTGAAGCCCAGCCAGGAGTACACGCCGACGGTCAGGATGAGGTCGTGCATCAGGGCCACCAGCGCCGCGATGGACATCTTCCAATCGCGGAAGTAGATCCAGATGAGCAGGCTCACCAGCACCAGGAAGACGACCAGGGCCTGGACGCCCTTCTTGGTGATCTGTTCACCCCAGGAGGCGCCGATCAGCGAATAGGTGACGTCGTCGACCTGGGCCCCCGTCGCCTCCGCGATTGCCGCACGCACCTTCTTGACCTCGGCATCATCCAGGGTGCGGCTCTGCACCTTGACCTCGCCGCTGCCGATGGTCAGCACGGTGGTGGCATCCATCTCCGGCAGGTCGGTGTCCATCACGGCGTCGGTCACCGTACCGATCGTCTGGGCATTGACCTGGGTGGGGGCAGAGAAGTCGGCACCGCCCTTGAACTCGATGCCCAGGTTCAGCCCGCGCAGCAACAAGGACAGTACGGCCAGCCCGATCACGACGCCGGAGATGATGAACCACAGCTTCTTGCGCCCGACGAAGTCCCAGGAGACGTCACCGGTGTAGAGCCGGTGCGCCAGACTGAGCTTTCGGCCATGGGAGTCGACATTGAGGACCTGTTCGCCGGACACCTGCTCGTCGGGAGCCTTCTCGTCGAGGGGGACGTGGGGGGTGCTCATCATGCCTCCTCGGCGGTGGTGGTGGCGTCCACGGCGGTGGCGCCCGTGCTGGTTGCACGCGTGGTGCGGGTGGTGCGCCCGTGGCGCTGGGTGGCGGACCGGTCACTGCGGATCCCGAGCAGCGAGTTGCGGCTCACACCCAGGTGCTCCGGATCAAGACCGGACCACTTGTGGCCCTCGCCGAAGAACTTGGTGCGGCCCAGCAGGCTCATCAGCGGCTTGGTGAACCAGAAGACGATGGCCATGTCGATCAGGGTGGTCAGGCCCAGTGTGAAGGCGAAGCCCTTGACGGCGCCCACGGCCAGGATGAAGAGCACCACGGCCGACAGGAGGGAGACGCCATCGGCGATCACGATCGTGCCGCGCGCCTTCTTCCAACCGGTCTCGATGGCCGACTTCAGGGTGCGTCCATCACGGATCTCGTCGCGGATGCGCTCGAAGTAGATGATGAAGGAGTCCGCCGTCACACCGATCGCCATGATGGCGCCGGCGACGCCGGGCAGGTTCAGCGCGAAGCCCATCGCCTCACCCAACAGCGTCATGGTGGCCCACGTGATCACCGCGGCGATCACCAGCGAGCCGATCACGATGATGGACAGACCGCGGTAGTAGAAGATCGAGTAGGCCACCACCAGCAGCAGGCCGATGATGCCCGCGATGATGCCGGCGCGCAGCTGCTCGCCGCCCAATGTGGGGCTGACCGTCTGCACTTCGGAGATGTCGAACTTCAGGGGCAGCGCACCGTAGTTCAGGACATTGGCCAGATCCTGCGCGGTCTTCTGCGTGAAGTTGCCGGTGATCTGGGCCTGGCCGTTGAGGATGGCCGCCTGGATCACCGGGGCCGAGACGACCTTGCCGTCCAGCACGATCGCATTCTGGTTCTCGGGCTGCTGCTTGTTGACCAGCTGTGTGGTCGCCTCGCCGAAGGCCTTCTTGCCCTCGTCGTCGAAGGTCAGGTTCACCGCCACCTGCACGGTGCCCTGCGGGATGCCCGAGGTGGCCTCCTTGACGTGCTTGCCCTCGATCACCACGGGTCCGAGCAGATACTTGGCCGTACCCTCCTGGTCACAGGTGATCAGGGGCTGGTCGATGACGTCGACGGTCGGCTTGCCACACTCGTACTTCTGGAACTCGGCCAGATCGGAGGCGCTGGGCGTGAAGCTCATCGCCTTGTCCAAGGGCAAGGCCTTCCCGGTGCTCTTGGCACGTGCGGTGGGCGGCGCCGTGGGCAGGCCTGGCGCCTGGGGGGCGCCCGGCGTCGGGCTCGCCGACGGCTGGGTCATGGTGGGCTCGACGGCATGGACATTGCGGAACATCAGCTGGGCGGTGCGGCCGACCATCGCGGTGAGGTCGTCATTGCTCACATTGGGAACGCTCACCACGATGTGCTGATTGCCCTGGGTGGTCACCTGGGCCTCGCCGACGCCGATGGCGTCGACGCGCTGCTGGATGATCATTCGGGCCTGTTCCAGGTTCTCGGGAGAGATGGCACCCGATCCATTGGTGTTCGAGGCCGTCAGCGTGATGGTGGAACCACCCGCGAGATCAAGACCGAGACGGGGCTTCCAGGTGTTCGCCAGGGCCATCAACCCGAACAGCGCTGCCGCGCACAGGGTGAAGATGGTCAGCGTCCGCCCGGGATGCGATCGGTTGGTGCTGCTTGCCACAGTGGTTGTCCTTGTCCAGATCGTCGCGAGCGATCAGTTGTTGCGGGGGTGGGGCTGGGCGGACGAGCCCTCAGGCTCGGCGACGCTCGTCTGAGGGCCGGCAAAGGGCTTCTCGAGCGCCGGGGTGCCATCAGCGGTGGTCACCTCATCGTCCGGGACTGCCCCGGTGGCATCGTCCAGGGAGGCGGGCGCCTCGTCGTCGAACTCGAACTCCTCCTCGTCGGGCGTGACGAGCTTGATGACGGCCTGCTTGGTGGCGGTCACCTCGACGCCGGGCGCGATCTCGACGATGACCTGCTCATCGCCCACATGCGTGATGGTCCCGAAGATGTTGCTGGTGAGCAGCACCCGGCTGCCCTCGGCCAGCGCGTCGCGCAGTCGGGCCTGTTCCTCTGCCTGCTTCTTCAGGGGTCGCTGCAGCAGGAAGCTGAACAGGAGCATGCCGGCAAGCACGATCAGGATGGTGGTCAAGTCTTTCCCGTCCTCGAGGGTTCGCGGGGCCCCATCACTCCGTCTGGGGGGAGCGGGGCCGTGGTCCATCCGAAAGAGTACCCACTGCGTGCCACCCGACACGATGCAACAGGCCGACCGGGCGGTCGATTGTTCAGCTCCCGAAGAGGTCTTGGGCTGCGGGAGGTGTCAGACCCAGGTGTTCCCAGGCACGGCGTGTTGCCACGCGTCCGCGAGGTGTGCGCATCAGGAAACCGAGCCGCACCAGGAAGGGCTCCGCAACCTCCTCCACCGTCTCCGTCTCCTCGCCCACGCTGATCGCCAGGGTCGAGAGCCCCACCGGGCCGCCGGCGAACTTGGTGCAGATGGACTCCAGGACCGCACGGTCCAGACGGTCCAGCCCCAGGGGATCCACCTCGTACAGCTCCAGCGCCTCGGCCGTGATGCGACGGTCAACCCGGCCCGCATGCTTCACCTCGGCATAGTCGCGGACACGGCGCAGAAGCCGGTTGGCAATACGGGGCGTACCGCGGGAACGCATGGCGATCTCCATGCCGGACTCCGCATCCAGTGGCACCCCCAGCACGTCAGCCGAACGCATGACGATGTGCTGCAGGGCCATGTCCTCGTAGAAGTCCAGATTCGCAGTGAACCCGAAGCGGTCACGCAGCGGGCTGGGCAGCATCCCGGAGCGAGTGGTGGCCCCCACCAGCGTGAACGGAGGGATCTCGATCGGGATGGCCGTGGCGCCCGGCCCCTTGCCCACCACGACGTCCACCCGGAAGTCCTCCATCGCCAGATAGAGCATCTCCTCCGCAGGACGACTCATCCGGTGGATCTCGTCGAGGAAGAAGACCTCCCCCTCGACCAGCCCGGAGAGGATGGCGGCCAGATCACCGGCGTGCTGTATCGCCGGCCCCGACGAGATGCGCAGCGGTGCCCCCATCTCACTGGCGATGATCATGGCCAAGGTCGTCTTGCCCAGACCGGGGGGCCCGGAGAGCAGGACATGGTCAGGTGTGGTCCCGCGGTGCCTCGCGGCGGCCAACACCAGTCCCAACTGGTCACTGACACGCGGCTGGCCCTCGAAATCGGCCAGGCTTGCTGGACGCAGGGCGGCCTCGACGGCCCTCTCCTCCGGTTCGGCATGCGGATCCACCGCGGAATGTTCCACGTCGCAACCCTACTTGCGGGCCAAGGAGACCAGTGCGGCACGCATCAGGACCGCGATGCCCACCTTCGGGTCCTCCTCCACCAGGTGGGCCACCTTGTCACAGGCCACCTCGGCGTCCTTGGCGGACCAGCCAAGCCCGTGGAGGCCCTCGGCAACCTGCTCGCGCCACTGCTCGGAGCCCACACCGGTGGCCGTGGGCACGCTGACCGCTCCCAGCGCGTTCACCTTGTCCTTGAGCTCGATCACCATCTTCTGGGCGCCCTTGCGCCCAATTCCGGGCACCTTGCACAGGGCAACCAGGTTCTCGCTGGCGATGGCAGACCGGAAATCCTCGGGGTCCATCACGCTCACGACGGCCTGCGCAATCTTCGGGCCAATCCCACTGGCCTGTTGCACCAACTCGAACAGGTCTCGTTCATCGGCCGACTGGAAACCGTAGAGGGTCATCGAGTCCTCGCGGACCACCAGGCTGGTGTGCACGGTGGTCTCGGCGCCCAGCCGCACGGAAGCCGCTGTGGCCGGCGTGCACAGGGACCTCATGCCGAATCCGTTGACGTCGAGCACCAGCCAGGTGCCGCCGACCGCGGTCACGGTTCCGGTGAGGTGACTGATCATGGTTTCCTCCTGCTGGTCGTGGCTCGAGCCGTGCTCGTCTGCTGGCGCCGGGCGCGTTCCACCGCCTCGGCATAGCGATTCGTCGCCTGTCCCCGCCACAGATGACAGATGGCCAGGGCGACGGCATCCGCCGCGTCCACGGGCTTCGGCGGGCCGGTGAGCTTCAGGATCCGAGCCACCATCGCCCCCACCTGCGCCTTGTCCGCCCGGCCGGATCCGGTGATGGCCGCCTTCACCTCACTCGGTGTGTGGAGCACGACGGGGATGCCATGGCGCGCGGCCACCAGCATCGCAATCCCGGCTGCCTGGCTGGTCCCGGTGACCGACTGGAGGTTGTGCTGGGCAAAGACCCGCTCCACCGCCACGGCATCGGGACGGTGCTCGAGCACCCATTCCTCGATGCCCGTCTCGATGCCGAGCAGTCGTCTGGCCGGGTCAAGATCGGCTGGGGTGCGGACGACGCCAACTCCCACCAATGTCAGCTGACGCCGCGCATCCTGGTCCACCACCCCGATCCCACACCGGGTGAGACCGGGATCCACCCCCAGAACCCGCACCAGACCTCCCATTGATCGAACAAGCGTTCGGAATACTACTCCACTAGGCTCTGACCGTGTACCTCCTCGACTTCGTCGGAGTGTTCGCCTTTGGCATTTCAGGCGGACTGGTGGGCGTGCGACGCCACTTCGACATCTTCGGCATCCTCACCCTGGCCTTCGTGACGGCATTGGGGGGCGGGATCGTGCGCGACCTGCTGCTGGGCCTCACTCCCCCGGCCAACATCCAGAATCTTCCGCTGGTCCTGACGGCCCTGGGTGCCGGGCTGCTGACCTTCTTCGTCGAGGGGACCATCGCCAAGCTGCGACGGGCCGTGCTGATCGCCGATGCCATCGGCCTGGGAGCCTTCACGGTCACCGGCAGCCTGACCGCCATCGCCAACGGGAGCACCGGACTCGAGGCCATCCTGGTCGGCGTCATCACCGCAACCGGTGGTGGCGTCATTCGCGACGTACTAGCAGGCCGTCCCCCCAGCGTCTTCAGCCGCGAGCTCTATGCCCTGCCGGCGCTCCTGGGCGCCATCCTCACCGACGCCGCGGCGCGGTTCGGCGTGCTGGACATTCCCGTGGTGGGGCGCCTGGTGGTTTGGGGTCTGGTGGTCCTCGTCTTCGGCCTGCGACTGGCCGCCATCCGGTTTCGGTGGAAGTCACCGACCCCACCGCGAGCATCGCACGAGTGACGCCGACTCCTTGACCGCGGCGGGAAGACGGCACGCCACGCATGACGGCGCCCGTCCCGGTGGGGACGGGCGCCGTCATGGTCGCGGGTCAGCTGCGCGTCAGTCCTCCGCCTCGATGGCGGCCTGCAGCTCCGGGCTCAGCTCCACATTGGTGTAGACATTCTGGACGTCGTCGGACTCCTCCAGGGCGTCGACCAGCTTCTCGATCTTCTCGACGACCTCCCGCTCGGTCACGACCTGACCGAAGCTGGGCATGAAGGAGACATCTGCCGAGTTGTAGTCGATGCCAGCCGCCTGGACGGCCTTGCGCACCTCCACCATGTCATTCGGGTCGCAAATCAGCTCGAACTCGTCACCGTTGTCGTTGACGTCCTCGACATTGGCCTCCAGAGTGGCTTCGAGCAGCTCGTCCTCGGTCACCTCGCGGGTGGTGGTCTTGCGCCCCTCCTCCACCTCCTGCTTCTTGGCGACGGTGACGACACCCTTGCGCTCGAACAGGCGCTGCACAGAACCGCCGTCGGCGATGGTGCCACCATTGCGGGTGACAGCCACACGCACGTCCGAGACCGCGCGATTGCGGTTGTCGGTCAGGCACTCGATCAGGATCGCGACGCCGTCGGGGCCGTAGGCCTCATACATGATCGTCTCGTAGTTGACCGCATCCGAACCGACACCGGAGCCGCGCTTGACGGCGCGATCGATGTTGTCATTGGGGACCGAGTTCTTCTTGGCCTTCTGGATTGCGTCGTACAGTGCCGGATTTCCCCCAGGATCACCGCCGCCCACACGCGCTGCAACCTCGACATTCTTCACCAGCTTGGCAAAGAGCTTGCCGCGCTTGGCGTCGATGACTGCCTTCTTGTGCTTCGTGGTGGCCCACTTGGAATGACCGGCCATACGCAACCACACCTCTCGTAGAGAATCCTGCCGACAGATGCTACTCGCTGTCGTCGTCAACCCGTAATTCACGGCCATAGAGGACGACGGTCTCCTCCGATTCGTAGCCGATCGACGTGAACAGTTCCAGCGCTCCATCCGGGTCGTCAGTGTCCACACCCAGACCTGCCCCCTGCAGTCCGGCGTCCTGGAAGGACTTCATGGAGGCGATCAGCAGGGCGTGCCCCAGCCGATGTCCGCGCCAGTCCGGCCGCACGCCCAGCCGATCCGTCCACCCCTCACGCCAGCCCATCGCCTCCCAGTCCTGCACATTCGCGCAGTTCATCGCATATCCGACGACCTTCCCCTGGTGCGTGGCGACCCAGCTCCATTCCGGGCGAGCAGCCCGCCTTCGCATCTGGTGCTCCCATGCCTGTCGGGAGACCTTGTGCACGCCGGGGCTCTGGGCAAAGGCCTCGTTGTGTGCCTGACGGACCTGTTCGCTCAGTTCCGGATGGTAGGGCTGCAGCTGCACCTCACCGGTATCCGGCATAGTGGGCAGCACCCAGGGGGATCCGTCGGCGGTCTCGAACCCCAGGTGCATGTCGTAGTACCAGCGCTGCGCAACGAAGCCCACGTCCTGGATGGTCTTCGCCTGTGCGACGGCCTTTTCCTGGACATAACGGACCAGGTGCACGCGGTGCACCTCGGGACGTCGGGTGCGCAGGTCCAGCAACCACTCCCGGGCCCGGGCCACCTGCCACTCCAACAGGCGATGGCCCAGCCCCTGATGGCGCCATGCCGGGTGGATCGCACCATCAAGCCAGAGCTGGGCGTGGTCCCCACGGACGCCGCGCGGCAGATTCCAGCCGTAGGCGACGATGGTCCCGCCACGGTCACGGCCCACGACCGCATCAGCCTGGGGATCGCCATCCGGATCCTCGTAACACTCCCAGAGCTCATCCAGCCCCATCCGGGTCACGGGGTCGTCAAAGTACTCGACGGCCGTCCGCAGCTCGGCGAGCTCTTCCAGATCATCGGCAACCAGGGCGGTCCACTCCAGGGTGCCCTCCACGAAGGGGTCCACGAGGCTCCTTACATCGGGGGACACCCATCCTACGCCCCTCTACTACCCCTTGTCGTGACCGCCTCGACCGGGCAGCCGCAGACGCCGCCCAGAACGCTCGGCATGCCAGTCGACCACACTCCATCCCCCCTTGCGGGCTGCGCGCAGCAGACCGACATCGGGTTGGACGGCCACCGGGTTCCCGACGGCATTGAGCATCGGCAGGTCCACGTGACTGTCCGCATACGCGAAGGAACGCGACAGGTCATACCCGTGCAGCGTCGCGAAGTGCTTCAACCAGGCCGATCGTGATTCCCCCACCATCGGCGGCGACGTCAGGAAGCCCGTGCACACTCCGCTGGCGTCGGTGGCGAGCTCGGCTGCCACCACGACGTCGAAGAGATCGTCGAGCGGCCTCGTCAGCGGACGAATGACTCCGGTGAGCAGGACCGTGGTGTATCCGGCCTCACGGTGCTCACGAATCCGCTGCAGTGCCTGGTCGGACATGCGCTCCTGCATGAAGCCGGTCATCCGCTCGTCGACGAAGGACTCCAGCCCAGCGATCTCCATCCCCTCGTAACGACGGTAGATCGATCGCAGGAAGGTGGCGCGGTCCCGTCGGTCCGCCCCCAGATAGCCGGGCAGGGAGGCCGTGACCTGGGCCACCTCGCGAACCTTCGCCAGCGGCGAGAGGCCGGGCAGCCTGGCCCACAGATAGGTCTCGATCACATTCGTGTCCAGGACGGTCCCGTCCAGGTCGAAGACCGCCAGCACCTGACCCGGCGGGGTGGGCTTGAGCTCCTTGTAGGTGCTGGACCGGGCGCCACGCCGCTTGCGCAGCGCCTCGAGACGCCGCACCGGGTCCGTGATGGAGGGCGCGTGGATCTCCTGCATGTAGGTCTTCCAGTCCACCGCCGAGGTGTCGAAGGCGAAGGCCGCCGCATCATCCGGGTGCAGCGAGTTGTGCAGCGCCATGGTGCAGTCGTCCACGAAGTGCAGCTGTGACTGCAGGTACTCCCCGTACAGACTCAAGTAGCGGCGCAGGAAATCCAGATTTCGACCCTGGCGGTCCAGGGCAATCGCCGCACGTCGGGTCCGCTCCCCTCGGGGCACCCAGCGCACTGCCTGGTCGCCCACGCGATGAGCCCGTTCCGCCACGTCCAGGAAGCGCAGGACCGGCTGCTCGCCGGGGAAGCGCCACGTGGCCAGCGGTGCCACCGTGCCGTCGGAGCGGGTGTAGGGATGCTGGGAGAAGTACTCCCGGATGTACTCGTAGATCTCGCGGAAGGTCATCGGGTTCCGCGCGCCCGTCGAGCAGTGGTAGAATTCAGGCTCACCAATCGCGGGCTCGGTGGCGCACACCGCGACGATCGCGTTGACGACGTGGTCACACGGGACGATGTCCAGGGCCGCATCGGGAGAGGCGGGGAACTCCTTGAGCTGCCCCTTGCCGTAGGCGAGGATGATCGGATCGGCCATCTTGAAGCCCTCGATCCACCCGGGGTACGGATGGACCAGGCTGGACTCGACGATGGCGGGCCGCACGATGGAGACCTGGATGTCCTTGCCCAGGTCTGCGACGACTCGCTCCCCCATCGCCTTGGCGAAGGTGTACACGTCCGTCCAGCCCAGCGAGCGGGCCCGCTCCGTGCCCGCCTCCACGAGCGTGGCCTTCACCCATTCCTTGCGGCGACGCTCCGTGTCCTCGGCCGTGGTGAGGAAGCCCGCCTGACGGTGGTCACGTTCCGCCTGCTTGCGCAGGATGGCCAGCTGTTCAGCCGTGCGGCTCTGCTCCTCCACCCGCTGCCCCATGGCCAGCGCGGCCTCGGTCTCCACGCGATAGTCGACGTCGTGCTCGTGGGCCGCCTCGGGGATGGCGCCCCGGCGACGCCCCGCCGTGTACGCCGTCGAGATGTGGACATAGTGCGGGATGCGCTCGAGCGTGCCGTCCGGCCCCGTGCAAGCGGCCAGCATGGCCTCCATCAGCGCCTGGGTGCCCAGCACATTGGTCTTGAAGGCAGCATCGATCGGCGGGTCGAAACTCACGTCGCCGGCACAGTGCACCACCACGTCCAGGTCACGGGGGAGCTCCGGCACATTGGGAAGATCGCCACTGAGCACGTCGACCCGCGCGTCGCACAGCTGCTCGGCACCGCCAGCCTCCTGCGCCAGGGCCTTGAAGATCGGCTTCTTCAACAGACTGACGACCCGGTCCCGAGCCGACAACGACCCCTTGGGACGCACCAGCACAACCGCCCTGGTCTCGGGCAGCTCCGTGAGGATCTTCCACAACAGCTGCTCGCCGATGAATCCGGTCACGCCGGTCATCACGATCTTCTGACCGGCCAGCAGGTCCTTCAGCCGCCCGTCGAGCAGGGGCGGGACATGGGTGGGGACGGCCTGACCAAAACTCGCACTCGGTGCGGTGGAATGGCTCATGCCTCGGCCTCGCCGCGTGCGACGAGCAGCGCCTCCGGCAGCGTGAAGTTGCCGACGTAGAGTGCCGTGCCCACGATGGCTCCTTCAACGCCGATCGGGACGAGCCCGCGCAGCTGACGCAGATCCTCCAGGGTCGAGATCCCACCACTGGCGATCACCTGGGCCTCGGTGCGGGCGCAGACCTGGCCCAGCAGCTCGAAATTGGGTCCGGTGAGCATGCCGTCGCTGGCCACATCGGTGACCACATAGCGCTCGCAGCCGGCGGCATTGAGACGCTCGACGGTCTCGAACAGGTCGCCACCCTCACTGGTCCACCCGCGGGCCGCCAGACGGTGGCCCTTCACGTCCAGGCCAATGGCCACCTTGTCACCGTGCTCGGCGATGATCTTCTCGCACCACTCGGGATTCTCCAGGGCCGCGGTGCCCACGTTCACCCGACGCGCACCGGCCTTCAGCGCACGCTCCAGGCTCGCGTCGTCACGGATGCCGCCGGACATCTCCACATTGATGTCCAGTTCACCCACGATGCGGGCGAGCACCTCGTAATTGGTGCCACGGCCGAAGGCAGCGTCCAGGTCCACCAGGTGGATCCACTCCGCCCCCTGGCTCTGCCAGCGACGGGCAGCCTCGAGCGGGTCACCAAAGGTCTTCTCGGACCCGGCGACCCCCTGCACGAGCTGGACGGCCTGACCGTCCTGGACATCAACGGCGGGGAGGAGAACAAGTGAAGTCACGGTGAAACCCTAGCCCATGGGTTGGTTGATCCAGCTGGACAACAGACGCGCGCCCACCCGACCGGACTTCTCGGGATGGAACTGTGTGGAGCTCACACAACCCTGCTCCACCGCCGCCACGAACCGGTCCCCGTCGTGCTCCGACCAGGCGACGCGGCCGATGGCGTGCACGTCGCTGCTCGCGCGACGCACGGCATAGGAGTGCACGAAGTAGAAGCGCTCGTCGGCGATCTGGTGGAACAGTGTGCTGTCCGCGGGCGCCTGCACCGTGTTCCAGCCCATGTGAGGCAGTCGACGGGCCTCCATCCGCTCCACCGTGCCCGGCAGGATGCCGAGCCCGGGCACCTCCAGGCCATGCTCGAGGCCCTGCTCGAAGAGCACCTGGTGGCCCACGCAGATGCCCAGCAGAGGACGCCCCTCGTCCACCCAGGCATGCACCAACTCGTCGCCGCCCACGCATCGCAGACCTTCCATGCACGCGGCAAAGGCACCAACACCGGGCAGCAACAGCCTCTGGCAGGACCGCAGCTCGGCGTGGTCGGCCGACAGCACGACGCTGGCGCCAGCCGCTTCGAGAGCGCGGCAGGCCGAGTGCAGATTGCCAGAGCCGTAGTCCAGGACCGCGACGCGAGTGGTCACAGGGCGCCCTTCGTGCTCGGGATGCCCTTCACGGTGGGATCGAGGCGGATGGCCGTGCGCAGGGCGCGGGCCAGGGCCTTGAACTCCGCCTCGACGATGTGGTGCGGGTCCCGCCCGGCCAGTAGACGCAGGTGGATGCACAGGCCGGCATTGAGCGCGAGGGACTCGAAGACGTGGTAGGTCATGGAGCCCGCGTAGGGAGCGCCGGTCCCGCCGATCAGTGCGTAGACCTGCCCCTCGGGTTCCCCGGTGCACACGCAGTAGGGACGTCCGGCGACGTCGACCACGCACTGGGCCAGGGCCTCGTCCAGGGGGACCATGGCATCGCCATAGCGGGTGATGCCGGACTTGTCACCCAACGCCTGCCTCAGCGCTTGGCCCAGCGCGATGGCCGTGTCCTCGACGCTGTGGTGGCCGTCGATGTGCACGTCGCCCTCACAGCTGATTTCCATGTCGATGCCGGAGTGCTTGCTCAGCGCGGTGAGCATGTGGTCGTAGAAGCCCACGCCCGTGCTGATGGTGCTGCTGCCGGTTCCGTCCAGATCGATGCTGACCCGGATGGTGGACTCGCTGGTGGTGCGCTCCACGGTGGCGGTGCGGCTCATCAGTGCTCCTCGTCGTCGGTGTTCGTGCTCAGGCGACCCGCGCCCGGCATCGTCAGGCGCTCCGCGCCCCTCATCGTCAGGCGCTCCGCGCCCCTCATCGTCAGGCGCTCCGCGCCGGGCAACACCTCGAGGAGTGCGGCCCGGAAGGCCGCCATCTCCTCGGGAGTACCGGCGGAGACCCGCAGGTAGCCCTCGGGTCCGGTCTCACGGATCAGAACCCCCCGGTCCAGCAGCTCCTGCCAGACGCGGTGTCGATCCGCGAACCGGCCAAACAGGCAGAAGTTCGCCTGGCTGGGAACCACATCCAGACCCTGGTTGCGCAGCCACTCCTGCAGGAGCTGGCACTGCTCGCGCAACAGGTCGACGCGCTGCAGCATCTCGTCGGCATTGCGCAGCGCCACCAGGGCGATCGCCTGCGATGCGGCCGAGAGGTGGTACGGCAGACGCACGATCCGGCAGGCGTCGACGATCGCGGGGGTGGCGGCCAGGTAACCCAGCCGGCCACCCGCATAGGCGAAGGCCTTGCTCATCGTGCGACTCACCACCAGGTGCTGGTGGCGGGGCAACAGAGCCAGCGCCGAGTCCTCCGGAAGCTCCGTGAACTCCTGGTAGGCCTCGTCGACAACCACGATGCAGTGCGGGCGAACCTCTTGGAGCCCGGTGCAGATCTCGTCGATGACGCTCACCGGGATGGTGGTGCCCGTCGGATTGTTCGGAGTGGTCAGCAACACCAGATCAGCCTGGTGCTCGCGCACCGCGGACAGGACCAGCTCGGCGTCCACCTGGTGGTCGGGGAGGCGGGGCACCGCGACATAGCTGCTCAAGGTGTTGCGGGCATACTCCGAATACATGGAATAGGTGGGGCTGAAACCCAGGACGGTCCGGCCAGGGCCGCCGAAGGCCTGCAGCAGGTGCGTCATCACCTCATTCGACCCATTGGCCGCCCACACATTGTCGGCGCGCAGACCGAAACCCAGGTAGTCAGCCAGTGCCGTCCGCAGCTCCAGGGCCTCACGATCCGGATAGCGATTCACGTTCGCGGCCACCTCGGCCACCGCGCGCGCCATCTCCTCGCGCACCCGATCGCTGGGCGGATAGGGGTTCTCATTGACGTTCAACGCGTACGGAACATCCAACTGCGGCGCTCCATAGGGCTCCTCGCCCCTCAACTCGTCGCGCAGGGGAAGTTCGTCAAGGGTGATCGGCCGGACCTGCTCACTCATGCCGTCACTCCCCCTGACCGGCCGGGCGGCGCACGGTGATCGCATTCGCGTGCCCCGGCAGGTTCTCGGCCAGCGCGAAGGTCTCGACGCTGTCCGCCAGTTCCATCAGGGCTGCCTCGGAATAGTTGATGACGTGCACGGCCTTCATGAAACTGCGCACGCTCAGCCCGGAGCTGTGGCAGGCGCAGCCCGCCGTGGGCAGGACGTGGGTGGAACCGGCGGAGTAGTCGCCCAGCGAGACCGGGGAGAATCCTCCGACGAAGATCGCTCCGGCATTGCGCACTCGGGCAGCCCACTGGGCAGCGTCGCGGGTCTGCACCTCGAGATGCTCGGCCGCGTAGGCGTCGCAGACCAGCAGCCCCTGTTCCAGGTCCCGCACCATGACGATGCCGGACTGCTCACCGGTCAGCGCGGTGTGCACTCGCTCGGCGTGCTTCGTGGCGGCAGCCTGGCGTGCGGTGGCCTGCTGGACCTGCTCCGCCAACTCGGCGGAATCGGTCACCAGCACAGAGCCGGCCATCGGGTCGTGCTCGGCCTGGCTGATCAGGTCTGCTGCGACGTGTTCCGGATTGGCCATCTCGTCGGCCAGGATCATGATCTCCGTGGGTCCCGCCTCGGAGTCGATGCCGACCAGACCGCGCAGCAGGCGCTTGGCGGCCACGACGTAGATGTTGCCCGGGCCGGTGACCATGTCCACCCGCTCGCACAGCCCGGGGACCCCGTGGGCGAACATCGCGATGGCCTGAGCGCCACCGACGGCGTAGACCTCGTCGATGCCCAGGATGTGGCACAGGGCCAGGATGTTGGGGTGCGGCAGGCCACCGAACTCCTTCTGGGGCGGGCTGGTCACGGCGATCGACTGCACACCTGCCACCTGCGCCGGAACCACATTCATGATCACGGAACTGGCCAGCGGTGCGAGCCCTCCGGGCACGTAGAGTCCGACGCGATTGACCGGGATGATGCGCTGCGTGACGTGAGCCCCCTCGGCGACGGTGACCGTCGGCGACGAGGTCTCCTTCTCCGCCAGCTCGCAGACCTGTCGGCGACGGGTGATGGACTCGGTGAAGGCGGCCCGGAGATCGTCATCGAGCTCCTCGGCACACTGGGCCAGAATCTCGACCGGGACACGCAGTTGTTCGGGCCTGACCCCGTCGAACTGCTCGGCGAATCGCAGCAGCGCCTCGGCGCCCTCCTCGGCCACGGCCTGGCAGATCGGGCGAACCTTCTCCACGGCATGCTCCACGTCGAAGGCAGCTCGTGGGACAGCAGCGCGGTAGTCAAAGGCCTCGCCGCCACGTCCTGCATCGGTCAGGTCAAGGGTTCGCAAAAGGTTCTCAGGCACATGCCGAGTCTAGTGAGGGCCGCAGACAGTTTCTGCCATGCCCGATCGGTGACCCTCCCACGGACCGGGCGCACGGGCGCCCGTCGGGGATTGTGGTGGGATGTCCCGGTGAACTTCATTGGTCTGGGAACAGTGGCAAATGTGGCCACCATCGTGCTGGGGTCGCTGCTGGGACTGGCGGTGGGAAGCCGACTGCCCAGCCGGACGGCCAGCGCCGTCACCGAGAGCCTCGGCCTGGTCACCCTGGTGATCGCCGCCCTGTCCCTGCGTCCACTCCTGCAGCCAACCCTCAACGACGCCGTGGGCGGTGCCGCCCTCATCATCATCATGCTCGCGGTCATCTCGGGCACCATGACGGGTTCCCTCTTGCGCCTCGAGGACCGGATGGAGGACCTGGGCCGCTGGGTGCGTCGCAAGCTGGCCCGCGGCTCCGGCGACCAGTCGTCGACCTTCGTGGAGGGCTTCGTCACCTCCAGCCTCGTCTTCTGCGTCGGGCCGATGGCCGTCCTGGGCTCCCTGCAGGACGGCCTGGGCATGGGAGCCGACCAGCTGCTCGCCAAGAGCCTGCTCGACGGCTTCGCAGCGATCGCCTTCGCCAGTTCGCTGGGTATTGGCGTGCTGGCCTCGGCCATCCCGGTCGGGCTCTACCAGGGAGCGCTCACCCTGCTCGGCTTCCTGCTGGGCGACGTGATGCCGCCCGTCCAGGTGGATGCTCTGACCGTGGCGGGTGGCATCGTCCTGATGGCCCTGTCCTTCCGGCTGATCGGTCTCAAGCACCTGCGGGTGGCGGACATGCTGCCGGCCCTGCTCTTCGCCCCCGTCTTCGTGTGGTGCTTCCAGCTCCTGACCTGAGCCGAGTTGGCCCACCAACCAGGACAACCCAGCAACCAGGACAACCCAGCAGCCAGAAGGGACCCCATGACGAACGCAACGCCGGCCACCAGGACACTCGACCGGGCGCGCATCCCGTACACGCTGCTCCCCTACTCGCATGACCCGGGGGAAAGGCACTTCGGGGAGGAGGCGGTGGCGGCGCTGGGCCAGGATCCGCGCCAGGTCTTCAAGACCCTGGTGGTGGCCTGCGCGGGCGGCCAGCACCCGCTCGTCATCGCCGTGGTGCCCGTCGCCTGCCAGCTGGACCTCAAGGCCCTGGCCCATCAGGTGGGCGCCAAGAAGGCGGCCTTGGCGGACCATGCCGTGGCCGAGCGCAGCACGGGCTATGTGGTGGGCGGGATCTCCCCACTGGGCCAGAAGAAGTCCTTGCCGACCGTGATCGACGCGTCTGCCCAGGACTTCTCCACCGTCATGGTCTCCGCCGGACGACGTGGGCTCCAGGTGCAGCTCTCGCCCGACGACCTGGCCTCGGCCACCCGGGCCCGGTTCGCCGCCATTGCCCGTTGATCGGATCGCGAGCGCGATGTCGACACCTCCGGTAGCGTCACCACATGGATGACGAGTCCCCATGCGAACAATGGGCATCGACGGATCAGCGATCCATCCCCCTGCTGCCGGCGTCGCTGGCGGCACTTGCCGTGTGCTGGCTACCGCTGCACGCACTGGTCCTGAACCTGACAAGAAGCGATGCCGCGATCGGATTCGGCATTCTGGCACCATCCCTGCTGGGGCTGCTGGCCGCAGCACTCGTCCTGGGTGACCGCAGGCGCCCCTCGTCGAACCGGCTGGGATGGGCAACCACCTGCCTGCTGATCGGTCTGGCATCCGCCCCGCTCTGGATCGGGTTGGCCACTGCTGTTCTGGGCCCCTGAAACGCCCATCGCGTGCAGCCCCCGCGCCTCCACGGGGGCTGCACCTGCACCGCCGGCCGGCCGCAGCTCACTGGCTGGGCGGGTTCACCACCATTCCGTCGGGGTGCCGTGCCATGCGGCCCGTCTCGCGGGGCAGCACTGGATCGTCTGACTGCTCCCGCCACCGGCCGAAGGCGCCCGAGCGGTAGTCCGCGAAGGCCTGCTGCAATTCCTGCTGACTGTTCGCGACGAAGGGTCCGTACTGCACGACGGGGGCTCCGATCGGGCGTCCCTGTAGCACGACGATGTTGGCTCCCTGCTCGCCGGCCGTGAGGCGAGCGCGCACTGACGGATCGGCGACGATCCCGGTTCCCGCGTATCGCTCGTCGTCGATGATCACCGTTCCGTCATAGGGGTAGAGCGTCCGCGTGGTTCCCGGCACGGTGGCCGCTGGAAGCTCCACGGTGGCGCCCGGTTCCATCTGCACCAGCCAGATCGCGACACCATTCTCCGGGCGCGCTGCCCAGGAGTGCGGCGGAGGATCCAGCGGCACCACCTCGTCGAAGGCGCCGGCCACCACGCGCACATCGGTGCGACGGCCCGTGTCGTCGACGCGGTGGGCGAAGGGGGTCTCCTCCGCCCAAAACATGGAGAAGTGCGGCTCGGCGGTCTTGTCCTCGGGGCCCAGGTTGAGCCAGATCTGGAAGAGTTCCAGCGGATTGTCCGCGTCATCGCGCAGCAGCGGGAACATCTCGGAGTGCGCCACTCCCCTGCCCGTGGTCAGCCACTGGGTGTCACCCTGACCATAGCGGGCCTGGGCCCCCAGGGAGTCCGTGTGGTCCACGAAGCCTCGGGTCACCACGGTGACGGTCTCGAATCCGCGGTGTGGGTGCTGGGGAAAGCCCGGCACCGTGCGGCCGTGGTACATGTTCCAGCCGTCCTTGCCGGCAAAGTCCTGCCCCAGGTCGCGGCCATCCAAGGGGGCGTCCGGCGTCATGGTGTCTGCCTTCGCCGGTGGATAGGTGTCGCGGTGGTACACGGCGAACAGGAAGGGATCGCTGCCCGGCCACGGGCTGGCCAGATCGAAGGTGTCGATGACGATTCGAGTTGCGGAGGGCATGTGTCTACCTTTCACGTCGGACCTGCTCGTGCAGAGCCCAGCGGCTCACGCTCGGGAGCCTGTGATTGAAATTGCAATCATCCGTGGAGCGCTCCGATCCCCGGAACTATTCCCCTCCCCAACCCATGCCGCCCGCCGGGGCATGTCAACCAACAGCGGCACCCTAGGGTGGAGCCATGCCAGAAGTACCGCACTGGACCCGCCCCGTCCCCACCGTCGGAGACACGTCAGCCGCCCACGAACGTGCGGACGACCCTCGGGCCTGGGCCTTCGACGAGGCCACGATCGACGCGGTGGACCGGGTCCTCAGGTCCCGACGAGACATCCGCCGCTTCCGGCCGGATCCGGTGCCCGATGACCTGGTGCGCGCCGTCGTGGAGGCCGGTCATGCCGGCCCGTCGGTGGGCCACTCCCAGCCATGGCGCTTCATCGTCGTCCAGGACGCCGACCTGCGGGACCGCGCGGCCGCCATGGCCGACCGCTCTCGACTGTGGCAGGCGGCCAGGCTTGCCCCGGAGCGTGGGCAGCAGCTGCTGGACCTCAAACTGGAGGGCCTTCGTGAGGCACCGCTGGGAATCGTCGTGGCCTGTGACCGCCGCACCCCCGCGATCGGGGTACTGGGGCGGGCCACCTTCCACGACGCCGACATGTGGAGCTGCGCCGCCGCCATCGAGAACATGTGGCTCACCGCCCGAGCCCATGGTCTGGGCATGGGTTGGGTCACGCTCTTCGAGCCCGACGAGCTCGCCGAGTTGTTGGGCCTGCCGGACGGCGTCGAGACCCTCGGTTGGCTCTGCCTGGGTTGGCCGGACGAGCGGCCCCCATCTCCCGGCCTGGAGCGCTTGGCCTGGTCCCGCAAACTCCCAGTCGACGACGTGGTGCTGCGGGACCGGTGGCCCGGCGACGACCTCCCGGCACCGCCCAACCACCTGCGCGCCCCCGACCAGGCACGAGTGGTGCACGCCACCGACCATGCCGATGACCTGCTCACGACCCCCGGCTCGCTGGGCATCCTGGACCGCACCATGAATCGGGTGGAGGCCGTGCGCCCGCAGGGCATCTCAGGCGGCGTGCTGGTGCTCGCCGGATCGGACCATCCCGTCACGGAGCAGGACATCAGCGCCTTCGAGACCCACGTCACGCATGACGTGATGAGTGCCAATGCCCGCGGACAGGGCATGGGATCGGTGGCGGCTCGCGAGGCAGGGCTTGCCTGCATGGTGGTCGATGCCGGAGTCGTGCGCCCGGTTCCGGACGTTCGCAATGCCCACGGCATGCACCTGGCGGGCCAGCACGTCCGGGGCAACCTGGTCTCGGCGGACGCGATGTCTGCGCAGGAGACCCGTCACCTGGTGGAGCAGGGGCGATGTCTGGGACGTGAGGCCGCCGCGCACGGTGGCCTGGTGGCCCTGGGTGAGGTTGGCATCGGCAACACCACCGTCGCCTCGGCGGTGGCCAGCGCCCTGCTGGGCCTCACCGCCGAGCAGGCAGTGGGCCTGGGCACCGCCGCGGACGCCGCGATGGTCGCCCGCAAGCAGTCCGTGGTGACCAAAGCCGTCTCACGCTGGCGCGAACGAAAGGACCACGAGGATCCCATGCTCCTTCTGCAGACCCTCGGGGGTGGCGAGTTCGCCCTGCTGACCGGGGTGGTTCTCGGGGCCGCCGAAGAGCAGGCGGTGGTGGTGCTGGACGGGCTGGCCACCAGCGTGGCGGCCCTCGTGGCGGTCCGGATGGAGCCCGCGGCTCAGGCCTATCTCGTCGCGGGCCAACGCAGCAGGGAACAGGCCCACGAGGCAGTGCTCACCGAGCTCGGCCTGGAGCCGCTGCTGGCACTGCGCCTGCGCAGTGGCGAAGGGGTGGGAGCCTGTCTGGCGTCATCGTTGCTCCTGCAGGCCCAGCAGATCCGCCGACTGGTGGCCAAGACACGTTGATCCAGTTCCGGCCTGACCCAGAGCCGGCTGACCCAGATCCGGCTGACTCAGATCCGGCTGACTCAGTCCTGGGCGGCCGGCTCGGGAACCGGTGTCACGGGCGCGTCCCCGGACGGCTGGGGGGCACGGCGCCCGGGCCGGCCACGATGGCGGTGGCGCGCCTGCTCCTCCGCCGTGAGCGAGGACAACAGCAGCAGCGGAATGACGGCGCTGAAGGGCCACACCAACACCGCCACGTGGGCGTGCAGGTCGAAATCCACCGGAACGCTCTGTCCTGCCTTGGCCTCTGCGATCCGAGTGGCGAAGTCCCGCGGACCCAGCAGCAGGCCAACCCACCAGCACAGGAAGGCGCTGGACAGTGAGGCCAGGATGGCAATCACCACGACGGGCCAACCGGTGCGGCGAAACCACTTCCACGCCCAGACACCGATGACCACGCCCAGGACCACGCCGATCAGGCAGAAGATGGCGTCGCTGGCAAAGACCTGCGTCAGGCCGCGTTCCGAGGTGGTTGCCCGCCCCTGACCGTCCACTTGGTACTCAGGAAGGTCCACGACCAGATTCCATGCCACGCCGGCCAACGCGCCCAGGAACATGGACAGCAGCACGTGGACCGTGATCCCCCGCACCAGCGGCCGATGGAACAGGCCCAGCCTCGGTTCAGGGGCATAGGCATCCCCTTCCAGGACCTCCGCGGACTCCAGCGAGGCGTGCTGACGCGCAGCCGAGCCCGCGTCCGGGAGCGCAGGGGAACCGGCCGAGGCAGCCGAGGGCAATCCGATCGGATCATCCAGCGGCAGCACCGGCAGGTCCGGTGCTCCCGCCGGGGAACCGGCTGCGCCTGGCTCACGGTGCGCCTGGGTCACGTCTCTTCCTCTTCCCGACTCATGTGGACTGGACCAGCCTAGGGCCTGTCCCTCACGAGGCGAGGCAGGACGGCCCCAGCAGGGCCTTCAGGTCGGCCATCAAGGGCTGCGACGCCGTGACGCGCAGTGTGTCGTCCAGCCGGTAGAGGGTATTGCCCTGCTGGGTCACCAGCCGCAATCTGACCTCGGTCATGCCCGGGTGGTTGCCCAGCACCTCCTTGAGCTGATCCACCACCGGGGGTGTGCAACGACCGGCCTGCAGTCGGATCACGACCGGACCGGAGGGCCCCTCCGAGATGTCCGGGACGTTCACCTCCTGGGCATGGATCTCGACCGACTCCTCCTTCTCCCGGATGCGTCCCCGAACCTGGACCACCTGGTCCTGGGCCAGGTGCATCGCAATCTGCTCGTAGACCTTCGGGAAACACATGACGTTCACCGACGCCTCCAGGTCTTCGACCGTCAGGATGGCCCAGATGGCACCGGTCTTGGTCTGCTTGCGCTGGATGGTGGTGATCATGCCGGCGATGTTCATCATCCCCTCGCGGGGTCCGTCCGGAGCGATCAGGTTGCCGATGGAGATGTCGCGCTGTGCCTCCAGGATGTGCTCCAGCCCCTGCAGCGGATGATCGGAGACGTACAGGCCCAGCATCTCGCGCTCGAAGGCGAGCTTGGTGCGCTTGTCCCAGTCCTCCAGGTCCGGCACCGTCTCGTGGTGCTGCTCCACCTCCGGTTCGTCGGCAGCCAACCCGAAGTCGCCGAACAGGTCGTCCTGACCATTGGCCTGATTTCGCTTCAGGTCCAGCACTTGGTCCACTGCAGCCTCGAAGATGCTCATCAGTGCACGTCGGGAATGGCCCAGTGCGTCGAAGGCACCGGCCTTGATCA
Organism: Luteococcus sp. Sow4_B9; assembly: GCF_052116585.1. Classification (NCBI taxonomy): domain Bacteria; kingdom Bacillati; phylum Actinomycetota; class Actinomycetes; order Propionibacteriales; family Propionibacteriaceae; genus Luteococcus; species Luteococcus sp. Sow4_B9. The sequence continues at coordinate 249,385 of NZ_JBQKKT010000001.1, read as the reverse complement.
GGGACTCGATCATCCGCTTGTTGCACACCTGCAGCGGCACCTTGTCCAGGAAGTCGTAGAAGTCGGTGAAGGCACCGTGCTCGTGTCGCGCGGCGACAATGCCCTCCACGACGTGCTCACCCACATTGCGGATGGCGCCCAGGCCGAAGCGGATGTCCTCACCGACGGCCGTGAACTCCAGCTCGGAGGTGTTCACGTCGGGCGGCAGCACCTTGATGCGCTGGGCGCGCATGTCGCCCAGGTACATCGCCATCTTGTCCTTGTCGTCGCCGACGCTGGTGAGCAGCGCGGCGCCATACTCGGCCGGGTAGTTGGCCTTCAGCCAGGCCGTCCAGTAGGAGACCAGCGCGTAGCCAGCGGCGTGCGACTTGTTGAAGGCATAGCCGGCGAAGGGCACCATGACGTCCCACAGCGTCTGGATCGCGTCGTCGGAGTAGCCATTGCCGCGCATGCCCTCCTGGAAGTGGGTGAACTCCTTCGCCAGGATCTCGGGCTTCTTCTTGCCCATCGCACGACGCAGCAGGTCGGCGCCACCCAGGGTGTAGCCCGCGAGCTCGCGGGCGATGGCCATGATCTGCTCCTGGTAGACGATCAGGTGGAAGGTGTCACCGATCAGTGGATCCAGGGCCTCCTTGAGCTCCGGGTGGATCGGGATGATCTCCTGACGCCCGTTCTTGCGCTCCGCATAGCTGATGTGGGCATTGGCGCCCATCGGCCCCGGACGGTACAGGGCCAGCACGGCGGTGATGTCGTCGAAGCCGGTGGGACCCATCTGGCGCAGCAGGGATCGCATCGGACCGCCGTCGAGCTGGAAGACGCCCAGGGTGTCGCCGCGGGCCAGCAGGTCATAGGTCTTCTGGTCGTCCAGCGCCAGGCTGGCGGTGTCCACCTCGATGCCCTTGTTCTGCTTGATGATCTGGACGGCGTGGTCCATGATTCCCAGGTTGCGCAGGCCCAGGAAGTCCATCTTCATCAGGCCCATTTCCTCGAGCTGAGGGTAGGCGAAGCCGGCGATGATCATGCCGTCCTTGTCGCGCTTGTGCATCGGCACGACGTCGATCAGCTTCTCGCTGGACAGGATGAAGGCGCAGGCGTGCACGCCCGTGCCACGAATCAGGCCCTCCAGGCCCATGCCGGTGTCGACGACGCGCTTCACGTCGGCCTGCGTGTTGTAGAGCTCCCGGAATTCGGCGCCTTCCGCATATCGGGGATGCTGTTCGTTGAACAGGTCCTTGAGCGGCACTCCCTTGCCCATCACGTCCGGCGGCATCGCCTTGGTGATCTTGTCGCCCAACCCGAAGGGATAGCCCAGGATGCGATTGGCATCCTTCACGGCGGCCTTCGCCTTGATGGTGCCAAAGGTGTTGACCTGGCTGGTGTAGGCCTCGCCGTACTTGTCGGTGACATAGTCGATGACCTTGTCCCGCTTGCGGTCGTCGAAGTCGAGGTCGATGTCGGGCGGGCTGATGCGCTCGGGGTTGAGGAATCGCTCGAAGAGCAGCCCGTGTTCCAGCGGGTCGATCTGGATGATGCCGGTCAGGTAGGCGATCATCGAGCCGGCGGCAGAACCACGTCCGGGCCCCACGGCCACGCCCATCTCACGGGCCTTGTTGCAGATGTCCGAGACGACGAGGAAGTAGGAGCTGAAGCCCAGCGGCTCGATGACCTTCAGCTCGGTCTCGATGCGTTCCAGCACGTCGGGGCGATCCGCGTCGCCGTAACGGACCTTGACGCCCTCCTCGACCTTCTTGCGCAGCCAGGATTCCTGGGTCTCGCCCTCGGGGACGTCGAACTGGGGCATCCGGTCGACGTGCTTGAAGACGTCCTCATAGCTCTCGATCCGCTCCGCGATGGCCAGGGTGTTGTCGCAGGCGCTCGGCATCTCCTTGAACAGCTCACGCATCTCCTCGGAGGTGCGGATGTAGTAGCCGGAGCCGTTGAAGCGGAAGCGGTTGGGATCGTCCTTGTTGCGACCCACACCCACGCACAGCAGGTCGTCGTGGCTGTCGGCCTGGTCCGGCGTGACATAGTGCGAGTCATTGGTGGCCAGCAGCGGAAGGTCCAGTTTCTTGGCCACTCGCATCAGGTCCTCACGCACGCTGCGCTCGATGTCGATGCCGTGGTCCATCAGCTCCAGGAAGTAGTTCTCCTTGCCGAAGATCTCCTGGTAGGCGGCCGCCGCTGCGACGGCCTCGTCGAACTGGCCCAGACGCAGCCGGGTCTGCACCTCACCCGACGGGCATCCCGTGGTGGCGATGATGCCCTCGGCGTACTGGCTGATGATCTCGCGGTCCATGCGGGGCTTCATGTAGTAGCCCTCGAAGCTGGCCAGGGAGCTCAGCCGAAAGAGATTGCGCAGTCCGGTGGCATTCTGGGCCAACATCGTCATGTGGGTGTAACGGCCGCCGCCGGAGACGTCCTTGCCGCCCTCCACCGACGCATCCGTGCCGTCGTGACGACCCTTGGCCCAGAACTCCTGCGATCGTGAGTGGCGCGTCGACGGAGCAACATAGGCCTCGATGCCGATGATCGGCTTCACGTCGTGCTTCTTGGCCGTCGACTGGAACTCGTAGGCGCCGAACATGTTGCCGTGGTCGGTCATCGCGACGGCCGGCATTCCCTGGCGCTCGACCTCGGCAAAGAGCTTGGAATTCTTCGCCGCGCCGTCGAGCATCGAGAACTCGGTGTGGGTGTGGAGGTGGACGAATGAGTCGACCATGGAACCGGGCGCCCTCTTTCTGGGGTGGTGCTGGTGACGAGCTGCGGGGTCTTGCGTGACGGCCAATCTACCGCGCGCCACCCACACTGCGGCCAACCCGGACCGGAAGCGGCTGCGACTCGTCGCGCCCCGCGCAGGGCGCGGCGGTCAGCCCGACCGGGAACTCACCGCTTGATGAACCGGCTCAGCGCTCGGCGGCTGCTCTCCAGCGCACGCGGCTTCTCCTCGACGGAGGCCTCCACCTGCACCAGGTAGGCATTGGAGGGGTCGCGGGGCACCGACGGGTCCCCGGCGAGCGCCCGAAGCGCCAAGGTGGCGTGCTCCAGGTTGCGTTGGGTCTGGTGGAGCATCCGCTGGCGTTCGTCGGCGACGGCCTCCGCCACCGCCGCGCGTCGCTCCGTCTCCAGCAACTGCATCCGGGTGCGGGTCAGCTGGTCCTCCAGTGCCCGTCGCGGCACCACGACGTGGTCCTGGGGCTTGCGCCTGCCCTCGGCCGGCCGGTCCTGGACACCGTCCTTGGCGGGCGTGGCCTGCTGGGGCCGATTCTTCTGTCCCGCCCCCTGCTCGCGCCCCTGCCCCGGGCGACCCTGGGGGGCCTGCTGGTTGGCGGCCGGGGGTCGGGGCGATTGCGCCGGACGTTGGTAGGGCGACGGGTCATTGCCACGCTGCGTGCCGGGTGGCAACAGGACGTCCTCCCAGCCAGGCTGCTTCGAACGTTCCCGCACCATGATTCCTCCCGAGGATTGAACTGTCACTGCGTCATCGGGGGCTGACGGCCAGGTGCCACTATAGACGCCGCACAAGGCCAAGACATGTCACGAAAGTCCTGGTCCTCTGGACATACGAGGGCGGTGGGTGCAGTCCGTCGACCGCACCCACCACCCCTCGGCTCATCTGGTGATGGTGAGCTGCTGCCTCACGCCATCAGTTGGCGCTCCTGAGGCCCGATGGGCCGTGGCAGGCGGCTCGCCGTCCCCCGCAGGAAGGCGTCGACGCCATGGGCCGCACCGCGACCCTCGGCGATGGCCCAGACGATCAACGACTGGCCACGGCCGCAGTCACCGGCGGCAAAGAGGCCCGGCACATTGGTCTGGTAGTCGTCGCCGCGACGGATGTTGCCACGCTCGTCCAGCTCAAGACCGAGCTCAGCCACCACCCCGTCGCCCTCCGGGTGCAGGAAGCCCATCGCCTGCAGTACCAGGTCCGCCTTCAGCTCCCGCTCGGTGCCCTCGACGGTCACCAGCTTGCCGTCCTCGAACCGCACCTCGGACAGCCGCAGCCCCGTGACATGGCCGTCCTCGCCCAGGAATTCCGAGGTGTTCACGGCGTACAGTCGCTCGCCGCCCTCCTCGTTGGCCGAGGCGATCCGGTAGATCATCGGATACGTCGGCCAGGGCTGGTGCTCCGGCCGGCTCTGCGGCGGCTGCGGCATGATCTCCAGCTGTGTCACCGACGCGGCGCCCTGGCGCAGGGCGGTGCCCAGGCAGTCATTGGAGGTGTCGCCGCCGCCGATCACCACGACGTGCTTGCCCTTGGCGTGGATCTGTCCCTCAGCAGGCTCGCGGGCCTCGACAGGCTCGGCCGTCGCGAGCCGCTGGGTCGCCTGGGTGAGGTAGTCCATGGCCTGGTGGATCCCCTCCAGGTCACTCCCCGGCACCTGCAGTGCCCGCGGCACCCTCGACCCGATGGTCAACACCACCGCGTCGAATCGCTCCAGCAGCTGTTCGCCGGTGATGCCACCCTGCTCGTCGGCACCGGGACCGGTGGGGGTGTCGGTCTTGAAGACCGTCCCCTCCAGCACCATCTGCTTGAGCCGTCGATCGATCACCCGCTTCTCCATCTTGAACTCGGGGATGCCGTAGCGGAGCAGTCCCCCGATGGCGTCGGCCCGCTCATAGACCACGACGGTGTGTCCGGCCCGGGTCAGCTGCTGGGCCGCAGCGAGCCCGGCCGGCCCGGAACCCACCACGGCGACGGTCTTCAGCGAGTGCCACTGGGGCTGCTGGGGCACGACGCGCAAGTCGTCCCATGCCTTGTCAATGATGGAAACTTCGACATTCTTGATGGTCACCGGCTCGCGACTGATGCCCACCACGCACGCCGTCTCGCACGGTGCCGGACACAGCCGCCCCGTGAACTCCGGGAAGTTGTTCGTGGCGTGCAGTCGTTCCAGGGCGGCGGGCCACTCGTCGCGCCAGACCAGGTCATTCCACTCCGGGATCAGATTTCCCAGCGGGCATCCGTTGTGACAGGAGGGGATGCCACAGTCCATGCAGCGGCTCGCCTGCTGGCTGATGATCGGCAGCAGGGCCCGGCCCGGTGTGCCCGGGTAGACCTCCTGCCAGTCACCCAGTCTTTCCTCGACGGGGCGACGTTCGGCGAGCTGTCGCTGCCTGGTGATGAATCCGCGCGGATCAGCCATGAGCTGCCTCCATCATGAGTCGGGTGCTTTCGTCTTCGGTGAGTCCTGCCAGCTGGGCATCCTCCCGGGCTCGCACGACGCGTGCATGGTCCCGGGGAACGATGGCCGTGAAGTGGCCAACCGGTCCAGATCGATGCCGCTCTCCCCCGTGCGGCTCTGGACCACCAGGTGCGCCATGTGGGGCATCGCATCGCGCGAGATGGGGCTGAGCGAGTCGGTCTGCACCGGCACGTCGCGCCAGGCCAAGACCTAGAGACCCTCCTCCAGAGCAATCTCCTCGATGGAGATCCGAGCCATGTCACGCTCGGCGTCATCGGTGGGCAGGAAGGCCATGCCGACGGCATAGGCGCCGGCCTCGGGCAGGTCGGCGTCCACTGCGGCGCGCAGGAAGGCGTCTGGGACCTGGATCATGATGCCCGCGCCATCACCGGCCGCCTCGTCGGCCCCGGTGGCCCCGCGGTGGTCGAGATTGCGCAGGGCCTGCAGTCCCTGTTCGACGATCTGGTGGGTCGGCTCGCCGCTCAGCTGGGCGACAAAGGCAACGCCACAGGCGTCATGGTCAAGGGCGGGGTCGTAGAGACCAGCGGCCCGACGGTGCGTGAAGACGTCACGTGCCATGCATGTACTCCGATCTGGACGTGTCGGTTTCCCGACGCAGAGATCGGTGCACCGAAGGCTTCGCTGCACCGATCGTGGCGAAACGCTAGGCCCAGATTGTTTCCGTCATGTTTCGCAATGATTTCGTCCACGTCTCGGATCGCTTGCCCTTCTGGCGTGGAAAAAGAAGCCACACCGCGGGCTCCGAAGAGAGCGTGGTCCACGGGCTGGGACGCAGGCGATTGCCGCCCAGCTGGTGTGGCGAGCGATGCTGCTGTCAGCGCGAACGGGTCGAGGCCCGTCCCAGGAGCACGAAGGCCACCACGGCACACAGGAAGACGATCACCGACGTGTACTCGTTGAGCCGCAATCCCGCCGCGGTGTTCACCGGATCGATCCGCAGATGCTCGATCCACAGCCGACCGGTGCAGTAGTAGGCGACATACAGGGCGAAGACCCGCCCGTGCCCCAACCGGAAGCGGCGCTCCGCCCACACCAGGATGGCAACCCCCGCCAGGTTCCAGAGCATCTCGTAGGCGAAGGTCGGGTGGAAGGTGGCGAACTGTTCGAAGCCCGACGGACGATGTGCCGCGTCGATCTCCAGTGCCCAGGGCAGGGTGGTGGGACGCCCGAAGAGTTCCTGGTTGAACCAGTTGCCCAAGCGGCCGATGGCCTGGGCCAGGAGGAGCGCCGGAGCAGCGGCATCGGCCATGGTGGCGAAGTCCAGTCCCTTGCGTCGGCACACCAGCCAGGCGGCCAGTGCTCCCGCCGCCACGGCACCCCAGATCCCCAGACCGCCATTCCAGATGTACAGGGCCTCCACCGGCCGACGGCCGGGGCCGAAGTAGAGCTGCCAGTCGGTGACCACGTGATAGAGCCGCGCCCCGATGATGCCCGCGAGGACGGCCACTCCCACGACGTCCTCGAAGGCCTCCGGATCCCCACCGCGGGCCTGGTACCGGCCGCGGGCGAAGCGCCAACCCAGCACGATGCCGGTGAGGATGCACAGCGCGTAGGCATGGATGCGCAGGGGGCCAAGATCGAATCCCGACCACGACGGGCTGGGAATCGACAGCGGCATCAAGAGCTGGGCCAGCATGGGAGTGTTCAGACCTGCCCGCGCACACCCAGCGCCAGTTCGGAGGCCAGGCGTCGCAGGGCCGCGAGGTCGCTGGTTCCGGCCTCGTCATTGGCCATCAGGCACTTGACCAGCGCAGACCCGACAATCACGGCGTCGCTGACCTGCGCCAGCTCCTTGGCCTGCGCACCATTGGAGACACCCAGCCCGACGCCCACGGGAAGTTGTGGCGAGGCCTCGCGCACCCGAGCCACCAGTTCCGGCGCGGCAGAGCTGGTGCTGGTACGGGTGCCGGTGACACCCATCACGCTGGTGGCGTAGACCCAGCCCCGGCAGGCATCCAGGGTGTTGGCGAGCCGCTCGTCGGTGGACGAGGGAGCCACCAGGAAGATCCGGTCCAGTCCGTGCTCGTCGGACGCAGTCATCCAGGCCCCGGCTTCGTCGGGGGTGAGGTCCGGCGTGATGAGTCCGGCACCACCGGCGGCGGACAGGTCACGGGCGAAGGCGTCGACGCCATAGGTCTCCACCAGGTTCCAGTAGATCATCACGGTGGCCTGCTTGCCGGTCTGCGCGACGGCTTCCACGGCCGTGAAGATGTCCTTGGTGCGCACTCCGCGCTGCAGGGCACGAGTGGTGGCGTGCTGGATGACCAGTCCGTCCATCATGGGGTCGGAGTAGGGCATGCCCACCTCCACCATGTCCACGCCGAGTCCGTCGGTGCCCTCGGTGATGGCACGCATCGCCTCGACGCTGCCGGCCAGGTCGGGGAAGCCGACGGGCAGGTAGCCCACCAGTGCCGCCCGACCCTCTTGGCGGGCGGCCGCGAAGCAGTGTCCCGATCGGCCCAGTCGGGCAGCATCGGTGAAGGGCGTGCCGGGGTAACCGGTCTCGTTGCGGCTGCTCACTTCTGCTCCATCCGTCCGGCCACGTCGTCGACGCTGCCGTCGATGCCGAAGTACTTGATCGCGGTGTCGACGTCCTTGTCGCCGCGACCGGAGATGTTGATCACGATCAGCGGCTTGGTCTGCGGGTCCTGACTGGTCAGCTCGAGCGCCAGTCGACGCGCGCCGGCCACGGCATGGGCCGACTCGATGGCGGGCATGATGCCCTCCGTCTGGGTCAGCAGCTTGAGGGCATCCATCGCCTCCGCGTCCGTGACAGGCAGGTACTGGGCCCGGCCAGTCTGTGCCAGCCAAGCATGCTCCGGCCCGACTCCCGGGTAGTCCAGGCCGGCCGAAATGGAGTGAGACTCGATCGTCTGACCGTCCTCGTTCATCAGGACATAGGTCCGCATGCCGTGGATGACCCCCATCCGGCCAGCGGTGATGGTGGCAGCATGGCGTCCGGTGTCCACCCCGTCGCCCGCGGCCTCGAAGCCGTAGAGGGAGACTTCAGGGTCATTGACGAAGTCAGCGAAGATTCCCATCGCATTGGAGCCACCACCAACGCACGCCGCCACGGCGTCGGGCAGCCTGCCGTAGCGCTCCAGAACCTGGGCCCGAGCCTCGGTGGAGATGATCCGCTGGTACTCCCGCACGATCTTCGGGAAGGGAGCCGGGCCCGCCACGGTCCCGATCAGGTAGTGCGTGGTGTCAACATTGGTGACCCAGTCCCGCATCGCCTCGTTCATGGCGTCCTTGAGCGTCATCGAGCCTGCCTCGACGGCCACCACCTCGGCGCCCAGCATCTGCATGCGCGCCACATTGAGCGCCTGACGCTCCGTGTCCACCTTGCCCATGTAGACGCGGCACTCCAGCCCGAAGAGGGCCGCTGCGGTGGCGGTTGCCACCCCGTGCTGCCCGGCACCCGTCTCGGCGATGACCCGGGTCTTGCCCATCCGCTTGGTGAGCAGCGCTTGGCCCAGCACATTGTTCACCTTGTGGCTGCCGGTGTGGTTCAGGTCCTCGCGCTTGAGCACGATGGTCACGCCCTGCGATCCTTCGGCCGCACAGTGCTCGGCGAAGCGATCGGCCTGCCAGATCGGGGTCGGGCGGCCGGCGTAGTCTCGGCGCAGCCGCTCGAGCTCGGCGTGGAAGGCAGGATCGCTGTTCGCGTCGACGAAGGCAGCCTCCAGTTCGTTCAGGGCGGCCTGGAGGGCCTCCGGGACGAAACGACCGCCGAAGTCGTCGAAGTGGCCCTGTGCGTCGGGCAGGCTCATGGTCTCTCCAAACACTGCAGTTCGACCCGAGCGCCGGATTGCGTCGGGTCCTTCGGTGCGCTCGACGGATCAGCCGCGGGCTGCGGCCGAGACCATCTCGCGGATCGCCGCAGCCGGATCGCCGTGACGCACGAGGGCCTCACCCACGAGCACGACGTCCGCGCCCTGCCGGTGGACGAGCGCCGCGTCCTCCGGGCCGAGAATTCCGGACTCCGCCACCTTCACCGTCTGGTCGCCCAGCAATTCCACCAGGCGCCCGAACTGGGCCAAGTCGACGTCGAGCGTCTTGAGATTGCGGTTGTTGACGCCCACCAGCTCGGCTCCCAGATCGGCGGCCCTGCGGGCCTCCTCCGCCGTGTGCACCTCCACCAAGGGTGTCATGCCCAGGTCCTGCACCAGCTGGTGCAGTCTCGCCAGCTGGGAATCGTCCAGCGCTGCAACGATCAGCAGCACCAGGTCCGCGCCGTGGGCGCGGGCCTCCCAGACCTGGTACTCGTCGACGACGAAGTCCTTGCGCAGCACGGGGATCCGCACGCGCTCACGTACGGCGTCCAGATCATCCAGCGAGCCGTTGAAGCGGTGCTTCTCCGTGAGCACACTGATGGCGCTGGCCCCGCCCAGCTCGTACTGGGCAGCCAGCGCCGCGGGGTCCTCGATGACGGCGAGCGCGCCCTTGCTGGGGCTCTTGCGCTTCACCTCACTGATCACCGACAGGCCCGGCTCGCGGAAACGGGTCAGGACATCCAGCGGCGCCGGCGCGGACTGGATCCGCAGTTCCAGGTCAGCCAAGCTGGTGACGGCGCGGCGCTCCGCCAGGTCGGAGCGCACGCCGACGATGATCTCGTCGAGGACCGTGATCACAGGTCGCGAGCCGGGGTGCCGTAGCCGGCGCCCTTCATGACCAGGGTCACGATGCCGCCGAGCAGCACGATGGCGCTGCAGATGATGATGGCGGTCCAGCCGCCCTTCTCGAAACCAAAGCTGCCGAACCAGGTCAGGCCGAGGAAACCGGCCATGGCAATCCAGGTGCCGGCCCAGGCGGCCGGCGACTTGCCCTCCTCGTAGTGCAGCTGGCGCTCGTGCTTCACACGCAGCTTCGGAGTCTTCGACGACGTGCTCTGGCTCATTGGTCCTCCTGGTCGGCCCCCGACGGTGCGGGGCGCGGCGGGCGAGTCTGGTCGGGAGAAGTCTCCCGCGGCTCGAGACTACCGCCAAATCCCTCCTCGGTGGGGTCAAGTCCGGCGTCCATGGCCTTCCAGATGTCCAGATCCCCGCCCAGTGCCCCCGGTGCGGACGCGGAACGCTCGAAACGCGACGCCCGGTGTGGCCAGCGGTGCGCCGTGAGGATCTGGAGCAGTCCTGCAATGACGGCCAGGGCCACGGACAACCAGAGCCGACCGGCACCGTTGGCACTGCTCACCACCAGGACGAGACCTGCAGCCAGCAGGAGCTGCACAAGACCCACCAGTCGCCGTCCCCAGACCCCAAGCAGGGCCGCGAGTCCGACCGAGGCCAGCAGCGACCACCCCAGCGCCCGCGACGTTGCTGCCAGCGTTCCGGCGTGGGCCGCCCAGACGATGGCCAGCACGGCACCAGCTGCCGCCGTGAGCCAGCTCAGCAGTCTCAGCTGGGCGGGCTTCACTGGTCGACCCCGTCCGCCGGGCTGAGATCGCGCAGCGTCTCGGCCCGACGGATCGCCGTCAGCACGGCGCGGGCCTTGTTCTGCGTCTCCAGGTTCTCGCTGGCCGGCACGGAATTGGCCACGATGCCGGCTCCGGCCTGGACGTGGGCGACGCCATCCTTGAGCACCGCGGTCCGGATCGCGATCGCGGCGTCGGCATTGCCGGCGAAGTCGAAGTAGCCCACCACTCCCCCGTAGACGCCGCGACGCGTCGTCTCCAGCTCGTCGATGATCTCCATGGCGCGCACCTTGGGAGCACCCGAGAGCGTGCCGGCCGGGAAACAGGCCAGCATCACGTCGAGGCCACTGTGGCCCGCGGCCACCTGGCCCGTCACGGCCGCCTCCATGTGCATGACATGGCTGTAGCGGCGCACGTGCATGAACTCGGTCACTTCGATCGTGCCCGGCACGCACACCCGGCCCAGGTCATTGCGTCCCAGATCCACCAGCATCAGGTGCTCGGAGCGCTCCTTCTCGTCGGCCAGGAGGTCCAGTTCGAGCTCGCGGTCCTCGACGGGCGTCGCCCCGCGCGGGCGGGTGCCGGCGATCGGATGCGTGGTGGCGATGCCATCGTTCACGGTGACCAGCGCCTCGGGGCTGGATCCGATCACGTCGAAGCCGGGCATCCTGAGCAGGAAGAGGTAGGGGCTGGGATTGGTGTGGCGCAGGGATCGGTAGATCTGCAGCGCCTGGGCGCGAGTGGGCAGGTCGAAGCGTTGGCTGGGCACCACCTGGAAGATCTCCCCTGCCCGGATCTGTTCCTGGGCCTGGCGCACCATGGCCTCGAACTCGTCGTCGCTGCGCTGGCGCACGAGCCGGCTGTCAGCGGGCTCTTCCTGTAGCGCCGCCAATGGGCGTCCGGGCTGGCAGAGGGTGTGGGCCATCGACTCGACGCGCGCAACGGCGTCCGCATGCGCCTGCTCCAGCCGTTCTGGTGAATCGTCGAAATTGACGGCATTGGCAACCAGCCAGACCTCCCCCTTGTGATGGTCCAGCACCACAAGGTCGCTGGCCAGCATCATCACCAGTTCGGGCACCTGCAGGTCATCGACACAGCTGTCGGGCAACTGCTCCAGTCGCCGGACCACGTCGTAGCCCAGATAGCCAACCATGCCCTGGACGAAGGGCGGCAGCTCCGGGTCCCGCTCTGTGTGCAGGATTCGCAGGGTCTCCTTGAGCACCGTCAGTGGGTCACCCTCCGTGGGCAGTCCGACGATGGATCGGCCAAGCCAGTGGGCCTGCTGGTCGCGCTCCGTCAGGGTCGCGGCGGCATTGACGCCGATGAAGCTCCAGCGAGACCACACCCCGGCATCGGCCGACTCGAACAGGTAGGTCAGTTCGCGATCCCCGCAGAGGCGGTCGTAGATCGCCACGGGCGTCAGGTCGTCGGCCAGCAGTCGGGCATGAACGCTGATCACGCGACGTCCGGCCACCGCCTGCTCCCGAAAGCCATCAAGAGAGGGTTCCACGCGCAGATCCAGCCGACTACTCATGACTGCACCACGCGGTCGTCCGCCAGGAGCAGGTCGGCCTCGAAGCAGGTCGAGTCCCCGGTGTGGCAGGCGCCGCCCGCCTGGTCGACGCGCATCAACAGGGTGTCCCCATCGCAGTCCAGACGCACCTCGCGCACGTGCTGGGTGTGACCACTGGTCTCGCCCTTGACCCAGTATTCCTGGCGGCTGCGCGACCAGTAGGTGGCCTTGCGGGTGGTGAGTGTGCGGTGCAGGGCCTCATCGTCCATCCAGGCCATCATCAGCACTGCGCCGGTGGTCGCATCGACGACGACGGCGGGAACCAGACCGTCGGAATTGCGCTTCAGACGCGCAGCGAGAGTGGGTTCAAGGGGCATGCCCACCATTGTGACCGATTCCGCAGCGGGCGCCGGCCCGGGACAGCGGCTGGACCCCGCGCCTGACGACATCGGGGGTGTGACCTGGTCACACCCCCGATGTGCCGGTCTGTCAGACCGGGAGAAGGATTCAGCGGTTGACGGTCTGCGTCGCCTTGTAGGTGGTGCCGGCGATCTCGACGGTGCCGCGGACGGTGCCGGTGGTCTTCTTTCCGGCGTCAACCCAGCCGTTGACCTGGACGTCGCTGCCCACCATGCCCTCGTCGACGACGAAGGTCAGGACGGCCATCGCGGGGTTGCAGCGGACCAGGGTGGCCTCGGTGTTGACCCAGCCGGTGGCGGTGGAGTAGCCGGTGGACAGAGCGGAGCAGTCGACCATGGGCGAGGACTGGGCGGTCATCGTGACGGTCTGGCCGACCATGTCCTCGGTGATGGTGGGGGTGGCGACATACCAGCGGAAGTTGTTCTCCTGGTTGATCCAGGCATCGGCGCTGGAGAAGGAGGCCCAGGCGCTGGCCTCGTTGGGGGCGGCGAAGGCGGCCGGAGCAGCAGCGAACGAGATGGCGGCAGCGACGACGGCGACAGCTGCACGGGAACGGATCATGATCTCTCCTGTCGGGGGAACCGACCGCTGGACCCTCCAGCAAGTCGGGCACCTCTCATAGTTCTGCATGATTGCCTCCAATTCCTTACAGTGAAGGAACCTTTGGCCTTTCGTCCGCCCCGTGCAGACCTTGGTCTGAGCAAGCAATGTGCTTCAGTCCGCAGTACCGACGGCGGACTGCCGCCAACGACCCCTGGGCTGCCGCTTCTCGAAGGTTTCTGTCCTTCACCACGAAGGTCTGTCATTCCTCGAAGGGTTCGGGGGCCGGAACAGCCTCCATCTCATCGCCCAGAGCGCCCTGGCTCGCGTGCCGACCATTCAGCAGCAGGTTCAACAGCACGGCGCTCAGCGCAGCAGCCGAGATGCCCGATCCGAGGATCATCCCCAGCCAGGTGGGCACCTGCGCATAGAAGTTCGGTACTGCGATCGGGAACATGACCAGCGCCAGCGAGGTGGCGACGACGAAGATGTTGTTGCCGCGTTCGAAGTCCGCCTGCTGCAGGGTCTGGATGCCGGCGGCCGCAACCGAGCCGAACAGGACCACGCCGGCACCGCCCAGCACCGCCGAGGGAACACAGGCCACCACCCGTCCCAGCAGCGGGATGATGCCCAGCAGGAGCAGCAGGACTGCACCGGCCGCCACGGTGTAGCGGGACTTCACCTTGGTCACCGCCACCAGACCAACATTCTGGGCAAAGGCCGTCGGTGGAGTGGAGTTGAAGACCGGAGCAATGACCGTCGCCAACATGTCGGCCCGCAGCCCGTCGGCGATACGCTTTTCGTCCACGTCCGTGCCCACCACCTTGGCGACGGCGAACAGGTCCGCCATGATCTCCATCATCGTCACGATGATCACGATGGTCATGGAGATGATGGCGCCCAGCTCGAACTGGGGCGCGCCGAACGCGAAGGGTTTGGGCAGGGCGAGGATGGCTCCCTCGCCCACCGTGCTGAAATCCGCTTCACCGAAGGCCGCTGCCACGAGCGTCCCGACGACGATGCCGACCAGGATGGCCACGCGAGCCAACGCCCGGATGCGGGTGCACAGGAGCACCACCGCCAGCGTGAAGCCGGCCAGCAACAGATTGGTGACCGACGCGCCACCCTCGGCCTGGTTGGTGATCCATCCAGCAGCCACCGGCAGGAGCGAGATGCCCATGGCCGTGATGATGGTGCCCGTGACCACCGGCGGGAAGAAGCGCTGGATCCGGCTGAACAACGGCGCCAACACGAAACCGATGACGCCCGCCACCATCACCGAGCCGTAGATGACCGGCATGCCACCGCCAGTGGCCAGGATGGCCAGCATCGTGGAGACCGCGCCAAAGGTGGTGCCGTTCACCAGGGGCAGCTTGGCGCCCAGTCCGGGCAGGCCGAGGCTCTGCAGGAGTGTGGCGAGCCCGGATACGAACAGCGCGGCGGCCACCAGCATGCCCACCTGGTCAGCGGGAAGTTCCGCGGCAGTGCCGATGATCAGCGGCACGGCGATCACACCGCCGTACATGCTCAGGACGTGCTGGAAGCCGTAGAGGAAGGCCTGCCCAACCGGCAGCCTCTCGTCCTCTGGGCGGATCGTGGACGGTGCGTCGAGGACGCTGGGGCTGCTCACTGCGGACATTCCTTTTGACGAGGTGTGGGAGAACTCGGGTCGGTGGGTGGCCCACCGCAGCACCTGCGGTGGGCCCCCGACTGGTCACTGGTTCAGGCGAGCTTCTCCATGATGAGCTCACGCACGCGGCCGGCATCGGCCTGTCCCTTCATGGCCTTCATCACCTGGCCGATCAGTGCGCCAGCTGCCTGGACCTTGCCGTCACGGATCTTGTCCGCCACGTCGGGATTGGCTGCGATGACATCGTCGACGGCGGCGCCGAGGGCGCCGTCATCGCTGACCACGGCGAGTCCGCGCTGTTCGACGATCTGGGCGGGCTCGCCCTCCCCTGCCACCACGCCGTCGATCACCTGGCGCGCCAGCTTGTCATTGATGGTCTTCGCATCCACCAGCTTCTGCAGTTCCACCACCTGCACAGGGCTCATGCCGACTGCCTCGAGTTCGACGCCGGCCTCGTTCGCCCGACGGGCCAGCTCCCCCAACCACCACTTGCGGGCGGCCTGCGGCTTGGCACCCGCCGTGACGGTGGCCTCGATCAGATCCAGTGCGCCGACGGCCTCGATGTCGCCCATCTCCCGCTCCGACAGCTGCCACTGCTCGATGATGCGCTTGCGATGCTCGGCGGGAGGCTCCGGGAGCGTGGCGCGGAGCTCCTCAACCCACTCTCGACTGGGGGTGATCGGAACCAGATCCGGCTCCGGGAAGTAGCGGTAGTCCTCGGCCTGTTCCTTGGAGCGGCCCGGGGTGGTGTACTCCCCGTCCTCGTGCCACATCCGGGTCTCCTGCTTGACCTTGCCACCCTTGGCCAGGATGGCGCCCTGACGCATCATCTCGAAACGCAGCGCGCCCTCGACGGAGCGCAGCGAGTTCACATTCTTGGTCTCGGTGCGGGTGCCCAGCACCGTGGACCCCTTGGGCATCAGGGAGACATTCGCGTCGCAGCGCATGTTGCCCTGCTCCATCCGCGCCTCCGACACTCCGAGGGCCTTCATCATGTCGCGCAGGTAGGACATGTAGGCGCGGCCCACCTGGGGCGCGTAGGCGCCGGTGCCCATGATGGGACGGGTGACGATCTCCATCAGGGGCACGCCAGCGCGGTTGTAGTCCATCAGCGAATAGTCGGCCCCGTGGATGCGGCCCGCGCCCCCCACGTGCAAGCTCTTGCCGGCGTCCTCCTCCATGTGGACGCGCTCCACGTCGACGCGGAAGGTCTGACCGTCAACCTCGACGTCCACCCAGCCGTCGTGGCAGATGGGTTCATCGGACTGGCTGATCTGGTAGTCCTTGGTCATGTCCGGGTAGAAGTAGTTCTTCCGTGCAAAACGGGAGAACTCGGCGATCTCGCAGTTGATGCTCAGACCGATCCGAATGGCCGACTCCACGGCCTTGCCGTTGACCACGGGAAGCGAACCGGGCAGGCCCAGACAGACCGGGCAGACGTGCGTGTTGGGCGCGCTGCCGGGCTCTGCGGAACAGGCGCACCACATCTTGGACGCGGTGTTCAATTCAACGTGCACCTCGAGGCCGAGAACCGGGTCGAAGCGCTCGAGCACCTCGTCGTAGTCCATCAGTTCGTCGTTCATGCCTGCTCAGCCTTCCGGGTCAGCGTGTTCTCCAGGGCGGGTGCCTGCTCCAGCAGCGGGCCGCCCCACTTCTCTGTGAGGAGCGCCTCCAGCGCGGCCCCGACGCGGTACAGGCGGTCATCGGCCATCGGCGGAGCCATCACCTGGAAGCCCACAGGAAGGCCGTCCTCCGGGGCCAGGCCCGCGGGGAAGGAGGCGGATGCATTGCCCGCCATGTTCGACGGGATGGTGCACAGGTCTGCCTTGTACATGGCGATCGGATCGTCCTGGTGCTCGCCCAGCCGGAAGGCCGTGGTGGGCGTCGACGGGCTGACCAGCACGTCGCACTGCTCGAACGCCGCGTCGAAGTCGCGCTGGATCAGTGTTCGCACCTTCTGCGCCGAGCCATAGTAGGCGTCGTAGTAGCCGCTGGACAGGGCGTGGGTTCCGATGATGATGCGTCGCTTGACCTCGTCGCCGAAGCCCTCGCCACGGCTGAGCCGCATCACCTGTTCGGTCGAGTGCTGGCCGTCATCGCCGACGCGCAGTCCGTAGCGCATGGCGTCATAGCGGGCCAGGTTGGAACTCACCTCGCTGGGCATCACCAGGTAGTAGGCCGGCAGTGCGTAGTCGAAGTGCGGGCAGCTGACCTCGATGATCTCGGCACCGGCCTGCCGCAACAGCTCGACGGCCTCGGTGAACCGCTGCTCCACGCCGGGCGCATAGCCTTCGCCACCGAACTCCTTCACGACGCCGATCCGCATCCCCTTCACGTCGGCGGTCCGCACAGCGTCCACCACGGCCGGCACGGGGGCGTCGATGGAGGTGGAGTCCAGCGGGTCGTGACCCGCGATCACCTCGTGCAGCAGCGCGGCGTCCAGCACCGTGCGGGCGCACGGGCCGGGCTGGTCCAGACTGGAGGCCATCGCGATGATGCCGAATCGGCTGGCGCCACCGTAGGTGGGCTTCACGCCGACCGTGCCGGTGACCGACGCCGGCTGGCGAATGGAACCGCCGGTGTCCGTGCCGATGGCCAAGGGTGCCTCGAAGGCGGCCAGAGCAGCCGAGGAGCCGCCACCGGAACCTCCCGGCGTGCGGGTCAGGTCCCACGGGTTGTGGCTGGCACCGAACCAGGAGGTCTCCGTGGACGAGCCCATCGCGAACTCGTCCAGGTTGGTCTTGCCCAGGATGACCAGGCCAGCGTCCAGCAGCCTGTGCACGATGGTGGAGCTGTAGGGCGGGATCCAGTTCTCCAGCATGCGGGAGCTCGCGGTAGTGCGCAGCCCCTCATAGCAGAGCAGGTCCTTGACGGCGATGGGGACACCGGCCAGCGGGCCCAACTCCTCGCCGGAAGCGATCCGCTCGTCGACCCGGCGGGCCAACTCGAGGGCCCGCTCGGCGTCGACGCTCACGAAGGCCTTCACATCGGCGTCGACGGCCTCGATCTGCGCCAGGAAGGTGCGGGTGACCTCCTCCGAGGTCACGGTCTGGGCCGCGATCCACTCCCCCAGCTGTGCGGCGGTGGCGCCCAGGATCTGGGTGGTGTCGATCCTCTGCTCGCTCATCAGGCCTCCTCGTCCAGGATGCGGGGCACTCGGAAACGGTCGTCCTCCGCGGCCGGCGCCGCGGCGAGAACCTGTTCGGGGGTCATCGACTCACGCACGACGTCCTCACGGAAGACATTGGTCAGCGGCAGCGCGTGCGAGGTCGGGGGAATGTCCGGGCCCGCGACCTCGGTCACCCTGGCCACCGACTCGAGGATCACGTCCAGCTGGGGCGCCAATCGCGCCAGCTCCTCGTCACTCATCTCGATGCGCGCAAGGCCCGCCAAGCGGGCCACGTCATCCGGCGTCAGGGCCACGATGTCACTCCTGGGATGTCGTCCACTCATGCCGTTCTCGGCACCCGTGCATCCTAGTGGCCCGTTGCGACATTGCGGCCAACCGACCACTCCTGCGTCCCTCGCACGACTCACCCAGCGGACACGATGCAGCCCCGCCGCCGTGGGACTTGTCACAATGTGGGGATGCACCTCCTGCGCATCCAGCTCCCCGACCGCCCCGGCTCCCTGGGCGTGGTGGCCACCGCCATGGGCACCGAGGGCGCTGACATCGCCGCCATCGAGATCGTCGAGCAGCGTGACGGCTGGGTGGTCGATGACTTCATCGTCTCCGTGCCCCAGGGCCTGCTGATCGAGTCCATCGTCGGGGCCTGCACCGAGCTCGAGGGTGTCCGAGTGCTGTGGGTCTCCCGCAACCAGGAAACCTGGGGTCTGCAGGGGGACGTCAGTCTGCTCAACCGCATGCTCGACGAGCCCGCCCGTGCCTCCGAGATCCTGGTGAACGGCGCGTGCGCCGTCTTCCACACCCAATGGACTGCAGTGATCTCCCGCGACGACGCGAAGGTGCTGCTCAGCAGCAGCGTCGGCCCACAAGAGGGCGTCGAACTGTCGAGCATCGGCCCCCTCGACGCGGCGCGTTGCGACGAGATGCCAGCCAACTGGCTCCCCCACTGGCAGGAGACCCCGGTGGCCATCTGTCCCCTGGACGAGGAGCGCACCGTGGTCCTGGGACGCTCGGGAGGACCGGTCTTCCTGGATTCCGAGCTGAGACGGCTCGAGCACCTGCTCGCGCTGACCCGCCCCGCCGTTGGTCCTGAGGAGTGACTGACCCCCGACGATCCGTCCGGGGCGCATGGCAGGAGTGCCCCGCCGGCGCGGCGTAGAGTTCCCCGGATGACGACTCGGGGGAGCCAGAAGTGACTGTGACGCCACGCCGTGCGGCGGAGCCAACACCCAGCACCACGCACATGCCACGTGCCCATGCACTGGATGGTCTGCGCGGCGTCGCGGCACTGGTGGTGGTCTTCCACCACTGCATGCTGCTCTTTCCAACCTTGGCCGATCTCTACCGGGACCGTGGCGCGGCGATGACCACGCTGCCATGGTTCTCCCTCACCCCGGGACATCTGCTGTGGGATGGCGACGCCGCCGTGCTGGCCTTCTTCGTGCTCTCCGGACTGGTCCTGACACCGTCCTTCCTGCCGGGCGATCGCCCCTGGCTTCCCTACTACGCTGGACGGCTGCCGAGGCTCTACCTGCCCGTGATCGGCTCCGTCGCCCTGGCCTTGGCATGGGCCGTGCTGGTACCCCGAGTGGCTGACCCGGCGATGAGCTGGTGGACACTGATCCACGTCGACCAGGTGCAGGCCCGCGGAACATTGGACAGCATCATCCTGCTCTTCGGCATCAGCTCCCTGAACACCCCCCTGTGGTCGCTGCAGTGGGAGATGTGGTTCTCGCTGCTGCTGCCTCTCTACATCTGGATCGTGCGCCGGGCGGGAAGTCGCTCCTGGTGGCTGCTTCCGGTCTGCCTGGCCCTGGTGGCCTGGGGCACCCACGCGGACGACGGCCGGTTGAAGTACCTACCAGTCTTCATGATTGGCGTGGTCCTGGCCTCCCAGGCGCAGACCATACTGACGGTCATCGGCGGGTGGGGCCGCACCCGCGGCATCATCTGGATGACGGGTTGCCTGGTGCTGGCCAACGCCCCCTGGTGGCCGATCGGCGCTTCGGCCCTGAGCTCGTCCACCTGGAAGCTGGTCTCCCAGCTGCTGATGGTGGGTGCCGCCACGGGCCTGGTGGCCTATCTGCTGGGCAATCGACGCATGGAGGCGTGGGGCACCCGGCCGACCATCGCCTGGTTGGGAAGTCGTTCGTTCAGCCTCTACCTGACCCACGAGCCACTCGTGGTCTCCCTGCAGTACCTGCTGGGGGCCGAACACCGGGTCCTGGCGGTGGTCATGGCCATCCCACTGGCCCTGGTCCTGGCCGAGCTCTTCTTCCGTCTGGTGGAGCGTCCCAGCCACGCCGTCTCGCGACGCGCGGCCCAGTGGGCCAAGAAGCGTTCCTGAGCCTGCCCGGCCGGGGCGGGCCCCTGGATTGGGCCAGGCCCCCAGATTGGGTCAGGCCCCCGGGTTGAGGGCCTTGTAGAAGTACCAGCCCAACAGGCACAGGGCGGTCAGCGCCGCGATGAAGGCCAGGCCCACCCAGATCCGCTGACGCTTCTTGGCCTGCGTGGTGGGCACCTCGTCGGGGCCCCACTCTCCCACTCGAGGTTGCACCCGCGCGGGAGTGGGGCCATTCAGGTTCAGGTCAGAGAAGCCACGCACCAGGCCAGCCTAGCCGTCAGCCGTCGAGCCCCTGCCGAAGGCTGGCCCAGCGACCCTGCCGAAGGCGGACTCAGCGACCCTGCCGACGGCGGACTCAGCGACCCTGCCGACGGCTGCTCAACGGCCCTGCCGAAGGGCGGATCAGCGGTGCAGCTGTTCGGTCAGCAGGTCCACCGACGTCAGCAGGGCCTCCAGCTGGCGAGCAGCGGGCCCAGTGCTCCACGACGTCATCCCACAGGCCGGGGAGAGCGCCAGCCGCCCCTCCAACAACTCGGGGTCCAACCCCAGGGGGCGCAGCCGGGACAGGGAGCGAGAGACGATTCGGTCCACGGACGTGATCGTGTCCGCGGAGGTCGTGGGCACCACCCCCAGCTGCAGCCCGCGCCCGGACTCGATCCAGGGGCCGAGCCGGTCCCAGTCCGCCGGGCGCAACTGGTCCAGGTCCAGCGCCAGCCAGTCCACGCCAGCACGCTGGAGCAGGTCGGTGTCGACCCCGCCGACTCCAGCCCAGGAGGCGCAGGAATGGAGCACCACATCCGCCTCCGAGCGCAGCTGGTCGACCGTCCGGGCCAGCAGCTCGCTCACTTCGGGACGGTCCACGGGTCGATGGCGGGCGAATCCCGACGCCGTGGGCACCGCCCCGGTCAGCACTGGCGGGAGCAGCGGCTCGTCCAACTGCAGGCGCCACGTGATGTCGGGCAACCTTCGTCGCATCTCCGCGAGCAGTCTCGAGAGCCCCAGACCGAGGCTCTCTGCCACGTCGCGTCGGGCACCCCGGTCTCTGAGCACCTTGTCGCCCCGTGGCAGCTCCAGGCAGGAGACCAGGGTCCAAGGCCCCGTGCAGGTCAGGGTGACGCTGTCGGTGAAGTGCTGCGCGGCCTCTTCCAGCTCGTCCAGGTCGCGACGCAACCATCCCTTGGCACGCCCGTGGTCGACGCCAGCGGAGCCGAGACGCCAACCCTGCGGCTGCAGGTCCACGTCGAGGCCGTCGAGCAGTGCCGTGGCCCGCCCCACCATGTCCGCACCCACACCACGGGCCGGCAACTCGGGCAACCAGGCATGGTCGAAGGCCCCGAGCACGAAACCAAGGGCGCCCGGCATGTCCGTCCCGGGCAGCGAGCCCACCCCGGTGGCGAACATCAGCCCTCCTGGGCGAGCCGCGGCGAGCGGCTCGTGCCGTCGATGGTGGCACTGCCCACCACCCGGTCGCCGTCATAGACGACGACCGCCTGTCCCGGGGCGATCCCGGTTGCGGACCGGTCCAGTTCCACCACCATCTCGTCGGCGGTGGCCGTGATGGTGGCGGGCATCGGATCGCCATGGGCCCTCACCTGCGCCATGCCCCGCCACGGTCCCGGGACGAAGGACTGGGTCCAGGTGGGCCGGATGCCGCGGATCCCGTCGACGGCAAGATGCTCCTTGGGACCGACGGTGACCGTGTTGGTGACGGGCTCGATGTCCAGCACGAAGCGGGGCTGCCCGTCGGCCGCCGGGACCCCCAGCCGCAGCCCACGCCGCTGCCCGATGGTGAACTGGTGGAAGCCGCTGTGGCGGCCCAGCTCGGCACCCGACTCATCGACGAGGACCCCCTCGCGCTCCCCCAGGGCTCGGGACAGGTACCCGGCCGTGTCCCCGTCCGGGATGAAACAGATGTCGTGGCTGTCCGGCTTCTTGGCCACCCCGAGCCCCAGCTCCCGCGCCTCGGCCCGCACCTGGCTCTTGGGCACATCGCACAGCGGGAACAGGGAACGGGACAACTGCCGCTGGTCCAGAACGCCCAGGACATAGGACTGGTCCTTGGCGGCATCCGCGGCACGGTGCAGGCTGACGCCGTCGGGGCCCTCCTCCAGCCGGGCATAGTGCCCCGTGACCACCTTGTCGAAACCCAGGGCGATGCCACGCTCGAGCACGGCAGCGAACTTGATCTTCTCATTGCACCGTAGGCAGGGATTGGGCGTGCGGCCAGCGGCGTACTCTGCGACGAAGTCGTCCACCACATCGGACTTGAAGCGGTCGCTCAGATCCCAGACGTAGAAGGGAATCTGCAGCCGATCGGCGACGCGTCGCGCATCATGACTGTCCTCCAGGGAACAGCACCCGCGCGCTCCGCTGCGGAAACTCTGCGGATTCTTGCTCAGCGCCAGGTGGACGCCGGTCACGTCATGGCCGGCCGCCACCATGCGCGCGGCCGCCACGGCGGAATCGACGCCACCTGACATCGCCACCAGAACCCTCATCCAGCACCCTCCCTTGCAGAGGCACCCATGCTAGCTGCGTCCTTGGCCGTCACTCATCCCCACAACACCGGCTCCCCACAGCACCGACGCCCCGCGGGCTCAGGCCCCGGGCACATGTGCCGCACGGGCCCGGGAGACCACGTCCGGTAGCAATTCACACAGCCGGTCGATCTCCGCCGCCGTTGTGGAGCGCCCCATGCTGAATCGCACCGAGGCACTGGCCTGCTCTGCGGTCCGCCCCATGGCCAGGAGCACATCGCTGGGCTGGTGCACCCCCGCGTGGCAGGCCGAGCCCGTGGAACAGTCCACCCCGGCCCGGTCCAGCAGCATCAAGACGTCATCAGCTCGGGTCTGGTCGAAGGTGACATTGACGATGGCGGGGCTGGTCTGGTCCGCGCCATTGATGAAACACCCGGTGATGGTGGTACGCAGCTGCTCCACGAGGCGACGACGCAGGCCAGCAAGACGTGCCCGTTCGGCAGACCGGTGCGCGACGGTGTCCGTCGCGGCCGCGGCGAAGGAGGCCGCCAGCATCACCGGCTGGGTTCCGGAACGCACCCCGCGCTCCTGACCGCCGCCGAGTCCGAACGCAGTGAGGTCCACGTCTCGACGAGCCAGCAGCGCGCCGACGCCCACGGGCCCGCCCAACTTGTGGGCGGACACACTGGCCAGGTCGACGCCGGAGCCTGCAAAGTCGAAATCGAGTGTGCCCACGGCCTGCACCGCGTCGGTGTGCACCCAGGCTCCATTCCTGCGTGCCGTCTCCACCACCGGTGCCAGGTCCTGCACGGTCCCGGTCTCGTTGTTCACGGTCATCACGGAGACCATGGCCGTGGATGTGGAGGTCCGACGAGCCAGCTCGTCCGGGTCCAGCAGCCCGTCGCGGTCGCAGCCGAGCACTTCGACGCCGTCGAAACGGGTACGGGCCTGGGCCACCGCCGCATGCTCGGTCGCCCCGATCAGGACACCGCGCCGTGCGGGTCGACGAGACCCCGTCCACAGGGCGATGGAGTCAGCCTCCGAACCCCCCGATGTCAGGATCACCTCGCTGGGGTGGGCACCAAGCGCCACGGCAAGCTCCTCGCGGGCATCCTCGAGAACCGCGCGGGCCCGCCGTCCGGAGGCATGGAGCGCTGCCGGATTCCCGACGAGCCGCGCCCTACCCAGCAGGGCATCCACGGCGCACGGCAG
This sequence comes from Luteococcus sp. Sow4_B9, assembly GCF_052116585.1. Lineage (NCBI taxonomy): Bacteria > Bacillati > Actinomycetota > Actinomycetes > Propionibacteriales > Propionibacteriaceae > Luteococcus > Luteococcus sp. Sow4_B9. Next base: position 225,508 of record NZ_JBQKKT010000001.1, on the reverse strand, counting down.
CATCGGGGTGGACGCGGCGTGGTCCAGATGGATCCGCTCGCCTGCAGGACCCTCGGTACGCCCCCCATCAGCGCTCTGGCCAGAGATGATGGGTCGTGGGTCGGAATTCATGGTGCTGACGCTACCCCGCCTGCTCCCGGAACTGCAGAAGAGGCAACCGTGCAGTGCGGCACGCGGCCGCCATTCAGCATGTTCACAGCCGCCGCTCCGCATAGAATCGCAATTGATGGCAGACTTGGTCCTTGCGTCCGAACGGCCGCACCCCCCATGGTGCACTGGCCCGGACCATTGATCCAGTGAGGCCGGGGGTGGTCGGATGCCGCTTCCTGCCCGCATGTTGGAGCCGGGATGTCCGGTTCGTGGAAGTTAGGCACACACCAGAATGAACGAAGAGACCCCCTCCCCGGTCGATTCCTCGATCCTAGGCGCAAAGCTCCTCGATGACGGCTGTCGATTCGCACTCTGGGCTCCGCGGGCCACCCGGGTGGAGCTCTCCCTGGTGGGCGACGACCGCTCCCAGCACAACCTCGACATGGCCCGCAATCCTGATGGCGTCTGGATCGCCCACGTCTCCGGGATCGTCGCTGGTCAGCGCTACGGCTACCGCGTCCACGGCGACTGGAATCCGGACGCGGGCATGCGCTTCAACCCCGCCAAGCTGCTGCTGGACCCCTATGCCCGGGCCATCACCGCAGGTGTCGACTACTCCGGCCCGATCCTCGACCATGTCGTCGGGTCCAACTATGAGCCGGACCCGCGCGACTCGTCCGAGTCCGTGCCGCTGAGCGTCGTGGTGGCCGACTCACCGGCCCCCACCCCGATCGCGCGTCGTCGCCCGTTGTCCGAGTGCGTCATCTATGAGACCCACCTCAAGGGCTACACGAACCTGCACCCGTCCGTGCCGGAACATCTCCGGGGCACCTATTCGGGGCTCGCCTACGACGCCGTGATCGACTATCTGGTGGAGACCGGCATCAACACCGTCCAGCTGTTGCCCGTGCACCACTTCGTCAGCGAGCCCTTCATCGTGGGCCGTGGGCTGACCAACTACTGGGGCTACAACACCCTCGGCTTCTTCGCACCGCACGCCGCCTACTCGTCGGTGGGCACCCTGGGCGAGCAGGTGCAGGAGTTCAAGGACATGGTCTCCAAGCTGCACGAGCACGACATCGAGGTGATCCTCGACGTGGTCTACAACCACACCGCGGAGGGCGGCCACGAAGGTCCGACGCTGAGCTTCCGTGGCCTGGACCACCGCGGCTACTACCGGCTGACCAATGACCTGCGCAATGACTACGACGTGACGGGCTGCGGCAACTCCGTGGACACCTCGCACCCGGGCGTGCTCAACATGGTCATCGACTCGATGAAGTACTGGGTGCAGGAGATGGGCGTCGACGGCTTCCGCTTCGACCTTGCGACCACCCTGATCCGCGACGACAAGCACCACGTCAACCAGGACCACGAGTTCAAGCGTCGCGTCGCGGAGGATCCCGCCTTCGAGGGCGTGAAGATGATCGCCGAGCCCTGGGACATGGGCCCGTATGGCTACCAGGTCGGAAACTGGGGTCCTCGATGGAGCGAGTGGAATGACCAGTACCGCAACTTCATGCGCGACTTCTGGCGCGGCGCCACGCACGGGGTGGCCACCCTGGCCACCCGTCTGTCCGGTTCACCGGACATCTTCAACCACGGCGAGCGCGGGCTGGACTCGAGCATCAACTTCATCACGGCCCACGACGGCTTCACGATGCGTGACCTCACCACCTACGACATCAAGCACAACGATGCCAATGGTGAGGCCAACCGCGACGGTGCCGACGACAACCGCTCCTGGAACTGCGGCTGGGAGGGCGAGACTGTCGACGAGGGCATCAACGACTTCCGTCACCGCCAGGTGAAGAACATGATGGCCACCCTCATCCTGTCGTCAGGCGTGCCCATGATCACGGCCGGTGATGAGCTCGGCCGCACGCAGGGCGGCAACAACAATGCCTACTGTCAGGACTCCCCCATCTCGTGGGTGCACTGGGACACCCTGGACCAGTGGGGCGACCTGTCGGAACTGACGTCCACCCTGCTGAAGGCCCGCCGCGACTTCGCAGCGCTGCGCCCCACGCAGTTCCGCGACCACACCGAGGTCGTCGATGCGGAGGGCAATGGTCTGGGACGCTTCGATCTTGCCTGGTTCGATGGCTGGGATGGCGAGATGCGCGACGAGCAGTGGCACGACGGCGGGCGGCGCCATCTGGGCATGTACGTCTCCGATGCCGAAGCTGCCTTCCTGATCTTCTTCAACGGTGCGGCCAACAATGTCCTGGTGCGACTGCCCGGCGAGCCCTGGTCGCAGGGCTACCAGGTGGTGGCCACGACTGCCCATCGCTCTGAGTTGCCCGAGTCGCCCATTGCGCCCGGCCAGGAGTTCGACCTGCCGGGACGCAGCGTGACCCTCTTGCGTTGCGAGGTGCCGTCAGTGGCCCCGGTGCCGGTCCTGGACGACTTCGAGGAAGCCCTGCCCGAGGCGGAGAGTCTGCCGTCGAGCGATCGCGACGACCTGGAGTTCTGAGCTCGCGGTCGCCGGGGCCATGCCCCCGGCAACCGCCAGCGAAACCCAGAACGGCGGCTCCCCTGCAGGAGAGCCGCCGTTCGGCGTCAGCGCGCCTGGTGGCCGTCGGTCACAGGACCGGCGGGGTGTGCCAGATCTCGCGGATGTAGTCCTTCATCGAACGGTCGGAGCTGAAGTAGCCGCTGCGCGCAACGTTGAGGATCGCGGACTTGGTCCACGCCTCCTCGTCTGCGTAGTAGGCCTCCACCTTGGCCTGCGCGTCCATGTAGGAGGCGTAGTCGGCCAAGGCCATGAAGCGGTCCGAGTACAGCCAGTTCGAGACGATCGGCTCGAAGACCTGACGATCACCGTCGGAGAAGGCACCCGAGGCGATCAGGTCGATGGCACCCTTGAGGCGTTCGTCCTTCTCGTAGTACTCGGAGGGCGTGTAGCCCTTGGCACCCAGCTCGGCCACCTCCGGCTCGACCATGCCGAACAGGAAGAAGTTCTCGTCGCCGACCTTCTCCCGGATCTCCACATTGGCGCCGTCATCGGTTCCGATGGTCAGCGCGCCGTTGAGGGCGAACTTCATGTTGCCGGTGCCGGAGGCCTCCATGCCGGCCAGCGAGATCTGCTCGGAGAGCTCGGCGGCAGGGATGAGCTTCTCGGCCAGCGTGACGTTGTAGTTGGCGGGGAAGGCCACCGTCAGCTTGCCCTGGACACGCTCATCGTTGTTGACGACCTGCGCCACCTTGTTGATCAGGTGGATGGTGTCCTTGGCCATCTTGTAACCCGGGGCTGCCTTGGCGCCGAAGAGCACCGTGCGGCCTTGGACATCGGCCGGGTCGAGACGACCGCTGATGATCTCGTTGTACAGCGTCACGACGTGCAGCAGCTTGAGGGACTGGCGCTTGTACTCGTGCAGGCGCTTGACCATCACGTCGAGCATGTGGTCCTCGGGGATCACGATGCCGTCGCGCTGTTCCAGCAGCTTGGCGAGCTTCTGCTTGTTCTCCAGCTTCACGGCGCGGAAGGCCGCGTGGAACTCGGCGTCCTCCGCGTAGGGCTCCAGCTCCTGCAGACGCTCCAGGTTGTTCACCCATCCCTTGCCGATCGAGTCGCTAATCAGCGTGGACAGCGACCGGTTGGCCAGGCGGATGAAGCGACGCGGGGTGACGCCATTGGTGACATTGGTGAACTTGCCGGGGTACATCTCGTTGAAGTCCGGCAGCACCTTGTCGCGCAGCAGCTGGCTGTGCAGGGCGGCCACGCCGTTGACCTTGGAACCGGCGACGGTGGCCAGGTAGGCCATGCGGACCGAACGCTCGGGGTGCTCGGCGATGATCGACATGCGACGCACGCGCATCTCGTCATTGCCGAACTTCTCGCGGACCTCCTCCAGGAACTGGTCGTTGATCTGGTAGATCAGTTCCAGATGGCGCGGGAGCAGGCGGCCGAGCAGCGAAACGGGCCAGACCTCGAGTGCTTCGGGCAGCAGCGTGTGGCAGGTGTACGCGAAGCACTTCTGCGTGACCTCCCAGGCCTCGTCGAAGCCGAAGCCCTTCTCGTCGATCAGGATGCGCATCAGCTCGGGGACGGCGATCACCGGGTGGGTGTCGTTGAGCTGGAAGATGATCCGCTCATCCAGCTTGTGGAGGTCGAAGCCCTCCTCCAGCTGGTGGTTGATGAAGTCGGAGATGGAGCAGGCGACGAAGAAGTACTGCTGCTGCAGGCGCAGCTCCTTGCCCTGGGGCGTGGAGTCCTCCGGGTAGAGCACCTTGGAGATGTTCTCCGCGAAGGTCTGGGCGCGCACCGCGTCGGCATAGTCACCCGAGTTGAAGATCTGCAGATCGAAGGCCTTGGTGGCCTGGGCGCTCCACAGACGCAGGGTGTTCACGCGGCCGTTCAGGTAGCCCGGCACCATGTAGTTGTACGGGACGCCCAGCACATTCCAGTCCGGGATCCAGGTGGACTTCTCGTTGCCGTCGGCATCAACGGTCTTCTCGGTGCGGCCGCCGAAGTTCACCTGCACGCCGTGCTCGGGGTGGGCGAATTCCCACGGGCAACCGAGCGCGAGCCAGCTGTCGGGCTGCTCCACCTGACGTCCGTCGACGAAGGTCTGCCGGAAGATGCCGTACTCATAGCGAATGCCGTAGCCGATGCACGGCACGTTCATCGTGGCCAGGGAATCGATGAAGCAGGCGGCCAGGCGGCCGAGGCCACCATTTCCGAGGCCGGGCTCAACTTCCTGGGCGCGCAGCACCGCGAAGTCGATGCCGCACTGCTTGAGGGCCTCCTCCGCAATGTCGATCAGACCGCTGGAGAGCAGGTCATTGCCGAGCTGGCGGCCCAGCAGGTACTCGGCGCTGAGGTATCCCACCGTCTTGTGGGGGTTCTCACGCTGCATGCGCTCGGTCTCGAGCCAGCGGGCCATCAGGTAGTTGCGGACGGTCGACGCCAGTGCCATGTACTGGTCATTGACGCTCGAGTTGCTCAGCGAGACACCTTGGTTGGAGTTCAGCTCGTGCAGGAACTCGCGCACGAAACCGTCGACGGTGACCGGAGGCGTGCCTACCGGGGCCTTGGCGACGGGGTGGGTCGGGGCGAACTGGGGACCTTTGTGGCTGCCGGTGCTCGGAGACTCATCGGAGTGTTCCGGGGACATGGCGAGCTTCGCATCAGTGTTGGACACGTACCGAGACTAACTGAATTCGTGATCCTTTTCGCCTCTGCCTGGGGCACCCCTCGCGCAGGGACATGCGCGTGTGGCGAACACCTCTCACCATCCCTCGCACTGGGCACTGGCCGCCGCTAGTGTGGTCAACGTGAGCGCTAACCAGACCGTCCGCAAGGAAATTCCGTCCACCGATCCCGTCCAGCCGGTGCCCGGTTTCGGACGTATCCCCGTCACCAACGTGAGCCCCTCGGTCGAGGAGGGTGCCTGCGCGGCCAAGGCAGTCGTCGGCGAATGGTTCCCGGTGCGGGCCAATGTCTTCCGCGAGGGCCACGACGCGGTCAACGCGACCATCGTCCTCACCGCACCCTCGGGCCGCACCACGAGCTTCCCCATGCTCCAGCAGGAGCCCCGCGGGCTCGACATCTGGGAGGGTTGGGCCCAGGCCGATGAGGAGGGCGACTGGACCTTCCGGGTCGAGGGCTGGTCGGACGTCTGGGGCACCACCCACCACAATGCCGTCGCCAAGCTGCAGGCCGGCATGGACGTGGAGCTGGTCTGCCTGGAGGTCCAGGAGGCCGTGAACCGCGCAGCGGAGAATGCCAGCGCCGCCCAGGACGAGGTGCAGGCCAGTGTGCTGCGCGCCTCCGCCGCCCTGATGATCCCGGCCCGCACACCATCCGACCTGCTGGAGACCCTGGCCGCGACGTCATTGCTGCGGGCCATGCGCACGTACGGCCCGCGCGAGCTGGTCACGCCCACGCGTGAGCAACGCCTGCAGGTGGATCGCCGCCGTGCGCTGTTCTCCAGCTGGTACGAGTTCTTCCCCCGCAGCCAGGGCGCGTGGTGGGACGAGGAGAAGCAGTGCTGGCACTCCGGCACCTTCGCCAGCTCCCACGAGCGCCTCGAAGCTGCTGCGACGATGGGCTTCGACATCGTCTACCTGCCGCCGATCCACCCCATCGGCACGGCCTTCCGCAAGGGTCGCAACAACAGCCTGACACCCAGCGAGCACGATCCGGGTTCCCCGTGGGCGATCGGCAGCGAGGCCGGCGGCCATGACGCCGTGCACCCCGATCTGGGCACCATCGAGGACTTCGATGCCTTCGTCGCCAAGGCCAAGTCCCTGGGCCTGGAGATCGCACTGGACTTCGCACTGCAGGCCTCCCCTGACCATCCCTGGGTCAAGGAGCACCCGGAGTGGTTCACCACCCGGTTGGACGGCACGATCGCCTATGCCGAGAATCCGCCCAAGAAGTACCAGGACATCTACCCGATCAACTTCGACAATGACCGCGACGGGATCTACCGCGAGTCGCTGCGCCTGCTGAAGTTCTGGATCGGCCACGGTGTCACGGTCTTCCGCGTGGACAACCCGCACACCAAGCCCGTCGACTTCTGGGCCTGGATCATGAGCGAGGTGCGCAAGACCAATCCCGAGGTGATCTTCCTGGCGGAGGCCTTCACCCGTCCTCAGATGATGCAGGCGCTGGGCAAGGTGGGCTACCACCAGGGCTACACCTACTTCACCTGGCGCAATGCCAAGTGGGAACTGGAGGCCTACCTCAACGAGCTCTCCCGCGAGACGGCCGACGTCTTCCGCCCGAACTTCTTCGTGAACACTCCGGACATCAACCCGGCCTTCCTGCAGTCGGGCAATCCCACGGCCTTCTCGATCCGGGCGGTCCTCGCCGCGACCATGTCTCCCAGCTGGGGCGTCTACTCCGGCTTCGAGCTGTGTGAGCACGAGGTCTTCCGCCCCGGTGGCGAGGAGTACATGAACTCCGAGAAGTACGAGTACCGGCCGCGCGACTGGCAGAACCACCAGCCGAACCTCTCCGTGCTGCTGGGCCGTCTCAACCAGATCCGACGGGAGCACCCTGCGCTGCAGCAGCTGCGCAAGATCGACTTCCAGCACGCTCCGAATAACCAGGTGATCGCGTACACCAAGTGTGAGGGCGAGGACCGCATCCTGGTCGTCTGCTCCCTGGATCCGTGGAATGCCCAGGAGAGCGAGGTCTACCTGGACATGTCCCGCCTGGGACTCGACCAGGACAGCGTCATCGAGATGCATGACGAGCTCGGCGGCGGCACCTGGACCTGGGGGGCCCGCGGCTTCGTCAGCCTGCACCCGGGCAACCCGGCCCACATCTTCTCCCTCCGGGTCAAGTGATCCGGGAAGCATCTGGACACCCACGAGACCGCACGTCTGAGACCGACAGGAACCGATGAGCGAGCATCACGAGAACGACGACCACCGCAATGACGACGCGCCGGAGCCGGCCATCGACGCCCTGCAGGACTTCGTCCTGCAGGCCCGGTGGTTCGGCGGCAAGGGACGCGACGGCCAGCTGGCCGGGCTCGAGCAGCCTGACTGGATCGTGCCGCCGGGTGGGCCCACGCCGCCCGTGCGGGCTGAATACGTGACGGTCGTCTACCCGGACGAATCGCACGAGTACTACCAGCTCCTGGTGAGCTACCGGCCCGAACCGCTGGACGACTGCCTGATCGGCCCGGCCCTGGATCCAGACCTGGGCTTCGCCCACGACGCACCTCGGGACATCGAGGCCATGCGGGGCGTCCTGCGGGCCATCCTCGACGGCTCCGATGTGCCGCATGCCTGGCAGGAGTCGCTGGTGGACGGTGTCGAGCTCTCTGCCGATCTGGAACCGCGGGTCTTCGGGGGCGAGCAGTCCAACACGAATGTCCTGCTGGGTGACGTGGCCCTGATGAAGGTCTTCCGCAAGCTCGAGGTGGGCCCGAATCTGGACATCCAGATGCACGACGCGCTGGGCCGTTCGCACGTGGCCTCCGCCGCCCGGCTGTACGGCTGGGTCTCCGGTTCGCTGACCCCGTTCAGCGACGAGGGTTGGCATGACGGTGCCGATGCGCCAGATCCGCAGCGCGTGGACCTGATCATGATCAGCCAGCTGCTGCGCGATGCCGCCGATGGTTGGGAACTGGCCACCGAGTACGCCGGGCAGGGCCGGGACTTCTCCGAGCATGCGGCAGCCCTCGGCCGTGCGCTCGCCGAGGTGCACGCTGCCCTGGCCGAGGCTTTCGGCCCCGGTGGGGTGGAGGGCGAATCGGTGGTCGACACCATGCTGCTGCGCCTGGACGCAGCTGCCTGCCAGGCTCCATCCCTGGAGCCCTACCGGGCAGGGCTGGCGCAGACCTTCGAATCACTGCGCGGCGAGCGCCTGGCCGTGCAGCGGGTGCACGGTGACTTCCATCTGGGACAGACGCTGTTCACCCCCGAGGGATGGAAGATCATCGACTTCGAGGGGGAGCCGATGAAGGGCTTCGCCGAGCGGCTGGAACCAGACAGTGCCCTGCGCGATGTCGCTGGCATGCTGCGCAGCTTCAGCTATGCCACCAGCGCCTTCGCCGAGCCTTCGGGCCAGGCCGCCCAGGCATGGCTTGCATCCGCGCGTTCGGCCTTCCTTGATGCCTACGCGGCTGCCGCTGGGCCCATCGATGCGGCCGTGCTGGCCGCCTACGAGGCCGACAAGGCCATCTATGAAGTTGTGTACGAGACCAGGAATCGGCCCGACTGGGTCGAAATCCCCCTGGGCGCACTCGCGGCGATTGCTCCGAGTGCCCATGAGACCGCCGGTGTGGAGCCGGTGTCCGACGCGGCCGAGCCGGCTGCAGAGCAGGAGAACTGAGATGGGTTACGACTTGGCAGGCGGCCTCACGGGCTGGGACATGGAGGGTTTCCAGAGCGGTGGCGACACCGAGCTGTGGAAGCGCCTCGGCGCCCACGTCGTCACCATCCCCACGGATGACGGCGGCACCGTCACCGGCACGCGCTTCGCTGTCTGGGCTCCCAATGCCCAGGCCGTGCAGCTCATCGGCGACTTCAACTTCTGGAGTGGCGACGAAATGTACCGGCTGCCCGGTACAGGAGTCTGGAGCCGCTTCATCGAGCAGCGCGGTACCGACACCCTCTACAAGTTCCGCATTCTGGGCGCGGACGGCGTGTGGCGGGAGAAGGCCGATCCGATGGCCTCCTTCTGCGAGTCCGCCCCGTCGACAGCCTCCATCGTGTATGAGAGCCAGTATGTGTGGGGCGACGACGAGTGGATTGCCCGCCGGGAGCAGGCCAGCGCCCATCAGGAGCCGATGAGCATCTACGAGCTGCACCTTGGCTCCTGGCGCAAGGGCCTCACGTACCTCGACCTGGCCGACGAGCTCGTCGAGTACGTGAAGTGGCAGGGCTACACGCACGTGGAGTTCATGCCCGTCGCCGAGCACCCCTTCGAGCCGTCGTGGGGCTACCAGGTGACCGGCTATTTCGCGCCAACCAGCCGCTTCGGCCGTCCGGATGACTTCCGCCACCTGGTGGACAAGCTGCACCAGGCCGGCATCGGCGTCATCCTCGACTGGGTTCCCGGCCACTTCCCCAAGGACGAGTGGGCCCTGGGACGCTTTGACGGCACGGCCCTCTACGAGCATGCCGATCCGCGTCAGGGCGAGCACATGGACTGGGGCACCTACATCTTCAACTACGGTCGCAATGAGGTGAAGAGCTTCCTGGTCAGCAATGCGCTGTACTGGATCAGCGAATTCCACATCGACGGCCTGCGCGTGGACGCCGTGGCGTCGATGCTCTACCTGGACTACTCCCGCAAGGAAGGTGAGTGGGTGCCGAATGTCTTCGGCGGCCGCGAGAACCTGGAGGCGATCGACTTCCTGCGCTACACCAACAAGCACCTGTACGAGCGTCATCCCGGCGTGTTGATGATCGCGGAGGAGTCGACCAGCTTCCCCGGCGTCACCCGGCCGGTGCACAACGACGGTCTGGGCTTCGGTTTCAAGTGGAACATGGGCTGGATGAACGACTCGCTGCGCTACATCGAGTCGGATCCCTACCACCGCCAGTACAACCACCACCTGATGACCTTCGCGATGGTCTACGCCTACTCGGAGAACTTCATCCTGCCGATCAGCCACGACGAGGTCGTGCACGGCAAGGGTTCCATGGTGAACAAGGTGCCGCAGGACGACTGGCGCAAGTTCGCCACCATGCGCGCCTTCTACGCCTACATGTGGTCCTTCCCGGGCAAGCAGCTCATCTTCATGGGCCAGGAATTCGGCCAGCGCAGCGAGTTCAGCGAGTCCAAGGGGCTCGAGTGGTGGGTGGCCGACATGTGGGGCCACGGCGGCCTCAAGCGCCAGTTCAAGGACATGAACGACATCTATCGCGCCGAGCCCGCGCTGTACGAGCTGGACTCCGACCCGCAGGGCTTCCAGTGGTTGGCTGCCGACGATGCCGCGGGCAATGTCTTCGCCTGGGTGCGCAAGGACTCCAAGGGCGACATGATCGCCTGCATCTTCAACTTCTCACCCAACCCGCACAACACCTATGGCCTGACCCTGCCGCGCGCCGGCGTGTGGCGCGAGATCCTGAACACGGACTCCCCCACCTACGATGGCGACGGCAACTTCGGCAACTACGGGCAGGTCATCGCCCGCACGGGTGCGGCCCCCTGGGGTGACGATGCCTGGGCGACGGTCTGCATTCCGCCGCTGGGTGGCTTGTGGCTCAAGTACGACGCGAAGGCCACGGCCGAATTGCCCGACGACATCGGCATGGCCTGATCCATGGCCGAGCAGTTCTCGGTCAATGTCGAGGTCACCGGCGACATCGGCGTCATCCAGTGGAGTGGCGCCACCGATGCCGAGACCTTGGCGAAGGCCGTGAGCATGGCGGCCGACGACATCCTGCTGGGCCACGAGGTGCGCCGTCTGGAGGTGGCGATCCCCGCCACCGACCAGATGGCGCGCCGCGCCCTGCACCTGGCGGGATTTCGTCGGGAGGGCGTGCGTCGTCACGGATGGCCGGTCGACGGTGGCCAGTACGTCGACGTCCACCTGTACTCGCGGCTCGCCGGTGACATCGTCTACGGCCCGGAGGGCTTCAGCTCCGTGATGAACTCGGTGCTGCCCACCAAGCGCCTCATCGCGCATGCACTCTTCCGCAATGCACTGGGCCAGGTGCTGCTCCTGGGAACCACCTACAAGACCGACTGGGAGCTGCCGGGCGGCGTCGTGGAGCCCGGCGAGCCGCCCCGGATCGGTGCCGAGCGCGAAGTGGCCGAGGAGCTGGGCCTTCGGGTCACCTTCGGCTCCCCCGCCCTGGTGGACTGGATGCCGCCGAGTCTGGGCTGGAGCGACGCCCTCGAGTTCATCTACGACGGCGGTGTGCTGGACGATGCGACCATCGCGGGCTTCGTCCGGGAGGAGCGCGAGATCGCATCGATCAACTGGGTCGATCCCGAGGACCTGCCCAACAGGGTCTCGCCCCTGTCCGCCCGACGCATCGCGCTGGTCCTGGACGGCTTCACCGGCTTCACCGAGGACGGCATCCCAGTCTGAACTTTCTGCTCCACGAAAGCGTCAAGAGCAGATGGCGCCACGAAGGCTCCTCTCCGGGATCACGGAGAGGAGCCTTCGTGGCGTGCCGAGAGGATCAGGCGAACAGCGCCGTGGACAGCTGACGCCGCGCCTTCAGCACCGACTTGTCGGTCTTGCCGACGACGTCGAAGAGCTCCAGCAGGCGCAGTCGGGCGGCCTCACGTTCCTCGTCGCGGGTCTCGCGGATGATCTGCAGCAACCGGTCGAAGGCCGCCGCCGGATCGCCATTGATCAGTTCCAGGTCTGCAGCGTCCATCTGGACCGACCAGTTCTGCGGCTCCGCGTTGGCTGTTGTGACGATGATCTGCGGGTCGAAACGGGTGGAGCGTTCCAGGAGTTTCGCCTGCGCCAGGCCCTGCAGGGCCTCCCCGTCGGCTGGCGACTGGTCGAGCACCTTCTGGAACTCATCGACGGCCAGGGCGTAGTCGCCTGCTTCGAGCGCGGCGTCCGCTGGGGCGAACCGCGGGTCTGCTGAGGGGGCCGCCGGCTCACCACCGTCGTCGGGGGTGGTCGGGCCGACCGGCTCGGCGCGGCCGGTCAGGCCATTGGCCACGGCGATCTGGGTGACCTGGTCCAAATAGGCCTGCACCTCCTCGGCGGGCTTGGTGCCTTGGAAGAGCGGTGCCAGCTGGCCGCCGATGATGGCCACCACCGTCGGGACGGCCTGCACCCCCATGGCCTGCGCGATGCGCTGCTCGGCGTCGATGTTGACCCGGGCCAGCAGCCAGCGACCGGCGGCCGCATTCGTGGCCTGGATCAGGATGTCGGAGAGTTCCTGCGCATTGGCCCGGGGCGAGTAGAGCTCCATGATCACCGGGTGCGTGGCGGACTTGCGCACCACGGCGTCGAAGTCGGCCTCGCCCACCTGCTGCACATAGCTGCCGCCGGCTGATCCGGTGGAGGACGGGCCGGCATTGCTGGCGCCCGAGCCACCCGCCAGGGAGGACAGGTCCACGGCGCCGGGATGATTGAAACTCGCAGAAGTCATGACGCCCATTCTTCCGCGACGAAGCCCAGAACCCAACTGGGCGAAGGATGGACCAACAAGCGGCAAAGCCCCTGCCAAGGACCCCCGGAAGCAGGCAAGATGGGGTCATGGCACACGAACGCGCTGGGCAGGTGGCCCAGGAACAAGACCTGATCAACGTCGACGAGGTTCTGTCGGCCTACTACGACATCACCCCCGATCCGGACAATGTGGACCAGCAGGTGGTCTTCGGTACCTCGGGGCACCGTGGTTCGAGCCTGGACGGCAAGTTCAACGAACTGCACATCGCCGCCACCACGCAGGCCATCGTCGAGTACCGCGCGGAACAGGGAACCACCGGTCCCCTGTTCATCGGCAAGGACACCCACGCCCTGAGCCTGCCGGCCTGGAAGACCGCCACCGAGGTGCTGGTGGCCAATGGCGTCGAGGTGCGCGCGGAGAACGAGGACGAGTACACCCCCACCCCCGCCGTGAGCCGCGCCATCATCGTGTACAACCGGGACAATGAAGGTCCGCAGGCCGACGGCATCGTCGTGACCCCCTCGCACAACCCGCCGCGCGATGGTGGCTTCAAGTACAATCCGCCGAATGGTGGCCCGGCCGACACGGACGCCACCAGCTGGATCGCCAACCGCGCCAATGAGCTGATGAAGGACCAGTCCGGCATCAAGCGCGTCGCCTACGACGAGGCCGCTGCCCAGGTGACCCGCTTCGACTACCGCACCGCCTACTGCGAGGACCTGGTCAACGTCATCGACCTGGAGGCCATCAAGAAGGCCGGCGTCCGGATCGGTGCCGACCCGATGGGTGGCGCGGCCGTCCAGTACTGGCAGTACCTCGCCGAGAAGTCGGGCCTCGACCTGACCGTCGTGAACCCCGAGGTGGACCCCACCTGGCGCTTCATGACGCTGGACACCGACGGCAAGATCCGGATGGACTGCAGCTCGCCCAATGCCATGGCCAGCCTGATCCAGAACCGCGACAAGTTCGACATCTCCACCGGCAATGACGCAGACTCCGATCGTCACGGCATCGTGACGCCCGACGCCGGCCTGATGAACCCCAACCACTACCTGGCCGTGGCCATCCAGTACCTGTTCACCCACCGTCCCGGGTGGGGCGAGGGTGCGCGCGTCGGCAAGACGCTGGTCTCCAGCTCCATGATCGACAAGGTGGCCGCCGAGATCGGCCGCGAGCTGGTGGAGGTTCCCGTCGGCTTCAAGTGGTTCGTGCCCGGGCTGATCAGCGGTGACATGGGCTTCGGTGGTGAGGAGTCGGCCGGTGCCAGCTTCCTCACCCTCGACGGCCAGACCTGGACCACCGACAAGGACGGCATCATCCTGGACCTGCTGGCCAGCGAAATCCTCGCGGTCACCGGCAAGACCCCCAGCCAGCACTACGCCGAGCTGGAGGCCAAGTACGGCAAGTCCTACTACGCACGCATCGATGCCGATGCCAACCGTGAGCAGAAGGCCCGTCTCAAGGCCCTATCGCCTGCCGACATCACCGCCACCGAACTGGCCGGCGAGAAAATCACTGCCATCCTCACCGAGGCCCCCGGCAATGGCGCGGCGATCGGTGGCGTGAAGGTCACCACCGAGAATGGTTGGTTCGCGGCTCGCCCGTCGGGCACCGAGGACAAGTACAAGATCTACGCCGAGAGCCTGAAGTCGGCCGAGCACCTGGCGCAGATCCAGGCGGAGGCCAAGGAGGTCGTGAACGCGGCCCTCAACGGCTGATCGGATCCGACGGACAGATGTGCAGGCCCCCGGGAGGTTCTCCTCCCGGGGGCCTGTCCCCTCGTCGGGGAGTTCTTCAGTCCTCGAACTCGTCGTCGTCGAATTCCGCGGCCTTCAGCTGGGCCCGCAGACCGGCGCGCTGGATGACCCGCTGGATGGTCAGGTCGCGCTGCTCTGGACGGCCGACATAGCGAATGTCACGCAGGCCCTGATCCTGGGCTGCGGATTCGAAGACGAAGTGGCCAAAGCCCAGGATTCTCCCCAAGAAGGGCTGCAGGACCGAGATGTCGAGGATTCGGGTCATCGGCATGGTCGCCAGATGTTGGTCCAGGACGCCGTGGACGCGGAAGACCCGCATGTTCGTGATGACGAAACGGTCCATGAACTGCACATGGATGAGCACCATGCAGTAGCAGAAGAGTGCGAGCCCCGCGATCAGCCCCAGCCACCAGAAGGGCCCCAGGACGGACATGAACCAGAAGATCGGGATGCAGGCCACCAGCCCCATGGCGGGTGGGACGACAGTCACCCAGTGCCGGGCCACCTCGTCGATGATGAACTCACCCTGATCCACCAGGAGGTGGCGATCCACCTCCGGGGCCAGGAAGCGGGAGACCCGACTCATCGGACCGCCCGGCTGCCGCGGTCTGCGGACTCAGCGCTCAACTGGCGAGTGCCTCGAAGAGGCGCTGGATCGCCGTCACGACCGACTTCACACCCGCAGCGAATTCCTCCGGCTGCGTGGCGATGTAATAGATGATGAACGCGATCACCAGCGTCCACAGAATCTTCTTGGCCCAATCGGGCATGACGGTCTCCTCGTGAATGTGACCCGCGGGTCTTGGGGAAGTTTCGCGGCCAGGACACGGCTCGCGCAGCATCCAGTCACGTCAACTATGCCGCACGAAGCTGCTGACGCCCAGTCCCACGCACCAACTCTCCAGCGTTGCTGTAGGCCCAGCCACCGGGAACTCTGGGTGAACTCCGCCCCCCGGCATGTGGTCAGACCAGCCCGTGTGGGAACATTGGGACATGGACAACAGCGATCTCTTCATCTGCATTGACCACGTCGGTCTGGCTGTCCCGGACATCGACGAGGCCATCAAGTTCCACACCGAGAAGCTCGGCTTCCGCGTCCTCCACCAAGAGGTCAACGAGGAGCAGGGCGTGGCCGAGGCCATGCTGGGCACCGGAACCCAGGAGCCCGAGAGCGCGCAGATCCAGCTGCTCGCCCCGCTGAACGAGGACTCCACCATCGCCAAGTGGCTTGGCCGCAATGGTGGCCCCGGCATGCAGCAGCTCTGCTACCGCGTGGCTGACATCGACGCCGTGTGCGCCACCCTGCGCGAGCGCGGCCTGCGTCTGCTCTACCCCGAGCCGAAGACGGGTACCGGCGGCGCCCGGATCAACTTCGTGCACCCCAAGGATGCCGGTGGCGTCCTGCTGGAGCTGACCCAGCCCCCGGCTGACGCGACCCACTGACCCGCGCTGAGCTGGTCGCACCGCTGAGGGCGGCACTCCCACGGAGTGCCGCCCTCAGCGCGTTCCGCTGATTGGTAGCCTTCTAGGCGAATGGCTCCGTGGGGGCCGGCGGAGAGGAATTTCACGCGTGAGCGACTACTACGACGACGACACGGTCCACGACGAGGAGACCGGCCTGAACCTGTTCGACGACTCCGCGTCGGTGGCAGGCGCCTTTCCCAAGGCGATGATGGGCTATGACCGGGCCTCCGTGGACAACTACGTCCGTGAGATCGAGATGCAGCTCTCGACGCTCAAGCAGCTCACGCGCCACCTGCGACGAGAGGCGGCCACCGCGGCCCGGGCCGCGGGCACCACGGACTTCACCCGATTGGGAGCCCACGCCACCGGGATCCTGCGTTCCGCCGAGGCCCAGGGCAAGGACCTGGTGCACAAGGCCGAGCTCGAGGCTGAGCGGATCAAGGAAGAAGGACGACGGGTCGCTGCTGATCTTCGCTCCAATGCCCAGACCGAGGCCGACGACATCCGTGTTGCGGGGCTGGCCAACCTGCGCACGCTGCGCGAGCAGCTGGACCAGGACACGCGCGAGACGCTTGAAAAGGCCCGCGCCGAGGCCCGCAGCATCGTCGAGGCAGCCACCCGTCAGGCCGACGCGGTGGTGACCGAGGCCCAGAAGAAGTCCGCAGGGCTGCTGCAGCAGGCCGAGGTGACCGCCGCGAGCACCACCCACGCCGCTGAGAAGGCGGCCGCCGACACCGTCTCCCAGGCGAGGACGCAGGCGGATGAGATCATCGCCGAGGCCCGGATGCGCTTCGACGAGACGCATGAGAAGACCACTGCCCTGCTGGCCGACGCCACTCGACACCATGAGGAGTCGGCGGCGTTGATCAGCGAGGAGAACGAGAAGGCCCAGCAGATCCGGGCCACGGCGCTGGAGGATGCGGAGAAGACCAAGGTCGCCGCGGCCAATGATGCCGAGGGCACCCTCGCCGCCGCCCATCGGCAGGCCGCCATGATGAAGGACCGTCTGGAGGAGCAGTACGCCTGGCGCAAGGAGCAGCTGGAGCGCGAGGTTGCTGCGCTGCTGAGCCGCAAGGCCTCTGTGGTGGCCCAGCTGTCCAACCTGCGTCAGCTCGCCGGCGACTCCGCGCTGGACTTCCCCGACGATGATCCGCTGGGCACGTCGGACCCGCGAGACGACCAGCATGCCTCCTGGCGCATCGCGGCATCGTCAGCCCAGGACGACGATGCGCCGCAGGACGACGATTCGGCACAGGCCGCCGACGACATCCCGCCTGCTCGAGATCTCGACCGGAGCGAGCCGCAGGGCGATCCCCAGGAGGCGGACAGTACGCGGGTCATGCACGCCGTGGACCATGAGGAGACCAGCGTCGTGGCGGCGCCGGACCGTCAGCAGGGCCTGACCCCGCAGGAGGAGCGCACGGCGATCTTCCGCCGCCCCGATGACGAGGCCACCTCCATCATCAATCTGGACGATCGCAACTGACCTAGAACAGCCGGTCCTCGGGATTGTCCAGGCCGCGCAGCTCGTCGTAGTTCACCGTGACGCAGCTGATTCCGCGGTCGGTGGCCAAGGTCCGCGCCTGGGGCTTGATCTGCTGGGCCGCGAAGACCCCCTTGACGGGACTCATCAAGGGATCGCGGTTCATCAGCTCCAGGTAGCGGGTCAGCTGCTCCACACCGTCGATCTCGCCGCGTCGCTTCACCTCGACCGCGACGTACTGTCCCTCGTCATTGCGCAGCAGCAGATCGACGGGACCGATGGGCGTGTAGAACTCGCGCTGGACCAGCTGCCACCCCTCGCCGAAGGTGGTGGGGTTCTCCGCCAGCAGGGCCTGCAGGTGCGCCTCCACGCCGTCCTTCTGCAGTCCGGGATCGATGCCGAACTCGTGCTCCTCGTCGTAGTAGACCTGTCCGATGGAGATCTGCAGCGTGTCGCCCTGGGGTCCCTTGACCTCCCAGACCTGGGTGATCTCCGCGTCGAGGTCCTCGGTGGTGGCCGCGATGTCGGTGCCGGGCAGCACTTCCTGCACCGTCATGGTGCACGGCGGGCTCATCCAGTTGAGCGGCTTGTAGGCACGGTCGTCGGCATGGATGGAGACCGACGTGTCGGACTTCACCATGATCAGACGCTTCGCCATGGGCAGATGGGCCGTCAGTCGACCGGCGTAGTCGACCTGGCACTGGGCAATCACCAAACGCACCCGCACAACCTACCCCGGTAGGGTTGGTGCGTGGCAAAGCGACCGAGCAAGCACCTGCGACCCGCCCGTCCTCTGGGCGCCGGACACGCCACCAGTGCGACCAAGGCTGACGGCCGCTGGGTGGTGCGCTCCGTCCCGGGAGACCGTGCGGTGAAGACCTACACCTGCCCCGGCTGCCAGCGCGCCATCACCCCGGGCACCCCACATGTCGTGGCCTGGCCAGCTGCCCCGACGGGTTTCAACCAGGCCGCCTCACCCGCCGCCGAACGACGACACTGGCACTCCGGGTGCTGGGCAAGGAAGCACTGATGACACTCCCCCGCCTGCACACCACGACCATCGGCGACGGCCCGGCGCACGTGGTCTTCGTCCACGGCCTGTTCGGCCAGGGCAAGAACTTCACCGCCGTCGCCAAGGCCGTCCAGGACCTCGCCACCTGCACGCTGGTGGACCTGCCCAACCATGGCCGTTCGGATTGGACCGAGACCATCGACTACCCGCAGATGGCCGAGGCCCTCGCGCGGGTATTGGAGGAGATCGGCCGCCCCGCGTGTCTGGTGGGCCACTCCATGGGCGGCAAGGTCGTGATGCGCACCGCTCTGGACCATCCGGAACTCGTCGACCGGCTGATGGTGGTGGACATCTCCCCCGCCGTCGGCCTGGGCAGCAGTTTCGGCCCGCTCTTCGAGGCCATGCAGGCACTGCCCCTGGGCTCACTGGAGAGCCGACGAGACGCCGATCGCCTCCTGTCCGAAGGCATCCCCAATGACACCGTCCGCGGCTTCCTGATGCAGAACCTGCGGCACGAGCAGGGCGACGACGGAGCCCGCCACTGGCGTTGGCAGATGAACCTCGACCTGCTGGAGCGCGAGCTCGAGCGCGGGATCTCGGACTGGCCCGAGTCCTCGAAGGTCTACGACGGGCGGGTGCTCTGGGTCGCCGGGGAGAAGTCCAACTACGTGCGCGAGGATGCCGCGCCCACCATGCGCAGGCTCTTCCCCCGCTACGTGCAGGTCACCATCAAGGGCGCCGGCCACTGGGTTCACTCCGAACAGCCCGAAGCCTTCATTGCGACCCTGCGTCACTTCCTGCAGCTGGAGTGACCACCGGCGGCTCCTCCCGCGTCAGCCCAGCGTGACGTCGGTGATCTTGGCGGGGGCATTGGGGGCGGTGTTGTCCGCCGCGACGCCCTGGGCTGCGATCTTGCCGATCACGTCCACCGACTTCTCGTCCATGGTCCCGAAGACCGTGTACGCCGGCGGCAGCGTCGAATCCTGGTAGACGAGGAAGATCTGCGAGCCATTCGTGTTCGGGCCGGCATTGGCCATCGCCACGGTGCCCTTGGCGTAGTTCACCAGCTTGTTCCCGTCACTTCCCTGACCCACCTCGGCGAGCGCCTCGGCCGATGACAGTTCATCGGCGAAGGAGTAACCGGGGCCACCGCTGCCAGTGCCCGAAGGATCACCGCACTGCAGCACGAAGATGCCCTGGTCGGTGAGTCGATGGCACCGCGTGTCGGTGAACCAGCCCTGCTTCGCCAGGGACTCGAAATTGTGGGTGGCGCAGGGGGTCTGCTCCCGGTCCAGCGTCATCGTCACCGGTTCGCCGTCGATCGTCATCGTCGCCGTCACCGAACCGGTGGTGGAGATGTTCTTGTCCGACGGCGGGTCCACGGGCTTCACCGGAGAGCCGGACGATGGAAAGCTGCAGCCCGCAGCAGCGCCCCCCGCCGCAGACTCCGTGTCACCGGAGCCCTTCGCACAGCCGGCGAGCACGGTGGAGGGCAGGAGTGCGGTCACGGCCAGCAGGCGCAGTCCGCGCGAATTCACGATCGGCATGTCGAAACCATATCGAGCCCGGGCCATCTGGACGGCGAGGACACGACTAGGCTGGCGGCATGGTGAACCTGACGCGCATCTACACCCGTACCGGCGATGCTGGGGAGACCCGCCTCAGTGACAACTCCGTGGCCCGCAAGACGGATCTTCGCGTGCAGGCCTATGGCGACGTCGACGAGGCCAATTCGGCCATCGGTGTGGCGCTCGCCACCGGGCAGCTCGACGAGAGGTCGGTACAGGCCCTGGGCATCATCCAGAATGAGCTCTTCGACCTGGGGGCAGACCTGTCCAATCCCTTGGTCGCCCAGCCGGAGTGGGAGCCGCTGCGCATCGTGCAGGCCTCCATCGACCGTCTGGAGACCTGGTGCGACGAGTTCGGACAGGACCTGCCCAACCTGCGCTCCTTCATCCTTCCCGGGGGAACCATGGCCGCGGCGCAGCTGCACGTCGCACGCACCATCGTGCGGCGGGCAGAGCGGGCGGCGTGGTTGGCCGCGGACCAGTACGGCACCGAGACCAGCGCTGATCCGGAGAACATCCCAGGCGGGGTGAACCAGCTGGCGATCAAGTACCTCAACCGACTCTCGGACCTGCTGTTCATCATGAGTCGTGCCGCCAACGGCGAGGCCGAAGTGCTCTGGGTTCCGGGCGGGGAACGCTCACCCCAACCGACGCCCGAGGACTGATCCGGCCGCTGCGACGAAGCCACACTGACCGGTCGAGCCGGGAGAACTCAGCCCAGCTCGTGGACCCCATAGCTGTCGCCGCGCGGCGGCGCAGCCTCCAGCCAGCTCATCAGGCCAGTGACGGAGGCCGGGTGCATGGCCAACTCCCAGGTCTGGGCGCGTCCACCATCGGTGGAACGAACCTGCATGATCTCGTCGTCGCTGAAGAGCACGACCGCCTCATCGGGATCGGGACTGCGACGGCCGATCGAACTGGTGTCATCTCGCGTCAGCGTGACCGTGGGAGACATCCGCAAGGAGAAGATGCGGAACCACTGCAGCTCATTGCCCTCATATCGCGCGACGCCCGTGGCCCAGTTGCCGCTGCGGAGCTTGAGCGCGCAGTCGAAGACGCCACCGCGGCTGGAGAGCCACCTTCGGCGTCCGTAGAGACCGGCGATCGGAAGCAGGAAGACCAGCAGGAGGAGGGCAACCACCGTCTCCATCGCCACGATCCATTCCATGACGACAAACTACCTGATCAGACGCCAGTGCGCGGCATCGTGCGGGATATCTCACTGGCATGGCGAAAGGGCCGATCAGCGACTGCCGATCGGCCCTTTCGGGGGAAGGATCAGTGACCCTTCTTGTTGCTCTTCGCGGCGGCCTTGAGCTGCGCCTCGGCCAGGTGCAGGCGGTGGACCTCGTCATCCGTCGCCTCGCCCGCGGCGTGCTTCACCGAGAGCTGGTCGTACTCGCGCTGGGCCTCGTCCGACGAGATCTCGTCGAACAGCGACGCCTTCTGGGCAACCAGGTTCACCTTGTTGTCCACCACGGCCATGAAACCGCCGTCGACAGCGATGATCTCTCGCTTGCCGTCGACCGTGACGATCTCAGCCGCGCAGGGCACCAGTGCCACCATCAAGGGCTCGTGACCGGCGAGGATGCCGATGTCGCCCTCAGTGGTGCGGACGATCACGTTGCTCGCCTTGCCCTCCCAGACACGCCGGTCGGCAGCGACGACCTCGACGTTGATTGGGTCAGCCATGTGATCAGCCCTTCTGCAGGTCGTGCCACTGACGCTCGACGTCGTCCATGCCACCGACGTTGAAGAAGGCCTGCTCGGGGATGTGGTCCACATCGCCATTGCAGATCATCTTGAACGACTCGATGGTGTCCTTCAGGTCGACGGTCGAGCCCTCGACGCCGGTGAACTTGGTGGCCATGTAGGTGTTCTGGCTCAGGAACTGCTGGATGCGACGAGCACGGTTGACCGTGATCTTGTCCTCTTCGCTCAGCTCGTCCACACCGAGGATGGCGATGATGTCCTGCAGCTCCTTGTTGCGCTGGAGGATCTGCTTCACGTGCACCGCGGTGTCGTAGTGATCCTGGCCCACGTACTGCGGGTCGAGGATGCGCGACGAGGAGGTCAGCGGATCCACGGCCGGGTACAGACCACGCGACGCGATGTCACGGCTGAGCTCGGTGGTGGCATCCAGGTGGGCGAAGGTGGTCGCCGGAGCCGGGTCGGTGTAGTCATCGGCGGGCACGTAGATGGCCTGCATCGACGTGATCGAGTGACCGCGGACCGAGGTGATGCGCTCCTGCAGCTGGCCCATCTCGTCAGCCAGGTTGGGCTGGTAGCCCACGGCGGAGGGCATGCGACCCAGCAGGGTCGAGACCTCGGAGCCGGCCTGGGTGAAGCGGAAGATGTTGTCGATGAACAGCAGCACGTCCTGGTTCTGCACATCGCGGAAGTACTCCGCCATGGTCAGGGCGGACAGGGCGACGCGCAGACGCGTGCCCGGCGGCTCGTCCATCTGGCCGAAGACCAGGGCGGTGTCCTTGAAGACGCCTGCCTCGTCCATCTCCATGATGAGGTCATTGCCCTCACGGGTGCGCTCACCCACGCCGGCGAACACCGAGGTGCCACCGAAGTTGTGGGCGATGCGGTAGATCATCTCCTGGATCAGAACGGTCTTGCCGACGCCGGCACCACCGAACAGACCGATCTTGCCGCCCTGCACGTAGGGGGTCAGCAGGTCGAGCACCTTGATGCCGGTGTGCAGCATCTCGGTCTTGCTCTCGAGCTGGTCGAACTTGGGCGCATCGCGGTGGATGGGCCAACGCTCGTTGATCTCCACGCCATTGGCCTGGAGGTCCTCGTTCAGGCAGTCACCAGTCACATTCCACACGCGGCCCTTGGTGACATCGCCAACGGGCACGGAGATCGGGGCACCGGTATCGGTGACCAGATCGCCGCGGCGCAGGCCGTCGGTGGGCTTGAGCGAGATGGCGCGGACGATGTTGTCGCCCACGTGCAGCGCGACCTCAAGGGTGAAGGTGCGCTTGGAGCCAGCCTCGCCGTCGATGTCATCGACGGAGACGGTCAGGGCATTCATGATGTCGGGCATCGCGTCGGCGGGGAACTCGACGTCCACCACCGGGCCGATGACCCGGGCAACGCGACCGGTACCGCCGGCCCGCTGCTCGGTCTGGGGATTGACAAGGGTGTCAGTCATTTTCGTACTTCCTCGCTCACTCGGCCTGGGAGGCCTCGGTCAGCGCCGAGGCGCCGCCGACGATTTCGGTGATTTCCTGGGTGATCTGGGCCTGACGTGCCTGGTTGATCTCGGTGGTCAGGCTGTTGATCAGCTGCTGCGCGTTGTCCGTCGCCGACTTCATGGCCTTCTGTCGGCTGGCCAGCTCGGAGGCCGCCGACTCCAACAGGTAGAACCAGATCCTGTTGCGGACATAGAGCCCGAGCAGCGAATCAAGCACCGACTCAGGATCGGGCTCGAAGGTGTACTCGAGATCAGCTTCGCCATCGATGGCCTTCTCGACGTCGTCGCCCTCCTCGACAACCTCGATCGGGAGCACGCGACGAGCGCGCGGCTCCTGAACGAGCATCGAGACCATGCGGGTGTAGACGGCGTAGACCTCGTCCGCGCCACCCTCCTCGTACGGCTTGAGGAAGGACTCGAGCACGGCGTCGCTGATGGCAACGGCGTCGTCGTACGTCGGGTTGTCGGTGTAGCCCGTCCAGTCCTTCGCCACCGGGATGTCCCGGAAGCGCAGGAAGTCGGTGGCCTTGCGGCCGCTGGTGAAGATGACGACCTCGAGGCCTTCACCCTCGAGCTTGTCCTTCAACCGCAGCGCCTGCTTGATGGCGCTGGACGAGTAGCCACCGGCCAGCCCTCGGTCCGAGGTGAACAACACGACGACGGCGCGACGACGCTGGGTGGGCTCCAGGGTCAACGGATGCTCGATGTCGGTGTGCTGGGCGACTGCAGCCACGGCGCGGTTCAGCACGCTCGTGTATGGCAGGGCCGCGCGAGCAGCGCGGTCTGCCTTCACGATGCGCGAGGCCGCAATGAGCTCCATCGCCTTGGTGATCTTCTTGGTCGATGCGACAGAGGCCTTCCTCTGTCGCAGTTCCCTCAGGCTTGCCGGCATGCGCTCAGCTCCGCTTCACGACGATCTGCTCGTTCGAGACGTCCTTATTCTCGAGCGGAGCATTGATCTCGGCGATCGTGCGGCCGTCGGTGGTACGGAAATCGCGCTTGAACTTCGCAATCTCGTCCGCGGTGGCCTTGGCGGTGTCATCGTCGAACTGCTTGGTCTCGGCGATGGTGGACAGGATCGGCGTGTTACGTCGCAGGTGCTCCAGGAGCTCCTGCTCGAACCGAAGGGTGTCCTCGACGGGAACCTCGTCGAAGTGACCGTTCGTTCCGGCCCAGACGCTGACGACCTGGTCCTCAACCGCGTAGGGCTCGTAGTTCTTCTGACGCAGCAGCTCCACCAGACGGGCACCACGATCGAGCTGACGACGCGAGGTCTCGTCCAGGTCGGAGGCGAACATCGCGAAGGCCTGCATGTCGCGGTACTGGGCCAGGCTGATCTTGAGCGTGCCGGCGACCTTCTTCATGGCCTTGATCTGCGCGGCGCCACCAACTCGGGAGACCGAGATGCCGACGTCCACGGCGGGACGCTGGTTGGCGTTGAACAGGTCGGACTGGAGGAAGATCTGGCCGTCGGTGATCGAGATCACGTTGGTCGGGATGTAGGCCGAGACGTCATTGGCCTTGGTCTCGATGATCGGCAGGCCGGTCATCGAGCCGCCACCCAGTTCGTCGGACAGCTTGGCGCAACGCTCCAGCAGACGGCTGTGAAGGTAGAAGACGTCGCCGGGGTAGGCCTCACGGCCCGGCGGACGACGCAGCAGCAGCGACATGGCGCGGTAGGCCTCGGCCTGCTTGGTCAGGTCATCGAAGATGATCAGGACGTGCTTGCCCTGGTACATCCAGTGCTGGCCGATGGCGGAGCCGGCGTAAGGGGCGATGTACTTGAAGCCGGCGGCGTCGGAGGCCGGGGCGTTCACGATCGTCGTGTACTCCAGCGCGCCTGCGGCCTCGAGCGCGCCACGCACCTCGGCGACGGTCGAACCCTTCTGGCCGATGGCGACGTAGATGCAGCGGACCTGCTTCTTGGGGTCGCCCGACTCCCAGTTGGCCTTCTGGTTGATAATCGTGTCGATCGCAATGGCGGTCTTGCCCGTCTTGCGGTCACCAATGATCAGCTGACGCTGGCCACGGCCGATCGGGATCATGGCGTCGATGGCCTTCAGGCCGGTCTGCAGCGGCTCGCGCACCTCCTGACGGTCCATCACGCCGGCCGCCTGGAGCTCGAGGGCGCGACGACCCTCGATGTTCTGGATCTCACCAAGACCGTCGATCGGGTTGCCCATGGCATCGATCGTGCGGCCGAGGTAGCCCTCGCCCACCGGGATCGACAGGACCTCTCCGGTGCCACGCACCTTCGAGCCCTCCTCGATGCCCTCGGAGTTGCCCAGCACGACGACGCCGATCTCACGGGTGTCGAGGTTCAGGGCGATGCCCGTGGTGCCGTTCTCGAACTTCAGCAGCTCGTTGGCCATCACGGAGGGAAGACCCTCGACGCGGGCGATGCCGTCGCCCGAGGTGACCACGGTGCCGACCTCTTCGCGCTCGGCCGCCGCGGGGGTGTAGTTCTGGACGAAGTTGTCCAGTGCGTCGCGGATCTCGTCCGGACGAATCGTCAGTTCCGCCATTGCGTCCCTACTCTTTCGATGTGCGCACCCGCCAGGGAGCGCTGGATTGTGGGTTGGCCCCGAGCTGTCCGTCAGGACAGCTGCTGGTGCACCTGGTCAAGTCGGCCGGACACGGTGCCCTCGAAGACCTCGTCTCCGAGCTCCACGCGAACACCACCCAGCACCGACGGTTCGACGGTGACCTGGAGGTCGACCTCCCGGCCGTGGATGCGGGTCAGCGCGGTGCGCATGCGGGCCAGCTGGCCCTCGTCGAGTGGCCGCGCCACCGTGACCTTGGCCAGGTTGCGGTTGCGCAGCTGCGAGGCGATGGCCAAGTAGTTCTCGACCGTCAGCTCGAAATTGCGTTCGCGACCGGCCACCGCACGGGCGGCGAGGGCCTCGACCCAGCCATGGGCCTTGCCCTGCAGCAACTGGTGGACCAGCTGCTGACGGGCGACCAGTGGCTTGCGCTGATCGTCGAGTGCCTCCCGCAGGGCGGCATCCGAGCGCACGGTCTTGAGGAAGCCGAACAGCTGCTCGGTGACCTCATCGAGGAATCCGGCGTCCTGCGCCTGACGGAGCTGACCGCGCACGGCCTGACGCTCGAGTGCGTCGGCCAGGCCGCGCCCGGACTTCCAGCGCTGGGCGGAGGCCTGCTTGACGATCCAGATCGTCTGGCCACCGACCTTGCCCTCGAGCAACCGCTCGGCCAGCTGCTGACGAACCTCCACCGGGGTGGCCGGGTCGGTCAGCGCTCGCTTCAACGCCGACTGCGAGTCGAGCGCGTCCACGACGGCGAACAGCTCCCCCGGCGTGGCACCGTCGAAGGACTGGTCAGAAAGAACCTTGTCCAGATCGCTGCGCCGGGCCTCTTCGGTTGCAGTCAGGGTCATGCCTGCTGCCCCCCATTGCTGGCGGACTGGTTCTCCAGGTCAGCCAGGAAGCGGTCGACGGTGGCGCGGACACGCTGGTCGTCGTCGAGGCTCTCGCCGACGATGCGTCCGGCCAGCGTGGTGGCAAGGCCACCGACCTCGCTGGTCAGCTGGTTCATGGCCTGCTCACGCTCTGCAGCGATCTTGGCCTGTGCGGTCTCCAGAATGCGATTCGATTCCTTGGTGGCCTGGTCACGCATCTCCGCGAGGATCTGCGCGCCCTGGTTCTTGGCCTCTTCACGAATCTGGGCCGCTTCATCACGTGCCGACGAGAGCTGGGCGTCGTACTGCTGGCGAGCAGCCTCGGCCTCGGCCTGGGCGCGCTCGGCGCGCTCCATGCCGCCCTGGATGGCATCGCTGCGCTCCGCATACATCGTCTCGAAGGCCGGGACGACCTTCTTGGCGAAGACCGCCGTGATGATCAGGATCAGGATGATCCCGATGATCGCTTCGGACGGGTGATGCGGCCACAGCGGCCCCAGAGCCGACTCCAGCGGCACCCAAGCGTTGGGCACCATCAGAGGACTCATTACTTGACGGCGAAGGCGAGGGCGAAGCCGAACAGCGCGAGGGCCTCGACCACGGCGAAGCCGATCATGGCGGTGCTGAACATGGCGCCACGGGCCTCAGGCTGGCGGGCGGTGCCGTTGATCACGGAGGCGAAGATCCAGGCCACACCAAGGGCCGGGCCGAGGGTCGCGAGAGCGTAGCCGATGACGTTGATCGAGCCACTGATTTCCATGAGGGGCATTGTGGTTCCTTTCGGGTTTTTCTTCTGTGTGAAGAAAGCTATGGGTCAGTGCTCGTCCGCGATGGAGGACGAGACGTACTGTGCCGTCAGCACAGTGAACACGTAGGCCTGCAGAGCACCGATGAAGAGCTCAAGGCCGAGGAGGGCGAAGCTGAAGATGAGCGACAGCGCGCCGGAGACATTGAAGAACAGGTTGTCCGGGTAGGTCAGCAGGAAGGCGCCGCCCACCACGAAGAGCATGATCACCAGGTGGCCCGCGAACAGGTTTGCGAACAGACGCATGGAGAGCGTCAGCGGGCGGGTGATGAAGTTCGACAGGAACTCCAGCGGGATGATCAGCGGCATGATCCACCACGGGACGCCCGGAGGCATCAGGGTGTGCTTGAGGTAGCCGCCCACACCGTGCTTGGCGAAGCCAGCACCGACGTAGACGAAGAAGGTCACGATCGCCAGACCGTAGGCGTAGCCGATGTTCGAGAAGGTCGGGAACATCGAGAAGAAGAGCTCGCCGAACCAGTTGTTGATCAGGATGAAGCTGAACAGCGCGAGCAGGTAGGGCAGGAACTTGCGGTAGTCACGGCCCAGGGTGTCACGGGCGATGGCATTGCGCACGAACTCGTAGGCGCGCTCCATCACCACCTGCTTCTTGGTCGGCTTGACCTTGAGGCCCGAGGAGGCCCACAGCCAGAAGGCGATGACGATGATCGCTGCAAGAATGGCCTGGATCGCCGGCTTGGTCAGCCAGTCGATGCCGTAGTTCCCGTCGAACTGGAAGTCCTTGACGCCCGGGGTGACCCAGCCGCCACCCTCCATGGGCACGAGATTCATCGGGAGTGCATTCAACAGGTGCAGCATCACTGGTCAACTCCCCTGGGATTCATGGTCACGTCAGACTTTCCGTAGCGCTTGATGATGAGATACATGCTTGCCACCACGCCGAGAACAAGTCCGACGGGGAGCATCCACGCTTGATGCAGGTAGCGAGAGCCGAGCCACCCGAGGCCGCCGTAGAAGATCATCCCGGCGAGCACATAGCTGAGAGCAGCATTCCCCTCGTCACCGCGAGGCCCCGCCGTCGGAGCCTGGCGACCAGTCGCACGGGGCTTGGAATGCTCGTCCATTTCGTGCTGGACTATACCAGTCCTGACGTGCTGTGACATCTCATTCTCCCCCTTCTGGAACGCGAGTGTATTCCGTGTCGTAGACCGGCACGTTGGAGCGCAGATTGGTGCCGATCAGCCCCGCGATCCACGCGATGCAGGTCACCACGACCGATGCGGCGAGCACCGGCGGAACCGGCTCCCAGTGACTCCTGCCGGGGCCCAGTGCCAGCAGCACCAGCCCCAGCATCGCCACCCGCGAGACATAGGAGATCAACACGACCCCCACCGCCTGCTGGCTCCCCTGCCCCATGGCCGCCAGGTGTACGGGCGAGCCGCCGCCAAGAAAGGCGATGACGGCAACCGAGCCCAGCAGCGACGAGAGGACGCCGGGCGTCCCGGCAGTGAGGAAGGCTCCCCCGGCGCAGACGGCGGTGGCCAGGACCGAGGCCACCAGCGCACCGCTCATCATGCGGAAGGAGAGCGTGAGATGGGGCAGACGCCACACGGGGATTCGCTGCTCAGGCATGGCCAGCGCGCTCATCAGTCGTGGGTTCCCGTCTGCCGGAATGACCTCCGAGAGCTCTCTCGGAGTGCTTGTGAAACGTAGCACAATCAATCTCTTGATGTCGAAACACCTCAGGCCCCGTCCCCCGTGGCGGCACGCATCCGGCGACGCGGCCCCATCCAGGTGAGCCACACGGCCAGGGCAGCAACCGCGAGGACGAGGGCAACGACCCACCAGCTCTGGATGACTCCGACGGCCACGACGCCAAAACTCAGCAGGCCGGTCCAGAGGTACATCAACAGACATGCCCTGACCTGGGAGTGCCCACGCTGCAGCAGGCGATGGTGCAGGTGGTTCTTGTCGGCCACGAACCACCAGGTGCCGGCCCTGGTGCGTCGGGCATAGGCCAGGACCAGATCAAGGAAGGGCAGCGCCATGATCGCAA
The DNA here is from genome assembly GCF_052116585.1 of Luteococcus sp. Sow4_B9. Classification (NCBI taxonomy): domain Bacteria; kingdom Bacillati; phylum Actinomycetota; class Actinomycetes; order Propionibacteriales; family Propionibacteriaceae; genus Luteococcus; species Luteococcus sp. Sow4_B9. The sequence continues at coordinate 196,128 of NZ_JBQKKT010000001.1, read as the reverse complement.
AGGGCAGGATGATGGGCAGATAGCTGGGCAGCAGACCACCTCCACGGGCGCTCAGGGCGGCCGGATCCACCTGTCCGGTCAACGAAATGGTCGAGGCCGCCATCAACAACCCGAGCAGCATTGCCCCCGAGTCACCCATGAACATCCGGGCCGGAAAGAAGTTGTGGGGCAGGAAGCCCAGACACACTCCCCCGACCGTGACGGTCACCAGGCTCGCCGTCGTGGCCAGCACCAGATCCTGCTCGTGGGCCAGCAGGTAGGTGTAGCTGAAGAAGGCCAGTGCCCCGATCGCAACCACTCCGGAGGCCAGCCCGTCCAGACCGTCGACGAAATTGATCGCATTGACGCACAGGAAGATGAAGATCACCGTGATCAGGATCGAACTCGCAGTGTCCAGGACGATGATCCGATTGGGCAGAGCGATCCAGAACATCCGCACGCCATAGAGCACGACGATGCCGGCCGCGAGAACCTGGCCCGCAGCCTTCACCCGCGCCGGCAGGTCGTACATGTCATCCAGGACTCCCACCACGCAGATCACCGCCCCCGCCAGCAGGATCGCCGCGGCATCATTGCGCACGACGGCAAGACGCCCAAGGAAGGGCAGCTGGGCTGCCAGCAGGAAGGCCGCCGCCGTGCCCCCGAGCATGGCGATGCCCCCGAAGTACGGGATGGGGACGGCGTGCACGTCCCGGTCACGGACCTGCGCCACGGCGCCAGTGCGCAGCGCGAGCCGACGGCACAAGCCTGCCAGGAGGTAGGTCGTGGCGAAGGCGGTCAGCAGGACCAGCGAGTACTCACGCATCGCGCTCGGCCGTTGCCTGCCCTGTCTCGTCTGCCTCGCCCGGGGGAATCCCTGTTTCGTCGTCAGCTGGGGCGCTGGATTCGTCCAGGCTGCCGGAAGGCTCGTCGCCGGCAGGATCGTCGCCCACCAGATCCGCCTCGATGGCATCGTCCTGCGTGACCTCGTCCTCCCAGACGATGAAGGGGTTCACCTCGCGCAGTTCCTCGATGCCGATAGCCCCCATTCGCACCACCCGGCCGAGCGTCTCGCTCACGAAGTCGACGATGGTGGAGGGCGTGGACCCGGGAGTCGCACCAGCGTCCAGGTAGACGTGCACGGAGTTCCCGAGCTGCTCGACTGCAGCGTCGATCGTCGTGGAGGACGGCTGGCCTGAGACATTCGCAGAACTCACGGCCAGGGGGCCGGTGCGGCGGAGCAGGTCGCGGGTGAAGTCGTGGTCCGGCACGCGCACGGCGATGGTTCCCCTGGTCTCACCCAGGTCCATGCGCAGGTGCTGCTGGGCCGGGACGATCAAGGTCAGGGCGCCGGGCCAGAACTTCTCCGCCAGCCGCAGGGCGTGCGCCGGTAGATCATCGGCCAGTGCCTCGAGCATCCCGGCCTCGGCCACCAGCACGGGCGGCGGCATGTCGCGTCCGCGGTGCTTCGCATCCAGCAAGCCCTGGACGGCCGCCGCGGAGAAGGCATTCGCGCCGATCCCGTAGACCGTGTCCGTCGGCAACACGATGCACTCCCCCGCAGCCACGGCCGCCTGGGCTGCCGCGAGCGCTGCCGATGTGTCGGACTTGACGTCGAAGCGCTGCCACTGGGGCGCACCATCGTCGGTCACGGCCTGGGCATCCGCCGCCCTGTGCTCGTCGACCGGGCCCTGCGCGTCGACGATCTCCTGCTGATCAACCGGGGTCTGCTCCTCGCTCACCCGTACATCCTGCCATGGCACCGCAGACGGGCCCGTTCGTGACAGGCTGGCCCGTTCGTGAGTCAGCGACGCCGCGCGGTCACGAAGCGCGGACGAGAGGCCAGGTCCCGCTCGTCGCGGACCTGGCCGAAGGATCCCTGTTCGACGAAGACCTGGGGCGCCGATTCAGCCTGGACCTCGGCATGCTCACTGCACACCCACCCGCCTGGCTGCAGCAGACGCGCAGCCACGTCGGCCACCACCCGCGTGGCGTCCAGTCCGTCGTCACCGGACCACAGGGCCAACGCCGGGTCGTGATCACGAACGTCGGCAGCCACCGACTCCCAGGCCTCGAGGGGGATGTAGGGCGGGTTGGCGATCACCAGGTCCACATGGCCATCCAAATGGTGCAAGGCGTCAGCCATGTCTGCGTGAACCAGCGTCACGTCCGTCCCGGCCAGATTGCGCGCGCACCAGTCATGGGCCCGTTCATCGAGCTCGACTGCATGCTGCTTCGCACTGGGCAGTTCGGCCGCGATCGCCTTGCTGATGGCCCCCGAGCCTGCGCACAGCTCCACCACGACGGGCTCCGGCACGCAACGGAGCTGCTCCAGCGCCCACCCGACCATCACTTCTGTCTCCGGCCGCGGAATGAAGACCCCCGGCCCCACAGCCAGGCGGACCGTGCGGAAGAAGGCCTCACCGGTGAGGTGTTGCACCGGGATGCCCTCTCCGCGGCGCCCCACCAGCAGCTCGAGCTCAGCCACCTGTTTTGAGGTGAGGTCGTCGGCCATAGGCAGCTCACGCGGTTCGCGGCCGACGCAGTGGGCCACCAGGATGCGCGCCTCAGCCGCTGGCGAAGGGCTCCCCAGTTCGGCAAGCCGCCCCTGGGCCCATCGGACGGCCTGTCCCGGACGCATGCCGCTCACTGCTCGCCCGAGTGCTGCAGCCGCTCGGCCAGGTCAGCGGCCCGGAGCGCCTCCACCACGGGTCCGAGATCGCCGTCGAGGACCTGGTCCAGGTTGTGCGCCTTGAACCCGATCCGATGGTCGGCAATCCGGTTCTCCGGAAAGTTGTACGTGCGGATGCGCTCACTGCGGTCCACCGTGCGCACCTGGGACTGACGAGCGGCAGACGCATCGTTGGCTGCCTGTTCCTCCGCCAGGGCCACCAGGCGGGCCCGCAGGATTCGCATCGCCTGCTCCTTGTTCTGCAACTGGGAGCGCTCGTTCTGGCAGGTCACCACCACCCCCGTCGGCAGGTGCGTGATCCTGACCGCGGAGTCTGTGGTGTTGACTCCCTGACCGCCCTTGCCCGACGCTCGGTAGACGTCGATGCGCAGGTCATCCTCGCTCACGTCCACCTCATCCTGGTCGTCCAGATCCGGCATCACCAGGACGCCCGCCGCGGAGGTGTGGACGCGGCCCTGGCTCTCGGTGACCGGGACCCGCTGGACCCGATGGACGCCACCTTCGAACTTCAGCGCACCGTAGGGGGTCTCGTCAGTGCCCTGGGGCGCCTTCACGGCGACCGTGACGCTCTTGTAGCCGCCCAGGTCGGTGGTCTGCTCGTCGAGCACCTCCACCTTCCATCCCTTGTGTTCAGCAAAGCGGCCGTACATGCGCAGCAGGTCGCCGGCGAACAGCGCCGACTCCTCACCCCCTTCGCCGGACTTGATCTCCAGCAGGGCGTCCAGGTCGTCGTGGGGGTCTCGTGGCGCCAGCAGGCGGGCGAGCCTCTCCTCCACCGTCTGCAGACGTGCGCGCAGGTCCTGTGCCTCCGCCTTGAAGGAGGGGTCCTCATCCGCAAACTCATCGGCCGCCGTCAGGTCCTCGGCCAGTTGCTCGCGCTCGGCCAGCGCCTTCACGATCGGGGTCAACTGGGCATAGCGGCGTCCGACCTTGCGGGAGCGTGCCATGTCTGCGTGGATGGCGGGATCGGCCATCTGCCGCTCCAGGTCGGCGAACTCGTGGCGAAGGCCCTCGGCCTGTTCGAACATTCGTGGGTCTCTTCCCTCAGGGCGTCCGGGTAGAAAAAACGAGCGCTGGGGGCAGGTCTCCCTGCCGCCCAGCGCTCGTCGAAGAAGTTACTTCTTCTTGGCGTAACGACGCTCGAAGCGGGCCACGCGACCACCGGTGTCGAGGATCTTCTGCTTGCCCGTGTAGAACGGGTGGCAGGCGGCGCAGACATCGGCGCTCATGGTGCCCGACGTGTTGGTGCTCTTGGTGGTGAACGTGTTGCCACAGGTGCAGGTCACCGTGGTCTCCACATACTCGGGATGAATTCCCTGCTTCATGTCATGTCTCCTAGGTCTGTGTGCACCGGGTCGCCTGACATGGACGTTGGGCGTGAACCGGCACCGACGATCAAGTATGCCGCGTGCGGCCCGCGACACCAAACCGGCGCCGGGATCGCCGCGGACGGGATCACTCTGCGTTGGGCGTGGTCTTGCTGATCTGGACCAGGAATTCAGAGTTGTTCTGGGACTTGCGCATCTGCTTGAGCAGCATCTCCAATGCCTGCTGGTCATCCATGCCGGACAGCACGCGGCGCAGCTTCCAGATGATGGCCAGCTCCTCGCGGCCCAACAGCAGCTCCTCGCGACGAGTGCCCGAGGCATCCACGTCGATCGCGGGGAAGATGCGCTTGTCGGCCAGATTGCGCTTGAGGCGCAGCTCCATGTTGCCAGTGCCCTTGAACTCCTCGAAGATCACCTCGTCCATCTTCGAGCCGGTCTCGATCAAGGCGGTTGCAAGGATCGTCAGCGAGCCGCCGTTCTCGATGTTGCGGGCCGCGCCGAAGAACTTCTTCGGCGGGTAGAGCGCTGCCGAATCGACACCGCCGGACAGGATGCGACCGGAGGCCGGTGCGGCCAGGTTGTAGGCACGACCCAGACGGGTGATGCCGTCGAGGAGGACGACGACGTCATGCCCCAGTTCCACCAGCCGCTTGGCGCGTTCGATGGCCAGCTCACTGATCGTGGTGTGGTCACCGGCGGGACGGTCGAAGGTGGAGGCGATGACCTCGCCGGAGACGGTCCGCTGGAAGTCCGTGACCTCCTCGGGGCGCTCGTCCACCAGCACCACCATCAGGTGCACCTCGGGATTGTTCGAGGTGATGGCATTCGCGATGTTCTGCATGATCATCGTCTTGCCTGCCTTCGGCGGGGAGACGATCAGGCCGCGCTGGCCCTTGCCGATCGGGCTGACCAGATCGATGATGCGGCCCGTCATGTTGGTGGGGCCGTTCTCGAGCCGCAGACGCTCCTGCGGGTAGAGCGGGGTGAGCTTGTTGAAGTCCGGGCGGTTCTTCATCTGCTCGGGGTCGACGCCATTGATCGTGTCCAACCGCACGAGAGGGTTGTACTTGTCCTTGCGCTCCCCCTCCTTCTGCTGACGGATGGCACCCGTGACCACGTCACCACGGCGAAGTCCGTACTTGCGGACCATGCCGAGCGAGACGTAGGCGTCATTGTTGCCCGGCAGGTAGCCGGAGGTCCGGACAAAGGCATAGTTGTCCAGCACGTCCAGGATGCCGCCGATGTTGAGCAGGACGTCGTCCTCGCTGATCACCGGCTCGGCATCGTAGCGATCCATGTTCTGGCCACCACGGTTGCGACGGTTGCCGCGGTCACGCTGGCGGCGACGTCGACCACGGCGTCCGCTGCCGGATCCGTCGTCGTCGAAGTCCCGGGAATTGCCCTGGTTCTGGTTGCCCTGGTTCTGGCCGGCATTTCCACCATTGGTACTGCCACCATTGCCGCCGTTGCCACTGCCACCGTTGCTGTTGCCACCGTTGCCAGCCTGACCGCCAGAGGACTGGTTGGCACCCTGACCGCCGTTGCTCGACGGCTGGGGCTGGTGGCCGGCACCGTTCTGGTCATCCCCGTTGCCGCGGCGGCGACGCTGGCGACCGCTCTGGTTGCTGAGTTCTGCCAGTCGCGCACCCACCTCAGCGGAGACATCGGCATCGCCCGCAGCGCCGCTGGTTGCGGACTCCCCCGCGGCCGGCGCTGCCTCGGTGGGCTGAGTGCGGCGCTGACGACGCTGTCGCTGCTCCGTCTGGGGCTGCGCCGTCTGGGGCTGGGAGTCGCTTGCCCCCGAAGCGGACTCGTCCGAGGACTGCTGGCGCGCCTGTGAACGGTTCTGTTCTGGGGCCGATGAGCTGGTGGAGGCGTCATCGCCCTGGTTGGCGGGTTTGCGGGTACGACGCTGCGCCGACGCGGAGCTGTTGCTGCCCCCGGCAGCAATCGCTGCCACGATCTCGGCCTTCTTCAGGCCGGTGGTCCGGATGCCCATCGAGGAGGCGATCGCCTTCAACTCGGGCAGCTTCTTGGCCGACAGACCGCCTGCCGTCTGGCCACCGGCCGCTTCGGCCACGTTCTCAGTCACTGGTTTCCTTTCGCGACCCGGGCGCGGGATGGGGTGGCAGCACGACGCTTGCCGGAATCGCCCGGATTCGAATCAGGTCGGGACTGCCCGTGCCGAAGACGCGCGACAGTTCACATGTGCTTCCCGGACTGCGGCTCAAACGGAGTTCTCACTGCCCTCCGCGCGTTCCACCATGGGTGGAAAATCATCGACACGAAAGATGTGGGCAGTTCGTCTCCGACCCGACTCCGGGGTGGAGGAGGCACCTGACCTGTGAGGTGCGAGTGGCGCACCGTTGGTGACCACTGTCCCCAAAGGCTAGCACCCCTGCGGCCGTCGCCACCACGCACGACCCACCGCGGGGTGCGACTTGGGCCCATCTTCAGCTCGAGCTGGTCTCCAGACGAACACCCGAACCGATCGCCAGGTCATGCCGGACAAAACCGGTCTGGACCACCTCGTCCACCCGGGCGAAGTGGGCATCCGTGCCGATCGCCAGGACCGTGGGCCCGGCACCAGAGACCACCGCCGGAACCCCCACCGCCCGCAGATCGCGGATCAATGCGGCGGACGGTTCCATCAACGGCGCCCGCTGGGGCTGGTGCAGTCGGTCCACGGTGGCAGCCATCAGGCGCGCGGGATCCTGGGTGAGGGCGTGCACCAGCAGAGCAGAGCATGCGGCCTGCGCGACGGCGTCAGCGCGTGGGATGCTGCCAGGCAGCACAGCCCGCGCATCCGCGGTGCGAACCTCGAAGGACGGCACCCACGCGATGCAGCTCAGGCCCGCGGCGGGAGCCAGACGGACCACTTGGGTCGACTCCTCACTCCAGGCCAGCACGATGCCACCCAGCACGGCCGCGCACGCATTGTCCGGGTGCCCCTCCCACTCGGTGGAGCGCTCGCAGAGCCAGTCCAGGTCCAGATCCTCACCGGGGTGGACCAGTGCCCATGCCAGCGCGAGCCCGGCCACGATGGCCGCGGCCGAGGACCCCAGTCCGCGGCTGTGCGGCACCACATTGTGGGCACTCAGACGCAGTCCCGGTGCGCTCGCACCCAGCTCGTCGAGAGCCTGGGTGAGCACCCGGACCACGAGGTGGGAGCCGTCGCGCGGCACCTGCTGCGCGCCCTCGCCGGTGATGTCGAAGTCCAGACCCGACGCGATCACCTCGACACCGAGACGGTCGCGCATCTCCACGGCCAGCCCCATGCAGTCGAAGCCGGGGCCGAGGTTGGCACTGGTGGCCGGCACGCTCACCTGGGCCCGCGCGCCCACCGGGAGCATCATGCCGTCAGGCACCTCAGCGACCCTCGACGCGAATCACGGAGACCTCGCCCCGGATGAACGGGCGGGACTCGAGCTCGGTGATGACCCCCTGGATGTCCGATTCGCGGGCCTCGTGCGTGCTCAATGCCAGGACTGCCGTGGCCACCCCCGACTCGTCGGCGGCCTTGGCCACCTGGTCGACGGTCTGGACGGAGACATTGTGACTGGCGAAGACCGACGCCGCAGCGGCCAGAACTCCGGGCTCGTCGACGACCTCCACACGCACGAAGTAGCCGGTGGTGACCTCACTCATCGGCGAGATGGGGCGCTTCGCGTAGACGGACTCCCCCGGACCGGCCACCCCGCGCACCCGATTGCGAGCAACGGTGACCAGGTCACCCATCACAGCCGACGCGGTGGGGGCGCCGCCGGCACCCGGGCCCATGAACATCAGACGTCCGGCCTCGCGGGACTCCACGAAGATGGCGTTGTAGGCACCGCCGACACTGGCCAATGGGTGCTGGGCCCCCACCATGGCGGGATGCACCCGGACGCTGACCTCCCCGGAATCGGTGGCCTTCAGGATCGCCAGCATCTTGACGACGCAGCCCAGCTTGCGAGCGGCCTGGATGTCCTCCGCGGTGATCCGGGTGATGCCCTCACGGTAGACATCGGCACCACGCACGCGGGTGTGGAAGGCCAGGGTCCCCAGGATGGCAGCCTTCGCTGCTGCGTCATAGCCCTCGACGTCGGCGGTCGGATCTGCTTCCGCGTAGCCCAATTCCTGGGCCTGGGCCAGCGCATCGTCGAAGTCCGCGCCGGTGGTGGTCATCTGGTCGAGGATGTAGTTGGTGGTGCCGTTAACGATGCCCATCACGGCGGTGATCTCGTCACCGACCAGCGATTCGCGCAGCGGGCGGACGATCGGGATAGCCCCGGCAACCGCCGCCTCGAAGTAGATGTCGACGCCCTGCTGTTCGGAGGCGCTGAACAGCGCTTCCCCGTCCTGGGCCAGAAGGGCCTTGTTCGCCGTGACCACGGAGGCACCGTTCTCGATCGCCTTGAGGATCAGGGTGCGCACGGGCTCGATCCCGCCCACCAGCTCCACCAGGATGTCCAGGTCGCCACGGGCGACGAGCGCTTCGGAATCCGTGGTGAACAGGGCGGGGTCCAGACCCGCGAAGTCACGGTCGAGGGAGCGCACCGCAATCCCGACCAGCTCGAGACGACGGCCGATCCGGCTCGCCAGGTCATCGGCCTGTTCGGTGATCACACGGGCCACCTGGCTGCCGACCACACCACAGCCGAGCATGGCCACCTTGAGCGGGGGCAGGGCATTGGGATCCGGGGTTTCAAGCCTGTTCATCATCAGTCCTTTTGTGGGTTGACGGGAGAATATGGGGTCTGGGATGGGGCCGCCGCGAGCGGGCGTCACTCGCCGACGTCGAGACGCATCAGGTCGTCGAGCGTCTCCCTGCGCAGCATGGTGCTGGTCTGCCCATCGCAGACGCTGACCACGGCAGGCTTGGTGATCATGTTGTAGTTGCTGGCCATGGCGCGGCAGTAGGCACCCACGGCGGGCACCGCCAGCAGGTCACCCGGCTTGATGTCGGCCGGCAGGAAGACGTCGCGGACCAGGATGTCACCACCCTCGCAGTGCTTGCCGACCACCCGACACATGACGGCGGAGGCCTCGGAGGAGCGGGAGACCAGGGCGGCCGAGTACTCCGCCGCGTAGAGGGCCGGCCGAATGTTGTCGCTCATACCGCCGTCGACGCTGACATAGACACGGCTCAGGCCACCATCCACGTCGACGACCTTCACGGTGCCCACCTCGTAGAGGGCCAGACCCGCCGGGCCGCTGATGGCACGTCCCGGTTCAATCGACATGGTCGGGATCGCGATGTTGTACCCACGGGCCTCGTGCGCGACGATCTCGCGCAGGCTCGCGGCCAGGGCATCAGGCGTGGCGGGGGTGTCGGCGGACGTGTAGGCGATGCCGAAGCCGCCCCCCAGGTCGAGTTCGGGAAGCTCGGTGCCGGACGCCGCGGCGAACTGGGCCATCAACTTCATCGTGCGTCGCGCCGCCACCTCGAAACCGTGGGTGTCGAAGATCTGCGAACCAATGTGGGAGTGCACGCCCAGGAGCTCGATGTGCTCGCTGTAGTGGCAGCGCACCATCGCCACCATGGCCTGCCCGTTGGCGATGCTGAAGCCGAACTTCTGGTCCTCGTGCGCCGTGGCGATGTACTCGTGGGTGTGCGCCTCCACGCCCGTGGTCACCCGAACCATCACCCGAGCGGTCCAGCCGTTCTCCTTGCACAGGTCCTCGATGCGGCCGATTTCGTCCAGGGAGTCGACGATGATCCTTCCGACGCCACGGGACAGCGCCAGTGAGAGCTCCTCGACGGACTTGTTGTTGCCGTGCAGGCCAATCCTCGCCGGGTCCATGCCACCCGCCAGCGCCACCGTGAGCTCTCCCCCACTGCAGACGTCCAGGTAGAGCCCTTCCTCATGGATCCAGCGGGCCACCCGCCGCGTGAGGAAGCTCTTGCCGGCGTAGTAGACCTGCCAGCCCTCGAAGGCGTCGCGGAAGTCACGCGCGCGTTGGCGGAAGTCCTTCTCGTCGAAGACATAGGTGGGCGTGCCCTCTTCGTGGGCGAGGTCCACCAGACTCCGTCCGCCGACGCTCACCACCCCGTCATCGCCGCGGACAACGGTGCTGCTCCACAGGGCAGGGTCCAGGGCATTGAGATCGTCCGGCCGTTCGAGCCACTGCGGGCCGGCGGCGGTTGCGTCGGCGTGGATGGAACCGGCGACATGGGTGTGCGTCATGTCCCGAATCCTCTCAGACCTCCTGTGGAAGGACGAACACATTCCATCCGCTGACACCCGCCGCAGCAGCGTCTGCGCAGCGCGTGTCACGAGACCCGTCCCGAGCCTGCTAGGGTGTTCCCTGCCCCTGTTGGGGCTGGCCCCCGTAGCTCAGGGGATAGAGCACCGCCCTCCGGAGGCGGGAGCGCAGGTTCGAATCCTGCCGGGGGCGCCATCATCACCAGGACCCAGTCATCACCCGGACCGGTGGTGCGACAGTCAAGTCAGTCGTCGCGGGCGCGGCCCGCCTACCGGGGGTCACGTGAGCGAGAAGAGAACCGTCGTCACGCCGCCAGGCGCCACTGAGCGCAGATTCTTCACCCCGTCGAGCCCGTGGCGGTCCTGGTGGGACTCCGAGCGGTTGAACGATCCTCGACTGATGCTGAGGGTGTGGGTCATCAGCAGGGTCGTCCTCTTCCTGGAATGGGCGGCGATGCTGTTCACCCTGGGAGACACGCGCTACTACTACGAGAACATCTCGACGATGGACCTCTACGGCCCAGAGGCGACCATGATCGAGTACCCCACCCCCGTGCTGTGGTTGTTGAAACTGCCGGACCTGTTCAGCTTCGGGCACCGGTGGGCGTATGTGGCGGCCTTCTTCCTCCTGATGTTCCTGGTGGACGCCCTGTTCAGCTGGACGCTGTGGCGCGAGGGTGGCCGTCTGCGTGGCAAGGCGATCGCCTTCTGGTCTGCCTTCGTCCCCCTGGTGGGAACCACCGCGTACCTGCGCTATGACATCCTCACCGCAGTGCTCGCGGGGTGGGCACTGCTGCTGCTGCGCAAGCACCGCCCCACCGCAGCCGGCGCCATGGTGGGCATCGGCGCCGCCCTGAAGCTCTGGCCGGCGCTGCTGTGGCCCGCCCTGTTCGCCGGCACGCCCCGGGAGGTCAACCGCCGCAATCGTCGTTGGACGACCATCGGATTCTGGGGTGCCGGCTGCGGACTGGCGCTCGCCAGTCTGCTGTGGGCCGGGTGGGACCGGCTGGTCTCCCCGTTGGGCTGGCAGGGTCACCGAGGACTGCAGATCGAGAGCGTCTGGGCCAGCATCCCGATGATCGGACGCCTCGTGGATCCGCACTCCTACTGGGTGGCGGTCAGCGACTTCAATGCGTGGGAGATCTCGGGCCCGGGAACCGACGCCTTCCAGCAGGCGTCGACGGTGGCCACCGCCATCGGCCTGCTCGGCGCCGTGGCGGCCTACGTCGTGTGGGTCCGACGTCCTGAACAGCGACTCATCGAGGGCGCCGCCCTGATGCTGTTGGTGGTCTACGTGATGATCGTCACGAACAAGACCTTCTCCCCGCAGTACATCATCTGGGTGGGCGGTCCGCTGGCCGCCGGCTGGGCCATGGCCAGTGAGGGAGTGCGCGGCAGCCACCAGGCCCGCTGCGACGAGCACCATCTGGCCGAGATCAGTGAGTGGACCCTGCTGGTGAGCCTGCTCACCCAGGTGATCTATCCCATCGGGTATGCGTCGCTGGTCGGGCACCGCCCTGGCATGATCGCCGCCACCGGTGTTCTCGTGGCGCGCAACCTTCTCCTGTGCTGGACGTTGTACGTTGTCTGCGCCTGGATCTGGAGCTTCCTCTTCCCTCGCGACGAGCCCCAGGGTCTGGATCCGGCCAGCTGACATCGTCGAGCCTCGAAAGGCACCGGACTCCCAGATCATGAGCACTCCGAGCACGTCCCGAACCGACAGCCCCTCGGCAGACGCCTTGCGGCGCCTCGTGACCCACCCGGTGGCCTGGATCGCACTCTGGATCGTGTCGCGGGGATGGATGCTGCGCCAGTGGACGATGCACCAGCAGTACATCGTCAACGACGTGAAGTACTACTTTGCGCAGCTCAACCAAAGCGGCGGCTATCCGGTGACCCTGCGCGAGTACCCGATGCCCGTGGTGTGGCTCCTGGATCTGATGCGCTGGCCCGCCGACACCAATGTCAACGTCTACGTGATCGTCTTCGCCCTCCTGATGGCCATCCTCGACCTTGGTTTTGCGGTGTGGCTGTGGACGGAGGGTTCCCGAACGGCGGCCATCTACTGGTCCGCCTTCACCTTTGCCATGGGACCCCTGATCTGGTTCCGCTATGACCTGCTGGCCGGAGTCGTCGTCGGTGCCGCCGTGCTCCTGGTGGCCCGGCGCCCTCGACTCAGCGGCTCATTGCTGGCCCTTGGCGCCGGCATCAAGCTGTGGCCAGCATTGCTCCTGGCAGGATTCGTGGGGCACGAGCCCCAGTCGCGTCGACGCACCATCCACTTCTGGGCCACGGGTCTGGGCCTAGCCTTCCTGTCCCTGCTCACGGCCGGATTCACCCGACTCTTCTCGCCCCTGGGATGGCAGTCGGAACGAGGGCTGCAGATCGAGAGCGTGTGGGCAACGGGTCCGATGGTGCTGCGCTCGCTCGGTGGGCCCGAGCAGACGGCAGGCGCCGATGCACGCTGGCAGGTCCAGATGTCCCCCTTCAATGCCTACGAGATCACCGGTCCGGGGATTGAGGGTTTGCTGAACCTTGCCAGCATCGCCATGGGTCTCGGCGTCCTGTTCGCGATCCTGACCGGCTGGCTGTTCTGGCGCCGTCCGATGGAACCCGCCACTCGGGCGCTGGCCTGTCTGGCGCTGGTCCTGGTGATGATCTCCGCCAACAAGGCCCTCTCGCCCCAGTACATGGCCTGGCTCGGAGCGGTCAGCGCTGCATGGTTGGCACTGACCCCCGCGGGACGTGATCGCAACCGTGCGCTCGTGGTCTGCGGGATCTGTCTGGTGCTGTCCGCCGCCACCCAGACGATCTACCCGCGTCGATACGGCGAACTGCTGTCAGCCGATCCCTCGAACACCTGGGTGACCTGGACACTGTTGCTGCGCAATGTGGGTCTCGCCAGTCTGACACTGTTGACCATCTGGTGGACGCTGTCCGCACTCCTTTCCCATCGGTTTGCCCAAGCCACCGGTGGAACGACTAACATCAACCCCAGGTAGGCACAGGGGCCTGCCGCAGGCCAACACACACCGGAAGAAGGCGATGGTGGCCCGGGCCACCGACACACACATGTCCCACAAAGACCCCTCAAGCGACTTCGGCGCCAACGACTGGCTGATCGAGGAAATGTTCGAGCAGTACAAGGCCGACCCGAACAGCGTCGATGCCACGTGGGCTGCCTACTTCGAGAAGAACAAGCCGGCAGGTGACACTGCGGCCTCGAAGCAGCCCAAGCCTGCTCCCTCGCAACCGTCGGCTCCTGCCCCGAAGGCCGCCACCCAGCAGCCCGCCACCCAGAAGGCCGCGGCCCCGGCCGCCAAGCCCGCCACTGAGAAGACCCCTGAGAAGGGCTCCGATGCGTCCGCCGCGCAGCCCGCTGCCACGAAGGTCGAGCAGCGTGAGGTCCGCACCGAGGCCCCGGCAACCCCAGGTCATGCCTCGGGCCTGAGCGCCAATGCCCCGAACCCCGCCAACCGCCCCAAGACCGAGAAGCAGGAGCCGAAGCGCTCGGTCATGAAGGGTGTCCCGATGCGTACGGCCAAGGCCATGGACGCCTCCCTGTCCATGCCGACGGCCACCACCGTGCGCTCGGTGCCGATGAAGCTGGTCATCGACCAGCGCACGGCCATCAACAACTTCCTCAAGCGCTCCAAGGGTGGCAAGGTCAGCTTCACCCACATCATCGGCTTCGCCATGATCCAGGCGCTCAAGGCGATCCCCGCCATGAACAATGGCTACGACGAAGAGAACGGCAAGCCCGTCCTTGTCGAGAACCCGTCGATCAACCTGGGCCTGGCCATCGACCTGGTCAAGCCCGACGGCACCCGCAACCTCGTCGTCCCCGCCATCAAGGGCTGTGAGCAGCTCGACTTCATGCAGTGGTGGGCCGCCTATGAGGAGGTCGTGAAGAAGGGGCGCGAGGGCAAGCTCGGAGTCGACGACTTCCAGGGGGTCACCGCCTCGCTGACCAACCCCGGTGGTCTGGGCACCAACCACTCGGTCCCCCGCCTGATGAACGGTCAGGGCGTGATCCTGGGCGTCGGCTCGATCGACTACCCCCCGGAATTCCAGGGCACCAGCGAGAGCAGGATCAACGAGCTGGGCGTCAGCAAGATCATGACGCTCACCTCCACCTATGACCACCGCGTCATCCAGGGTGCTCAGTCGGGTGAGTTCCTGCGCAAGATCCACCAGCTGCTGCTGGGCGAGGACGGCTTCTACGACAAGATCTTCGAGAGCCTGCGCATTCCCTACCCGCCGCTGCGCTGGGACACCGATGTCAGCGCCCACCGCTACAGCCAGGTCCCCAAGGAGGCTCGCGTCGTCGAGCTGATCCAGGCCTACCGTAGTCTGGGCCACCTGATGGCGGACACCGATCCGCTGGAGTACCGCCAGCGCAGCCACCCCGAGCTGGAGCTCGAGGCCCACGGGCTGACCGTGTGGGACCTGGATCGTCACTTCGCCATCGGCACCTTCGCTGGCGAGAGCCGCAGCTACATGACCCTGCGCGAGATCCTCGACATCCTGCGTGACTCCTACTGCCACACCATGGGCATCGAGTACATGCACATCTCGGACCTGGAGCAGCGCAACTGGTTCCAGGACAAGTTCGAGAAGCCGCACACGCCGCTGCCCCGCGAGGAGCACCTGCGCATCCTCGACAAGCTCAACGAAGCGGAGATCTTCGAGACCTTCCTGCAGACGAAGTTCGTCGGCCAGAAGCGCTTCAGCCTCGAAGGTGGCGAGTCCACCATCGTGCTGCTGGACGAGATCTGCGAGCTCGCTGCCGACCAGCACCTCAGCGAGGTCTGCATCGGCATGCCGCACCGCGGCCGTCTGAACGTGCTGGCCAACATCGCCGGCAAGAGCTACGGCCAGATCTTCCGCGAGTTCGAGGGCAACATCGGCGTCGCAGGTGGTCAGGGTTCGGGTGACGTGAAGTACCACCTGGGCATCGAGGGCAAGTTCAGTGCCGCGAGCGGCAACACGATCAGCACCTCGGTGGCGGCCAACCCGTCGCACCTGGAGACCGTGGACCCGGTGCTGGAGGGCATCACCCGAGCAAAGCTGGATCGTCTGCCCAGCGCGCTCAATGGCGGCGAGGGATACCCGGTGCTGCCGATCCTCCTGCACGGAGACGCGGCCTTCGCCGGCCAGGGCGTCGTCTACGAGGTGCTGCAGATGAGCCAGCTGCGCGGCTACCGCGTGGGCGGCACCGTGCACATCGTGGTCAACAACCAGGTGGGCTTCACCACGTCCCCGGTCGAGTCGCGCACCAGCGTCTACTGCACCGATGTGGCAAAGGTCATCCAGGCTCCCGTCATCCACGTGAACGGTGACGACCCGGATGCCTGCGTCCGGGCTGCCCGAATCGCCTTCGAGTACCGCCAGCAGTTCAACAAGGACGTCGTGATCGACCTGGTCTGCTACCGCCGTCGCGGCCACAACGAGGGCGATGACCCGAGCTTCACCCAGCCCAACATGTACGACCTCATCGAGCAGAAGCGATCCACCCACAAGCTGTACACGGAGAGCCTGATCGGCCGTGGCCTCATCACCACCGAGGACGCCGAGGACGTGATGAACCGCTTCCGCGCCCGCCTGGAGGACGTCTTCAAGGAGGCCAAGCAGCTCTCCGGTGACGACGACGAGTACACGCGCGTGCCCTACTACCCCACCAAGCCGAACGAGAATGCCGGCACGGCCATCAGCCAGGACATGATGGATGCGGTGGCCCGGGTGCACGCAGAGATTCCCGAGGGCTTCACCGGCCACCCGAAGGTGCTGCCGCAGCTGGCCCGCCGTGCCAAGCAGATCAAGGAGGGCCCGATCGACTGGGCCACCGGCGAGCTGCTGGCCATGGGTTCGCTGCTGATGGAGGGACGCCCGGTCCGCCTGACCGGCCAGGACTCGCGTCGTGGCACCTTCAGCCAGCGCTTCGGTGCGATCGTGGACCGGAACACCAACGAGGCCTACGTGCCGCTGAAGCACCTCAGTGATGACCAGGCCAGCTTCGACATCTACGACTCGCTGCTGAGCGAGTACGCGGTGCTGGGCTTCGAGTACGGCTACTCCGTGGCTGCTCCCGAGGCACTGGTGATGTGGGAGGCCCAGTTCGGTGACTTCGTCAACGGCGCCCAGAGCGTCTCCGACGAGTACATCTCCTCCGGATTCGTGAAGTGGGGCCAGAAGTCGGGCGTCGTCCTGCTCCTCCCCCACGGCTATGAGGGTCAGGGACCGGACCACAGCTCGGCCCGCATCGAGCGGTGGCTGCAGCTTTGTGCCGAGAACAATCTGGCGGTCTGCCAGCCCTCGACGCCGGCCAGCCACTTCCACCTGCTGCGTCAGCACGCCTACGTGAACTGGCACCGCCCGGTGGTCATCGCCACGCCGAAGTCGATGCTCCGCAACAAGCTGGCCACCAGCCAGCCGGAGGATTTCACCAATGGCACGTGGCGTCCGGTGCTGGCCGATCCCACGATCACCGACCCGAGCGCTGTGGAGAAGGTTCTCCTCTGCTCCGGCAAGGTGCGCTGGGAGCTGGTGCAGGCCCGCGCCAAGGCTGGTCTGGACGGCAAGGTGGCCATCATCCCGCTGGAGCGGCTGTACCCGCTGCCTGCCGAGGAGTTGGCCAACGAGCTCAAGGCCTATGGGCACGTCAACGACATCCGCTGGGTGCAGGACGAGCCCGAGAACCAGGGCCCGTGGCCCTTCCTGGCGCTCAACCTGCCGGCGGCCGTGAAGGAGTACCTGCCGTCGCGCGATCTCGAGATGCGTGTCATCAGCCGCCCGGCTGCTGCCGCGCCGTCGGTGGGATCGCATGGTGTCCACATGGACCAGGAGCGTGACCTGATGGCGCGCGCCTTCGCCGACTGATGTACTTCACCGATCGTGGCCTGGAGGAGCTGGCCTCCCGTCGTGGAGACGAGGAGGTCAGCTTCGACTGGCTCGCCGAGCAGATGCGCACCTTCGTGGACCTGAACCCAGAGTTCGAGGTTCCGGTGGAGCGGCTGGCCACCTGGCTCGCCAGGCTCGACGACGAGGACGACTGAGCGCTTCTTCGCGGCCCGCACCGGGGCACGAGGCGAGCAACGTTGAGACACGCACTGGGGCGGGGCTCCTGGATCATTCCAGAGGCCCCGCCCCAGTCGCTCGTGTGACGATCCGGAGGTTTCTCAGACGCTGACCTTCAGTTCGTCGAGATGGACCTTGCCCGCTGCGATGGCGGTGACTGCCGCCACCGCCGCGAAGATCCAGAGCCACCAGGCGTCGGAGCCCTTGGCCGTGGAACCGGCGACGAAGGTATGCAGGACCGCCGCGGCGGCGATCAGGCCATTGGCGATGCCCCCCAGTCCCTTGACGGACAGCCAGGCCAACCCCAGCAGGGCACAGGCGTAGAGGATCAGCATCACCGCGATGCCGGCGGAGAAGATCCCGTTGTTCACCACCAGCGATCCGATGCCGACCACCAGGAATAGAACCGCGGCGATGATCGTTCCACCGATCGCCAGCTTTCGTGATGTCAGGTTCCCTGACGAGGACGGATGGCTCATGCTGTCGATTTCGGACACCCGCTAACTCTATGTGGGTTTTCGACGAGTGTGAGCCAATCCCTTGTCATCCGGCCCACTAGTTGCCACACTCATCTAGGCTGGTTTCTCGGTCGTCCGTGGACCCTGCCCTGGTTGCCCGCCGCCAACCCCTCACCCGGGGCGTGCCGGACTGCGACCCGTTCACTTTTTCTAAGGAGTACAACTGATGGATTGGCGCCACAAGGCCGCCTGCCTCACCGAGGACCCCGAGCTCTTCTTCCCGATCGGGAACACCGGGCCGGCCATCCTCCAGATCGAGGAGGCCAAGAAGGTCTGCCGCCGCTGCGAGGTTCGCGAGCAGTGTCTGGCCTGGGCCATCGAGGCCGGACAGGACCACGGGGTCTGGGGCGGACTGAGCGAGGACGAGCGTCGCGCCATGAAGCGGCGCCAGGCGCGTTCCCGCCTTCGCAACTCCTGACCCAAGAATCCACTCACCTGCTGCTCAATGACGACAGCCGCCCGGGAATACGGGCGGCTGTCGTCATGTGCCGCCGTCGGGCAGTGATCACCAGCGTCTGGTCGGAATCGTGATCCGGGCCCTGGCCCCTTGGCCATCCTCACGATTGGTCAGCTCGAAGCCTCCGCCCAGATCCTGTGCAAGAGTCCCGACGATCGACAGCCCGAGGCTGTTCGTGTTGGTCATGTCAAAGCCATCGGGCAGTCCCGCCCCGGCATCGAGCACGTCCACGACGAGTTCCTCGGCTGAGCGCTGCGGCCGTACGACAACCACGCCCGAGGAAGAGTCCAGGCCGTGCTCCACGGCATTCTGGCAGAGCTCGGTCATCACCAGGGAGAGTGAGGTGGCCGCTCCGGCAGGCACCAGACCGAAGCTACCTTCACGTCGCCCGATCACTTTTCCGGATGAAGCGGACACGTCGCCCACCATCTTGAGGATCCGATCGGCGACGTCATCGAAGTCGACCTCCTCGTCAAAGGACTGTGACAAGATCTCGTGCACCACCGCGATGGCCGAGACCCTGCTCATGGCCTCCTTGAGTGCGCCGCGGGCCTCGTCGGACTGGATTCGGCGCGACTGCAGGCGCAGGAGCGCCGCGACGGTCTGCAGGTTGTTCTTCACCCGGTGGTGAATCTCCCGGATGGTCGCGTCCTTGGTGACCAGCTGGCGCTCCTGGAGCCGCAAGACGGTCGTGTCTCGACACAGGACCAGGGTCCCGACCATCTCGCCGTCGGACACCAGGGGGATGATCCGCAGCCGGACGCTGGCCCGAGAATTGGCCACCTCGTGCTCCAGGACGCGACGAGCGGACAGGTCGGTCCCGACGCTCTGCCCCACCTCCTGCAGACCGTCGACGAGACTCTGGGTCAAGGCGCGGAAGTGTTCGCCCTCCACGTCGCCCAGGTGCCCCAGACGCCGATAGGCGGACACGGCATTGGGGCTGGCGAAGTTGATGCTGCCCAGCGGAGAGAGCGACATCAGCCCATCGCCCACCTTGGGGCTGAAGGTCTGGTCACTGGGTGGGGAGATGGGGAACTCTCCGTGGTGCAACATCTCGACCAGGATGTCGGCGACCTCCAGATAGGTGTCCTCCAGCGCGCCGGGGGCGCGGACGCCCATCTGGTTGGTGTGCCGCTCCACCACCCCGATGCAGTGACCGTCCCGCAGGATCGGGATGGCCTGCACGTCCACAGGGATTCCGGCGCTGAGCTTGTTGTCGCTGGTCTCGCAGATGGACTCGGACAGGTAGGCCGAGGTGACCAGGTGCTCGGGATCGTAGGCAATGTCGTCGCCCACGACGTCGTCCTCCAGCGCCGTCGGCCCGGTCTTGGGGCGGATCTGCGCCGCGGCCCAGAAGATGTTGTCGTCCCCATCCGGAACCCACAGGATGAGATCGCTGAAGCTCACGTCGGCCAGCAGGTGCCACTCGTTGACCAGGCCGGACAACCAGGCCCTGTCCGCCTCCCCGAGAACGGTGTGATCCTTGACGACCTGTGACATCGAGAGCATGCCCACTACCCTAGCCAGCGCGCCGATTTGGCGTCCCCGGGGCCCCGGGTGGAATAATCGTGTCTCGTGCCCGGCGCAGCCGGGAGCGCGGCACCGCGGGTGCCGTCGCTGACCAAAGACCTGGATGAGGAGTCGTCATGAGCAAGCGTGGACGCAAGCGTCGCTCTCGCAAGAACAATGGCGCGAATCACGGCAAGCGTCCCAACGCCTGATTCCGCACCACAGAGCAACAACACATTCAGCCCTCGACCGTCTGGTCGGGGGCTGAATCGTGTGTGGGGCGCGTAGGTCAGGAATCCTGTTCGCCGCGCATGGTCACCGACAGTGAGACGATGCGCATCCGCAACTCGGAGCTGGCGTGCGTCGGAGGACAGCAGCGCCGCACGAGCGCGCTGATGGCCTGTTCCACGTCGAAGTTCTCCAGACACTTCTCACAGGCGTCCAAGTGCAGGCGAATCAGGTCCTCGTCGTGCTCATCGAGTTCGCCGTGCAGAAAGGCCTGCACCTGCCCCAGTGCTCGCACACACGCATCCTCCTCGTGCAGCTCACTCATTCGAGTCACCTGCCGAACGCACGATGCCTTCGCGACGGGCGTGGTCGGCGAGCTTGGCGCGCAGCTGCGAGCGACCCCTGTTCAGCCGAGACATGACGGTACCGATCGGAGTGCCCATGATCTCGGCGATCTCCTTGTAGGCGAAGCCTTCGACATCGGCCAGGAGGACCGCGGTACGGAAGTCCGGCGACAGCGAGTTCAGTGCCTCGAGGACCGCGCCGTCCGGAATTCGGTCGAGCGCCTCCATCTCCGCTGAACGCAGTCCGGTCGAGGTGTGGGACTCGGCCTGGGCGAGCTGCCAGTCCTCGACATCGGCCCCGCCGGTGGTCTGCGGCTGTCGCTGCGCCTTGCGGTAGCTGTTGATGTAGGTGTTGGTGAGGATGCGGTACAGCCACGCCTTCAGATTGGTGCCCGGCGTGAACTGGTGGAAGGAGCTGAAAGCCTTGGCGTAGGTCTCCTGCACGACGTCCTCGGCGTCGGCGGGATTACGAGTCATCCGCAGGGCGGCGCCGTACAGCTGGTCGAGGTAGACCATGGCGTCGCGCTCGAAACGTGCGGCCCGCTGCTCGTCAGTCTCCTCGCTGGCGAAGACCTCCTCGAGCTCGCCGATGGGCGTGGTGGACTGCTGGTCCGCGGCGGCGTCCAGCTCGTCATGGGTTGCACCTGGAAGAGTCATCACGTACGACAGTACCGAATCCTGCGGCGACGTCGCGGCGGCGTGCCCTTGCACTGGTCGTTCGAGGAGCTTCATCACGACTGGGGAACGCACCGTGCCGGGATCTTTATTCCGCGCCCGGCCGAAGCGACGTGCGGTCGGCCGCCGCCGATCAGGCGAGCAGCGTGGGGGCATCGCCGCCGTCGGGCAGGGGTTCGACCAGGTTCGGCGAGTCATTGCGCACCTGCCCCACGAGGGGTGAGACGGGGTGCGCGGTCATCTCGTCCGGTGCCGGGGCATGCAGCAGGTCGTGCACCGCCAGCGGATCGTTCAGGTCTGGGTCCAGCCAGTCCTGCCAGTCTCGACGCCGTACCTGCATGGGCATCCTGTCGTGGATCCGGCCCAGGGCGTCACTGGCCTGGGTGGTGATGACGGTGCAGGTGGTGAGCCAGGCGTCGGGGTGCTCTGCGGGCAGGGCGGGATCACGCCAGAACTCGTAGAGCCCGGCCATCACCATGAGCGGGACGTCGTCGTGACCAGCCACCGGGTGGATCCAGTACGGCTGCTTGGTGGGACGTCCAGTGCCGCTGTCAGCGGGGCGGGTGTACCACTCGTAGTAGCCGTCGGCGGGCAGGAGACAGCGTCGATGCGTGAAGGCCTTGCGGAAGGACGGTTTGCTGTCCACCGTCTCGCTGCGGGCATTGATCAGGCTGGCCGCCCGGCTGCGGTCCTTGGCCCAGCTGGGAACCAGACCCCAGCGGGGGCGCACGAGCTTGCGTCGCACCCCGCCCGTCACCCGGTCGTGACGCTCCACGATCGCCGGGACGGGATCGGTGGGCGCGATGTTGTACCGCGGCGCCAGCGGAGGGAGGCTCTCCAGCTCCACCACCTCGTCAACCTCGAAGGTCTCCACCAGCAGGTCCTGGCTCGCCGATGCCGCGTATCGCCCACACATGGTGTCCACGCTAGCGACTGGGCCCCCCTGCCAGCGACAGGGAGGTTGCCAGCGACAGGAATGTTGCCAGAGAAAGGGAGGCAGTTTCGCCCAGTGCGCAATCCCTTGTGACGCTCTCGGGTGCTCCGATAGGAAGGAAGCATGAACCTCACTCGTGCAGCCGGGCGAACCATGCTCGCCAGTTTCTTCGTTGTCAACGGCGCGAAGGCCGCGGCCAAGCCGGAATCGATGGTCGCGGACGCCGAGCCGATCGCTCGCAAGGTCGTGCCCCTGGTCCAGCAGGTGGCGCCCCCGAGCGTCGCCACCTATGTTCCCGAGGAGACCAAGACCCTGGTGCGCGCCACCGGCATCGCCCAGGTGCTCGGCGGTCTCGGTCTGGCCACCGGCCTGGGTCGGCGCCTCTCCGCAGGAGTCCTGGGCGCCTCGATGGTGCCCCACGTCCTGGCCTCGCGTCCTGCCAAGGGCGCGTCGGCTGAGGAGAAGACCGCCGCTCGCTCCCTGATGCTCCGCAATGTTGCCCTGCTGGGTGCCGCACTGATCGCCAGCCAGGACACGCAGGGCAAGCCGTCGCTCTCCTACCGCGCCAACAAGCAGGCCCAGGCCATCAGCAAGGCGGCCGCCAAGGAGAAGAAGCAGCTGGAGAAGCAGGCCAAGAAGTACGAGAAGCAGGGCCGCAAGCAGGCCGAACAGTTCGGCAAGCAGGTCGAGTCCCTCCTCTCGTGACCACACCTGCCACAATCGGGGCGTGACCACAGACGTGACGCCCCTGCACAGCCCGAACGAGCCCTGGCCGATTCCCGTCGCGCCAGGGTCGTTCCATGCCCGGGTGGAGGTCCCCGGCTCCAAGTCCGAGACCAACAGGGCACTGCTGCTCGCCGCCCTGGCCGATGGCCCCAGCACCATCACCGGAGCTCTGGACGCCCGCGACACCGCACTGATGCGCAGGGCGCTGGCGCAACTGGGGGTCGGCATCGAGGCCGACGGCGGCCGGGTTCAGGTGCATCCGCCGACAACCTTCCGGACGCCGGAGGATCCCATCGACTGCGGCCTGGCGGGTACCGTCATGCGCTTCGTCCCACCGCTGGCCGCGACGGCCGACGGCCAAACCCAGTTCACGGGGGATCCCGAGGCCAGCCAGCGTCCGCTCTCCCCCATCCTGGAAGGCCTGCGCCAGCTCGGCGCCCACGTGGAGGGCGACGCGATCCCCTGCACGGTGACCGGATCGCAGCACCTGGGCGGACGCGAGGTCACCATCGACGCCAGCGGATCCAGCCAGTTCGTCTCCGGCCTCCTGCTGGCCGGCGCCCGCTTCCCCAATGGCCTGCGGCTGCGTCATGTCTCGGACGAGGGCCGAGCCGTGCCCAGCCGTCCTCATGTGGACATGACCGTCGCCATGCTCCACGAGCGTGGGGTGAGCGTGCGAGAGGTGGAGGCCGACCTGTGGGAGGTGGAGCCCGGCCCCGTGCACGCCCTCGACCAACGCATCGAACCCGACCTGACCAGTGCCGCCGTCTTCCTGGCCGCCGCAGCCCTGACCGGTGGCAGCACCACCGTGCCCGGCTGGCCCGCGGACACGACCCAGGGCGGCGACCGGATTCGTGATGTGCTGACCCGGATGGGGGCGCACGTGGAGCTCGTCGGCGACGAGCTGACCGTCAGCGGATCCGGTGGGCTGGCCGCGATCGACGTGGACCTGCACGATTCCAGCGAACTGACCCCCGTGGTGGCGGCCCTGGCGCTGCTCGCCTCCGGAACCAGTGTGATTCGAGGTGTGGCCCACATCCGGGGCCACGAAACGGATCGACTGGCCGCACTGGAATCCGAGCTGGGCCGCGTCGGTGGCACGGTGCGGCAGACCGCCGACGGGCTGGAGATCGTCGGCGTGGGCCCCGCTGGAACGGGCCTGGTTCCCGCGCTGCTGCGCAGCTATGCCGACCACCGCATGGTGCACACCGCGGTCCTGCTGGGCCTGGTGGTTCCCGGGTGCCGAGTGGATGACGTGGCCTGCACCACCAAGACGATCAATGACTTCGACCAGCTGTGGACCGGCATGCTGGGGACCACCCGATGAGCCCGCGCGCCGTGCGGGGGGCGATGGGCCGCAACCTGCGCTCCGACGATCTGGAGAGCTTCGACCGTCCGGGAAAGCGGAGCCGCCCGCGTACCAAGGACCGCCCCGACTACTCCGAGCTGCCGATCGGCCGCGTGATCACCATTGACCGCGGCCGCTATCGCTGCCAGTTGGACGACGTGCTGGTCACCGCGACCAAGGCTCGGCAGCTGGGACGCAAGGGTGTCATCGTCGGTGACATGGTCCGGTTGGACGGGGATGTCTCCGGCGACGAGGGAACCCTGGCCCGAATCGTCGCGGTGGAGGAACGCAGAACCGTCCTGCGCCGGACCGCGGACGACACCGACCCGTTCGAACGTCCGATCGTCGCCAATGCCGACCAGATCATGATCGTCACCGCCCTGGCGGATCCGCCACCCCGGATGGGCATGATCGACCGGATCATGGTGGCCGCCTATGACGCCGGCGTCAGCCCGATCCTCTGCCTCACCAAGGCAGACCTCGCCTCACCCGACGAGCTGGTGGCCGCCTACACCCCACTCGACGTGCCGGTCGTGGTGACCGAACCGGGCGCTGACCTCTCCCCCGTCCGAGAGCTGCTCGCGGGGCACATCACCGTCTTCGTCGGCCATTCGGGAGTCGGCAAGTCCACCCTGGTCAACGCGCTGATCCCGGGGGTGAACCGCTCCACTGGCGTGGTCAATGACGTCACGGGACGGGGGCGGCACACGTCCACCAGTGCCATGGCACTGGAGCTGCCCGACGAGGACGGCTGGGTGATCGACACCCCCGGAGTGCGCAGCTTCGGCCTGTCCCACGTGACCCCCGAGTCCGTGCTTGCGGCCTTTGGCGACCTGCAACGCTTCACCGACGAGTGCCCGCGCGGCTGCCAGCACGGTGCCAATGATCCGGAGTGTGGCCTGGATGCTGCGGCGGCCCGCGGTGACCTGGGAGCTGCTCGGCTCGACAGCTACCGACGCATGTGGCAGGCAGGTCGCCTCAAGGAGTGGGAGCTCTGAGAGGCCGCACCCGCTAGTGTGGCCTGCATGGCGCCCCTGAATCGCGAGAACTACACCGATGACCTCCGGTTGGCCCACCTGCTGGCCGACAATGCGGATTCGATCACGATGAGCCGCTTCCGCTCCGGCGACCTTCGGATCGACACGAAGCCGGACATGACTCCGGTCTCCGATGCCGACATCGCCACGGAGGAGGCGATCCGGACGACGCTGGCCAAGGCCCGCCCCCGGGACGCCGTGCACGGTGAGGAGGGCGACGACACCGGGTGGGGTCCCCGCCGCTGGGTGATCGACCCGATCGACGGCACCAAGAACTATGTCCGTGGCGTCCCGGTCTGGGCGACACTGATCGCACTGATGGTCAACGACGAGGTCGTCGCCTCGGTGGTGAGTGCTCCTGCCCTGGGGCGACGCTGGTGGGCCAGCAAGGGCGACGGAGCCTACGCCGGAAAGACCTTGCTCAAGGGCGAGCGCATCCAGGTTTCCCGCGTCGGTGCCCTGTCGGACTCCTCCTTCAGCTACTCCTCCCTCGACGGGTGGATGACCTCGGGACGCGGCCAGAACTTCGTGAACCTGTTGCGCGAGAGCTGGCGCACCCGCGCCTACGGTGACTTCTGGAGCTACATGTTGGTGGCCGAGGGCGCTGTCGACGTCGCGAGTGAGCCCGAGCTGGCGCTGCACGACATGGCCGCCCTGGACGTCATCGTCCGCGAGGCGGGCGGCCGTTTCACGAACCTGGATGGTCAGGACGGTGTTGCCGGCCCGGGCGCCATCGCCACGAATGGTCTGCTGCACGAGGCTGCTGTGCACGCCCTGAGGCCCGACTAGCGCCACGACGAGGACTGAGGAAGCCCCGTGATCCGCGTTGGGGTGTGCGACAACGACCCCATGGTGCGAGAGTTGCTCGCCGCCTATCTCAGGACCGACCCCACTGTCGAGCTGTCAGGCAGCTACGGCTCCGGGCATGAGGTTGTCGAGCGCGCCTCCAAGGACGAGCTCGATGTTCTGATCCTGGATGTCCGGATGCCCACGATGAGTGGTCCCGAGGTTGCCGAACGACTTGCCACCCTGCACGAAGGCGTCCGAATCCTGCTCCTCACGTCCTATCCGTCGGATCTGCACAAGACCTGGCGACCCACCCCAAATGTCATGGGAACGCTCACCAAGGACCTGGCACCCGAGAGTCTGCTGGCAGCCATCCGTCTTGCCAACTCTTCCATCAGCACCACCTCACCCGCCTTTCGAAATTCCGCCAATATTTCGACATCCGGGTCGCAGCCGAAACACCCGGACCTCACGTCCCGGGAGCAGGAGATTCTGGACCTGTTGTGCAGAGGCGCCTCGAACCAAGAAATTGCAGCCACGCTCTTCCTGTCCGAATCAACTGTGAAGAAGGCGCTCGTCCGCCTGTGCCGACATTTCGGCGTGGCAAACCGGACTGCATTGGCCCTGCGGTACCTGAACCCCTGACGCGAGATCATTCATCCCAGCATGGGCACGGACAGCGCCAGCCGCCAATCAGGAGATTGAGACGAAACGGTCATGGTGCCCCCCGCAGCTTCAACACGATCCCGCATGCCGGTCAAGCCCACCCCCGGTCTGACCTCCCCAGTGGGTCGATGACACACATTGGTGACGCCCAGCTCGACAACCGTTTCCTCAACATTGATCAGCACGACGCACCCACCGGAGGGACTGCCGTGGCGGACAACATTGTTCACGGCCTCGCGGAGTAGCCGCGACAAGAGGTCACCCGTCGAGGAAGTGATCCTGCCAAGATCACCTTGGACCATCACAGATGACTCAAACCCGGCGCGCGCAAGCGCATCCTTGGAGTGGGCGAGCACGTTGTGAAAGGCCAGCAACGGCGGTGCCGCCTCCACCTCAAGGAGCGTCATCAGAGCACGCAATTGCATCGAGGCACGTCGAGCCCGTTCCGCCACCTGGCCCAGTGCCTCTGGGCCGCCAAGTTGTGGATCGACCCGCGCTCGTTCAGCAGTCATGACGATCAGCGAAAGGTCGTGAGCCACCGTGTCATGCAGCTCCGCCGCAATTTGGAATCGCTGCCTTTCGATCTCACCTTCAAGGAAGCTCACGCGCGAGGTGACCCATGCGGGAAGTAGCAGGCCAACGGCCCAGCAGATTGCATAGACAACGGCCCAGACAAGCAAGATATCCACATGGTCCGAGGCACTTGTTGCGTTCGGAATAGAGGCCCAGACTGCGTAGAGATAGCCAATGCCGGAAATCCCCACCCCCAAGGGGAATCCTCTGTTCTGGACCACGTGCACCACCTGGAGCATCGGGGCAACCAGCGTCATGGCAACGATCCTCGGGTCGACGAACCCCATCACCAACAGGCATCCGACAGCAGTCACCACGGGCCCACCACGCCAGCGCCAACCCGTGATCATCAGTCCGATGCACGGCAACGTGAGCAGGATCGGCCCTCGTGCTGGCATCACCCCCAGCCCCGGCCACACCTCGACACCCAGCACCATGAGACCCAACAAGGGGAACATCGCGCGTTCAGGTGAGTGACGCACAACCGCTTGCCATCGTTGTCCTCCCTGCACCCGATCAGTATCGCTTGCGGGGGGCTCGGGGGGCCGATCGGAGAAGATGTTTCTCCGATCGGGCACCGGTCTCTCCGCGAAGCGGTGCAGTACCCGGACCGCCCTCAGCATGGCAGCCATGAACACCAGTGATTGGACCATCCCGCGCACCATCGGCCTTGCAGTTTCCGGCGTCCTCTTGTTGTCATCGACCGTCTCTCCCACTGGCACCGCTGGGTGGTGCGATCGCTGGCCGTGGACCCCTGGGTGTGCCGCGACCAGTATCCGATCGGATACATCTTCGCCCCACCCTTTGCAGGTTCCCCCCCCTGGACTCCTTAGCCTCTGAACGGGCCCAATTCCCCCAACAAGAGTCAGGAGATTTGCAATGAAGCAATCCATTTCCACCCCAGTCAAGGCAGCTCTCATCGGGCTGCTCGCCGCGAGCGGCGCAGGAATCGCCGTGGGCTCGGCCCACGCAACGACCGTCGTCTGCGGGTCGCAGTCCTTCCAGACCGGCAATGGCGGGCGTGCCTTCGCCAACAACTGCAGCCACAACGAGGTGCGCGAGGTGCGCCTCGCCGCCAACTGTGACCTGTCGCCCAACTACGCCTATTCGCCCTACCAGGGCGGCCCCTTCAAGGGAGTGAACTTCTCGACGAACTCCTGCACCTTCGGAGTGGACTCGAGTGAGTTCCAGCACCGCTGATTCACATGTCCAACGGTGGTGGCGCCGGGCATGTCCCGGGCACCACCCCTCGTCACCCCAAGGGAGCCGCCATGCTGAGGATGGTCGGGGTCAGCAAGACCTATGACGCCGGGGATGCGGCGGTCCATGCCCTGCAGTCCATCAGTCTGGACCTGGCACCGGGCACGATGACCGCCATCATGGGTCCCAGCGGCTGTGGGAAGTCCACACTGCTCAGCATCGCTGGCGGTCTCCTCCATCCCGATTCCGGGACGGTCGAGGTGGCCGGACAGGAGCTCACGGGTCTGGCCGAGAAGCAGCTCTACCGGCACCGCCGCCGCCACATCGGCTTCGTCTTCCAGGACTACAACTTGGTTCCGATGCTGACGGCGCTGGACAACGTTGCGCTGCCGGCCGAACTCGACGGGCGACCACGAAGCGCCAGCCTCGCAGAGGCTCGTGATGCCTTGGCGGCCCTCGGTTTGGTGGACCAGGCGGACAGGCTCCCCTCAACCCTCTCCGGCGGCCAGCAGCAGCGGGTCGCGCTAGCCCGTGCGCTGATGGGTACACAACGACTCATCCTGGCCGATGAGCCCACGGGGGCCCTCGATTCCGTGAACTCGGAGCACGTCATGGACGCCATGGAAACGATGGCTCAGCGCGGCTCGACCCTGCTCGTCGCCACCCACGACCCCGACGTGGCTGCTCGTGCCAGCAGGGTGCTCCGGATGCAGGACGGTCAGTTCCTGCCGGTGTCTGGACTGGCCACACGATGAGGACGATGACTCGGCTCGCCTTCATCCTCCTGCGGCGCAAGGCCTTGCGGTCCGGGCTGATCACCGCCTGCCTTGCACTTCCGCTGGCCGTCGCCGTCAGCCTGCTGACGCTCCAGGCCTCGTCGCGACTCTCGGTGGAGACCAAGGTCTCGTCGATGATCGGGGCAAGCAGGGCCACTCTGTCCACGGATCGCTGGGGCTCGACCGTCGAGGAGTCCCTCACCCAACAACGTCGTGCCCTCCCCGCCACCATCGCCGGCACGGCAACACCAGAGATCATCGGCCCGGCCAATGTGCGCCTCGACGACCGTGAGGTCGCAAGCATCGTGTACGGCCTCGAAGAGAGCGATCAGCACACGGGACGCTTCATCCTGGACAAGGGCCGCTGGCCCACTGCCGACGGCGAGGCGATGATCGCGGGACACATCGCACGCTTCCTGGACATCGGTGTGGGCGACGAGATCCGTGTGGGCGACGCATCCGTCCCGCTCCGTGTGGTGGGTCTGGCAGCCGTGCCCACGGACACGACGAGGGCATTCGTCGTCACAAGCCTGAACACTGCCTCCACGGTGGTCCCCGTACCGTCGACGATGCCCGCCAACCAGCCGAGCACCGCGCCGGTGAGCTACATCGTCTGGCACTGCGCCAGTGAACCCAGCCCGTCCTCCGCCACCGAGATGGAGGCCGCTGGGTGGCAGGTCAAGACCCGCGCCGAGTTCCAGCAGACCTTGGCAGAAGAGTCCTCATCCTCGGCTCTGGACGAGACCACCGCGCTGACCTGGTCAGTTCTGCTCTTCGTACTGCTCGAACTGGGTCTGGTCATCTTCGCCGTCTACCTCGTCGCGTCCCAGAGCCTGCGGCGGGAGACGGGACTGCTCGCGACGCTGGGGGCCGATCGTCACCAGCTCATGACGATGTTCGCTGCCCAAGGACTGCTGACCGGAGTGGCCGGCGTCCTCGTCGGCCTGGGCTGTGGGCTGCTCATTGCCACCGTGTTGCGGCCCTGGTTCCTGGCCCGACAGTCCTTGGCGGGAGCAACCCTGGTGGTCCCCTGGAGCCAGGTTTCCGCCCTGGGCCTGCTGGTGCTGCTCCTACCCACCATCGCGTCCTGGGTCGCGGCCCGTCCTGCCCTGACCGAGACCCTGGGCCCAAGCCGTCGACGTGCCGCAGGGAAGCCGGCCAGACACAGGTTCTCGGAATGGCCCGGCACAGTAGGAGTCTTCGGCCTGTCGCTGCTGGTGCTGGCGGCCATGTGGCAGTTCCCGGGCTTCACGCTCGCGGGCTCTCTCGCCACCCTGCTGTCCGCGGCAGGGGTGCTGCATCGCCATCTGCGCAAGGGCAGGGCCAGTGCTCGTGGATCGGCGGCGCCGAGGATCGCTGCCGGGCTCACCACCAGCAGTCCGGTGCGAACGGCCACGATGGCCCTAGTGATCGGCACCCTGGTGAGCACTTTTGGCCTGCTCCTGGGTGCCTACGGAGGCAAGGGCTCCTCGGTGGGAGCCCAGTACCAGCCCACCTCCCCGCACGGCAGTTCTGTCGTGATGATGACCAGGTCCCCTCAGCCCTCGACCGTGTTGGCGATCAGGGACCTCCTGGCTGGCCACGGAGAGCTCGCCCGCTTCGCGTATGCGGCTCCTCCCGAACCGACGCCATCTGCCGGTGAGCCACGCCTGAGCTGGTGGGGTGCGGTGGCCGTGACAGCCCCTGACGACTTCCCCGTGACGGACGTCAGTCTGACAGTGGCCGAGCGAGGAGACCTCGAGCGCATGATCGGCCGGTCACTGACGCAACAGGAAGAGGCCGCCTGGAACAACGGGACGGTCCTGGTGACCGATGATCGTCTGTCGACCGGAGGTGTGGTCACCCTGAGCACCCAGGCCGAGTCATTGCGGACGATGACTCCTCCAGCGCTCGCCATTACCGAGCGGAGCACCTACTCGTCGATGCCCACGGCCTTCATCTCTGCTGAGGGAATCCGCGAGCTCGGGGGCAGCGCCTACGTGCAGAACGAAATGTGGGTCCTTCCAGGACCGGTGGACGAGGACCTGGAGTCGAAGATCAGGGGCATGCTGTCCTCCGACATTGGCTCGGGTTGGTACATCCTGCAGACCGAGCGAGGGTCCCGCGCAGCCGCGGTCCTGCGCGCGATGCTGGGTTACGGGCTGGTGACCATCACCCTGATCGCGCTTGCGCTCGGCTTCCTGGTCCTGGCACTGTCCGGCGCGGAACTGCGACCTGTACTGGCCTCGCTCTCGGCAGTGGGCGCCGATGCACGCTGGCGCACCCGAGTCATGGTCCTCCATACCGGACAGGTCTTGCTGTGGGGAATGCTCTTGGCCACCGCCGTCCTGGTCCTGGCAGTGCCATCGCTCTTGATCACGCTGGGCATCCCGCTGACAGTCTGGCCGCTGTTGGCCGTGCTGTCAGCGGGCCTGGGACTCGCCATTGCCACGGTCGTGGCGGGGCGGTGCTCCCCCATCCGGCCTGATGACCTCGTCCGACGGGTCCAATGATCAGATGACGCGGACCCGGACCGTCTCGTCCAGCTCGGCCAGCTCGTGCTGCAGGTTCGGGTGCTGCCCGCTCACGTCGATCACCGCGTAGCCGATCGCGCCGCGCGTGGCCAGCGTCTGGAAGGTGATGTTGCCGTCGTGCTGCGCCAGGACCTGGTTCAGGCGGGCCATCACGCCCGGCACATTGTGGTGCATGTGCAGCACACGGGTTCCCTCGAACGCCCCGGCGACGATCTCCGGCACGTTCACGCTCATCTGGGTTCCGCCGGTGGTCACGTGGTCGAGCAGCTTGCCGGCGACGAAACGGCCGATGTCCACCTGCGCCTCCTTGGTCGAGCCGCCCACGTGCGGGGTCAGGATCACATTGGGCACATTCTGCAGCGGGGATTCGAAGGGCATGCCGGCCTTCTTCGGTTCACTGGGGAAGACGTCGAGTCCAGCTCCCGCGATGTGGCCGCTCTCCAGGTGACGCACCAGCGCGTCGACGTCATAGACGTGACCGCGGGACAGGTTCAGGAACATCGCGCGATCCTTCATCATCGCGAACTGTTCCTCGCCGAAGAAGTTCTCATTCGAGGCACGGCCGTCGACGTGCAGGGTGACCAGGTCCGCCTCAGCCAGCAGTTCCTCCAGGCTGTCGCAGCGACGGGCATTGCCCAGGGCAAGCTTGTCGGCGATGTCGTAGAAGATGACGCTCATGCCCAGACTCTCGGCCAGCACCGACAGCTGGGCGCCGATGTTGCCATATCCGATGATGCCCAACACCCGGCCACGGATTTCGTGCGACCCATTGGCCGACTTGTTCCACACGCCCTGGTGCATCATCTGGTTCTTCTCGGGCAGACGTCGGGCCAGGGCGATGATCTCCCCGATGGCCAGCTCCACCACCGAGCGCGTGTTGCTGTACGGCGCATTGAAGACCGGGATTCCCTTGGCTGCTGCCGCGCCGAGGGCCACCTGATTGGTGCCGATGCAGAAACAGCCAGCCGCCAGCAGATCCGGGCTTGCCTCAATGACCCGCTCGGTCAGCTGCGTGGTGGACCGGATGCCCAGGACGCTGACGCCCTGCAGCGCCTCGATGAGCTCGTCCTCACCCAGCGCACCGGGACGAGTCTCGACCTCAAGGCCCGCCTCGGTGAGGATGCGGGTGGCTTCGGAATGGATGTTCTCGAGCAGAAGTGCCTTCACCCGGTGAATCCTAGGCCCCCGGCAGTCGCGGGCCGAACATGTCTCACAGTTGCTGGCGCAAGGTCAGAAGTTCAGGACTGCAACCGAATCCGTGGTACCGCTGCCAACAGGTCCTGGGTGTAGGGATGAGACGGTTCCTGGTAGACCTTCGCGCAGCTGCCTCGCTCCACCACCTCGCCCTGGCGCATCACCAGAACCTGGTCACAGACGTGCCGCACCACCATCAGGTCGTGCGAGACGAAGACCATCGTCAACGCGTACTCCTCCACGAGCTCGTGGAGGAGGTTGAGCACGTGGGCGCGCACGGAGACGTCGAGTGCGCTGACCGGCTCGTCGGCGATCAGCACCTCCGGTTTGGGCGCCAGGGCCCGCGCGATGGCGATGCGCTGACGTTGGCCGCCGGAGAACTCGTGTGGATAGCGATCTGCCTGGGCGGCGGAAAGCCCTACCTGCTCCATCACCTCGGCCAGGCGCTTGCCGTGGTCCACCGGAATGTCGTCCCGCTGGCGCAGCAGGGGACTCCGCAAGGGTTCGGTGATGATCTCCCCCACCCGCATCCGCGGGTTCAGGGAGCTGCGCGGATCCTGGAAGACGAGCTGCACGCTGGCCCTCAGATCGCCCAGGGACCGTTCCGGGAGTGACTGGATCTGGGTTCCGCGGAACTCGATGGTGCCGTCGGTCGGGCGGTCCAGTGCGGCCATCATCCGGATCAGGGTTGACTTGCCGGAGCCGGACTCCCCCACGATGCCCAGCCGGTCTCCGGGCATCAGGTCCAGGCCAACGTCCTGGACGGCCCTGACCGTCGACGAACCCCGTCCGTACTGGCGGGTGACGCCCCGCAGCCGGTAGAGCGGATCGGTGCTCATCGCTGATCTCCCGTCCAGAAGTCCTCGACGACGGGTAGGCGGTCCCCCGGCTGGGCCAGGTCGAGCCGTGCCGTGGCCACCAGCCCCTGGGTGTAACCGTGCTGGGGCTCGCCGAGCACCTGGGCGATGCTGCCCCGCTCCACCACCTGACCGCGCCACATCACCATCACCTCGTCGCAGACCTGGCTGACCACCGCGAGATCGTGCGAGATGAACAGGCAGGCCGCACCTGCGGCGTCCAGCTGCTCGTCCAGAACGCGCAGTACTCGGGCCTGCACGGTCACGTCCAGGGCTGTGGTGGGTTCGTCGCAGATCACCAGATCGGGCGAGTTGACCAGCGCCATCGCCATCATCACGCGTTGGCGCTGTCCGCCGGACAATTCGTGCGGATAGGAGTCGGCGATCCGCTGCGGGGTGGGCAGCCCCACTCGCCCCAGCATGTCGATGACCTGGTCACGCGCCCGGCCGGGCGCAGCTCCCTGGTGCAGGCGCAGCACCTCGGCCACCTGACGTCCACAGGTCATCGTCGGGTCCAGTGCGCTCATCGGCTCCTGGAAGACCATGCCCATCAGGTCGCCGCGCAGCCTCGACAGTTCGCGGTCACTGGCCCCCACGATCTGGTGGCCGCCCACCGTGATGGTGCCTGACACGTGCGCATTGTCCGGCAGCAGGCCCATCATCGCCAGGGCGGTGACGCTCTTGCCCGAGCCGGACTCGCCGATCAGGCCCACTCGCTGGCCGGGCTCCAGCGTGAAGGACAGGCCGGTCACCGCGGGCACGCGGCGACGACCGAAGCTGACATCGAGCTCCTTGACCTCGACCAGAGGACTCACTGCACCTCCCGGAGTCTCGGATCAAGCAGCTCGCGCAGCCCGTCGCCCAGCAGGTTGAAACCCAGCACGGCCAGGGCGATGGCCAGACCGGGCCAGATCACCTGCTCGGGGTGGCTGAAGAGCTGCTTGCTCTGCGCCTCGTACAGCATGCGTCCCCAGGACGGTGTGGTGATGGCAGTGGCCAGCCCCAGATAGCTCAGCGCGGCCTCCGCCAGGATGGCCATGCCAAAGCTCACCGACGCCTGGACCCCCACCAGCGGGGCGATGTTGGGCCAGACATGGCGACGTGCAATGGTCGGCCACGTGGTGCCACAACCACGGGCTGCCAAGACGTAGTCCTGGCTCATCACCTGCAGGCAGGCCGCGCGGGTGATCCTGGTGAAGACAGGGATCGTGGCCACACCGATGGCCACCATGCCGGTCAGCGTTGATCCTCCGACCGCAGCGGCCAGCAGAATGGCCAGCAGCAGAGCGGGGAAGGCATAGAGGACGTCGGTGATGCGCATGACGAGGCGCCCCACCCAGCCGCCTCGCATGCCGGCCAGCATGCCCAGCGGCACGCCGATCACTGCAGCGATGGACACGGCCACCACACCGACGAGGAGACAGATCTGAGCCCCGGCCATCAGGCGGCTCAGCACGTCGATACCCATCACGTCGGTACCCATCAGGTGGGGCCAGCCCGGCGGCAGCATCCGCGTCGACGGGTTCACGTCATTGGGGTCGAAGGGCGTCCACACCAGCGAGACGAGCGCGGTGAGTACCAGACCGCCCACCAGCACGGCACCGGCCCAGAGCGAGAAGCGACGCATCATGCCTGGCCTGCCTGACTGCCGCGCAAGCGAGGGTCGATCAGCACATAGGACATGTCCACCAGGGCGTTGATGACCAGCACCAGCGCCACCAGGATCATGACGATGGTCTGCACCAGCACCAACTCCCGCTGCTGCACGGCGTCCAGCAAGAGGCGTCCCAGCCCGGGCAGCGCAAAGACGCTCTCCACCACGATGGCGCCGACGAAGAGAGTCGCCAACTGCAGCCCCAGAACGGTCACGACGCTGAGGGCCGCATTGCGCAGCCCGTGCCGCACCATCGCGGCGCGCGTGGTCCATCCCACGGATCGAGCAGTGCGGAACCAGTCCTCTCCCAGTACCTCGATGAAGGCGCTGCGGACATAGCGGGTGAGTACGGAGGACTGCACGAGGGCCAGGGAGAGCACCGGCAGGACCAGTCGCCGGGCCCCTTCCAGCGGATCCGACGAGATCGGCACATAGCCGTTCGCCGGAAGCCAGCGCAGCTTCACCGCAAACACGACCACCAGGATGATGCCGGCCAGGAAGGCGGGTACTGCCATGCCCAGCTGGCTGAGGGCGGAGACGACTGCGCCGGACCAGCGGCGGCGGCGCAGGGCCGCGAACATGCCCACCGGAACTG
This sequence comes from Luteococcus sp. Sow4_B9, assembly GCF_052116585.1. Taxonomy (NCBI): domain Bacteria; kingdom Bacillati; phylum Actinomycetota; class Actinomycetes; order Propionibacteriales; family Propionibacteriaceae; genus Luteococcus; species Luteococcus sp. Sow4_B9. The sequence goes on along the minus strand of NZ_JBQKKT010000001.1, from coordinate 160,274 downwards.
CGATCGCCAGAGCCAGCAGCATGCCGAGACCCACCAGCCAGAGCGTCACCGCCAACTTGGGTGCGATCAGGCTGACAACGCTCTGGCCGGTGCGCACGCTGGTGCCGAAGTTGCCGGTGACCAGGTCGCCAAGCCACTCGACGTAGCGCACGACGATGGGTCGGTCCAGACCGAGCTCACTGCGAAGCGCCGCGAGCGAGGCCTCGTCGGCCTGGTCACCCAGGATGGCCGTGGCAACATCCCCTGGCAGGAGGTTGACCAGGCAGAAGATGATCGCGGACGCGAGCAACAGGCTCGCCACGAAAGTGACGAGCCTGCGCAACAGGAGTCTGGACCTGCTCAACGATCAGCCGTTGCGCGACGCCAGCGTCGTCAGGTCGAAGCTCGAACTGGTGGCATTGGCCGGCATTCCGGTGATGTCCGCCGTGGTGACGGCGATGCGCGGGAAGAGCCACAGGAAGTTCGCCGCTGCATCCGTCGAGAGCATCTTCCCGGCCTGCTTCATCAGCGCCACCTGCTGCGCATCGTCGGCCTGGTCGGCCTGCTCCACCAGCTTGGCGAAGGCTGGATTGTCGTAGTGCCAGTAGTAGTCCGGATCCGCGAAGTTCACGATGTCCCTGGGTTCGACGTGGTTCACGATCGTCATGTCGTAGTTCCCGTCGGTGAAGACCTCCTTGAGCCAGCGGGCCCAGTCGAGCTCCTCGACCGTCGCCGTGATCCCGACGGCCTTCAGCTGGCTGGTGATGAACTGCGCAGCCGACGGGCCGTACGGAAGGGTGGGGACCCGCAGACGAAGTTTGAGGTTGGTGACCCCCGCTTCCTCGAGCAGCGCCTTGGCCTTCGCCTGGTCATAGGGATAGGCCTGCGAGAGATCCTCGTACCAGGGATCGGTGGGCGGAACCATCGAGCCGATCAACTGTCCCTTGCCACCCCACACGGCATCCAACAACGCCTTGCGGTCGATGGCGTGCAGGATGGCCTGGCGCACCTTGACATTCTTCAGAGCGGGATTGCCGCCCTTGCCCTGGTTCATGCCCAGCACGACCTCGCCATTGGTGGTGCCCTCCAGCACCGTGAACCGCGACGTGTCGCTGAACTGGTCCAGGGCCTCGGGTGCCGTCAGGTCACTGATGATGTCCAAGTCTCCGGCGAGCATCGCAGAGCTCATGGAGTTGGCGTCGGCGAAATAGCGGAAGCGGACGTGGTCGAAACGGGCCGGGGTGCCCCAGTACTGCTCGTTGAGCTTCAGGGCCACGGACTCGCCCTGCTTCCACTCGTCAAAGGCGAAGGGGCCGGAACCCACCGGTGTGCTGGCCAGCGACCCGAAGGCCTTCGGATCGGCGATCACGCCGGTGGCGGAGGCCATGTCATAGAGCCAGGTCTGCGACGGGCGCTTCAGCTTCACCGTCACGACCGTCGGGCTGGTGGCCTGGGCCGACGAGACCACCGACATCTGGCGCTTCAACAGGGGAAGCACATTCTTCTGGTTCTGGATGCGCTTGATATTGGCCACGACGGCCTCGGCGTCCACCGGATCCCCCGTGGAGAACCTGGCCTTCGGCTGCAGGTCGAAGGTGTAGGTGAGCCGATCCGGCGACGTGGACCACTTCTGGGCCAGCAGCGGCTTGATCTGACCGTCACCGTCGATCTTCACGAGCGTTTCGTACAGGTTGTACAGGAGGGCCTGGGGGATCTGAGCACCGCTCTGCGTGGTGGGATCCATCGACTGCGGCTGGGCCGTGGCACCGATGACGAGATTTCTCGCCTGCTCGGAGTCCTCGGCTGGTGTCTTGGCCGTGCACCCTGCCGTAACCGCCAGCACCAGCGCGGCGGCACACGCCACCGCCCTGCGCGCACCCATCCTGAAAGATCCCATCCGCCCACTCCTGAGTCATTGATCGGCAAGCATCCCGCAGCGCAGCGGAGGCTCGGGCAAACTCTACATGTGGATGCAGGGGCCAGCCGGATGATCGAACAGCGGACCATCATGGAGCACCACGCCGCCCAACTGTCCCTGGGAAGGAGCCACGATGCAGGAGCGGTGGAAGCGCTCTGCGCTGCATGAGATGACGCTGCAGGCCTTCGACCTGTCCGAACAGGCCGCGAGGTTCGGGCTGGCCGAGCAGCAGAGACGCCTGGAGCGCTGGCGCGCACGCCGCTTCATGATCGTCCAGATTGCGCTCGCCGCCGGCACCGCATGGTTCCTGGGACAGCGCATCCTGGGCCACCCGATGCCCTTCTTCGCCTCCGTGGCCGCCATCTTGTGTCTGGGATTCAGTTTCGGACAGCGCGTCTCGCGTGTCGTCGAGGTCTCCTTCGGTGTCTTCATCGGCGTCTTCATGGGCGACCTGTTCGTCATGCTCTTCGGCACCGGCCCGTGGCAGATCGCACTCGTCTGCTTCGTCGCCATGTCCGTGGCCACCTGGTTCAATGCCAAACCTCTGATGATCAACCAGTCCGGAATCCAGGCCGCCACCGTCATGACCCTGATGCCAGCTCCAGGCCAGGGCCTGAGCCGATGGCAGGACGCCCTGCTGGGCTGTGCGCTGGCGATGGCCTTTGCCCTGGTGGCGCCAACCAGCCCAATCCAGAAGCCACGGCTGATTGCCGGCGCCGTACTGGAACAGTGCTCCAGGACCATCAGGGAGGCTCGAGAGGCCCTGCGGACCCAGGACCGCACCAAGGGCGAAAAGGTGCTGGACCTTGCCAGAGCCACCGAGCAGCAGCTGCGCCAATTGGCCGACGCAGCATCGGAGGGTGTTGCCGTGACCCGCTACTCCCCCTTCCTGCGCTCCGAGCGCCATCACGTGCAGGCCGTCGCGGAACTGGTGGCGCCGCTCGACCGGCTGTGCCGCAATCTCCGCGTCCTGGCCAGGCGCGCAACGATCGCCACCTGGCGTAGCGAGTCGGTGCCCGACGACTATCTGGACGTGCTCGACCATCTGGCCGACGCCGTGGACTTCTGCGCCACCGAGCTGGCCGCCCGCCGGCTGCCCGAACGCGCACGACCGAGGATCATCGCCGTCGCGGAGGAGACCGACGGGATCGGGGTGCATGGTTCGCTCTCCGGCATCGTGGTTCTGGCCCAGTCTCGCTCCATGCTGGTGGACCTCCTGGAGCTGACCGGACTGAGCTATGCCGAGTCCCGGGCGCTGGTCCCGGAGGCGGACTGATCCTCGATTTTGCCTTTCGTTGGTCGGCGTGTAATGTAGTTCTCACCGACGCGGGGTGGAGCAGCTCGGTAGCTCGCTGGGCTCATAACCCAGAGGTCACAGGTTCAAATCCTGTCCCCGCTACGAGATGAAAGTGCCGCTGGACCGGGATCACCTCCCGAGCCAGCGGCACTTTGCTGTGTTTGGGAGACCTTGCTGTCCCTGGGAGACCTTGCTGTGCCTGGGAGGCGGGCGATCCCGATCTGTGGCAGTAGGATCGGTTGGTGCACCCCATCACCCACGACCAGATCCGCGCCGGCTTCGTGAACTGCACGAAGGGCGAGGCCAAGCGCATGGCCCTCCCATCGCTCGATTCCGTGGACTGGGAAAACCTGGACTACTTCGGCTGGCGGGACCCAGGCTCCCCCGCAGTCGGTGGACTGGCACTGTGGCGCGGCGACGAAACCGTATCGATCGCCCTGCGCGCCACCGCCCGCACGGCCTCCATGAAGCAGGGCATGTGTTCGCTGTGCCATACCTTCCACCCCAGCGCCGACGTCGCCATGATGGGTGCCCGGCGAGCAGGCAGCCGCGGACGGGAGGGCAACTCCGTCGGCGCCGCGATGTGTGCCGATCTCGCCTGTTCCCTGTACGCGCGCAAGATCAAACAGCCCCGCCGGGTCCAGCCCCAGGAGACGCTGGACCTGACCGCCCGCGTCGAACGGCTGCAGGCCAATCTGGACCGATTCGTCTCGCGCGTGGTCGACGGCCTGTGACCTCGCCAACCGTTGGGAGCCACCCATCGCGGTGATGTGGCACGCTGGTGGGCATGTCACAAGCACTGACGCTGCACTACGAGATCGTCGAGCGCACCCTGCCGAACGGTCTGCGGGTGGTTGCCAACCCCGATCCCAGTTCCCCGGCCGTGGCGGTGAACCTCTGGTACCACGTGGGTTCCGGCGACGAGGTACCAGGGCGCAGCGGCTTTGCCCATCTCTTCGAGCACCTGATGTTCCAGGGCTCGGCCGGTGTGGACAGCGGTGAACACCTCTCCGCCCTGCAGGCAGCCGGCGGTCATGTGAACGCGACCACCAGCTTCGACCGGACCAACTACTTCGAGACCGTGCCGGAAGGCGCGGTGGAACTAGCGCTGTGGCTGGAGGCCGATCGCCTGGGCACGCTCGACGTCAGCCAGGAGAATCTGGACAACCAGCGTGAGGTGGTCAAGGAGGAGAAGCGCCAGCGCTACGACAACGTGCCCTATGGCGACCAGCTGCACCTCCTGCTGGCGCTGAACCACCCGTCGGAACACGCCTACGGACACACCACCATCGGTTCCATGGAGGACCTGGACGCAGCCAGTCTGGACGACGTCCGAGACTTCTTCAGCACCTGGTACCGGGCATCGAACCTGGTGCTGACCCTCGCCGGAGCCATCGAGGCCGACGAGGCCTTCGCCCTGGCCGAGAAGTATTTCGGCCAGCTGCCCACCCTCCCCGCGCCCGAGCGCCGCGCGGTGCAGGCGCTGCCGCCCCATACGGGAGTCCCGCGGTTGGACGTGGTGCGCGACGTCCCCCGCTCGGCGCTCCATCTGTGCTGGCGCACGCCTCCCCTGACCCATCCGGACCACTTGCCCCTGGAACAGGCCCTGGCCATCCTGGGCGGAGGACCAGCCAGCCGCCTGCACAAGGTGATGGTCCGGGAACTGGAATTGGCGGAGGGTGCCGGCGCCTCCCAGATCGATCTGGAGCGCGGCTCGATCGCCCTGGTCTCCGCCCGCGCGCGCGAGGAAGTCGATCTGGAGCGCGTGGAGGAGGAGCTCCTGCGACAACTCCACGCGCTGATCGACGAGGGCGTCACGGATGAGGAACTCGACCGAGCCTGCGCCTCCTACGAGCGCGAATGGCTCGGCGAACTGGCGCAGATCGACAGCCGCGCCGACCAGCTCGGCGCCTTCGCGACTCTCCACGGCGACCCCACCCGGCTGAACACGCAGTTGGAGCGGCTGCGGGCCGTCACCGTCCAGGACGTCCAGCGCGCCGCCCGGGACTGGTTGCACCCTGACCAGCGCAGCGTCCTGTACTACCAACGTGGTCAGGACACCGAGACTGCGGAACAGAGCACCGGCACCACCAAGGAGCAGGCATGACCCAGCAGCGACTCCCCCGCCCCGAGCTGCGGGCGGCCCGGCCATGGAGCTTCCCGCAGGCCCGGGAACGCACCCTGCCCAATGGTCTTCGCGTGTGGGCCTTCGACCTGCCGGGACAGCACGTCGTCACCGCCACGCTGGTGCTGGACCTGCCCCTGTCCGTCGAGGATCCGGCCCTGGAGGGCGTGACCACCATCACACTGCGCACCAGCGACGAGGGCACCGTGCCGCACCCCGGCGAACAGATCATCGACGCGCTGGAGTCCGTTGGCGCTGCCTATGACGGAGGAGCCAGCGCCACCGCCACCGTCTGTTCGCTCGACGTCCCGCGCACCCGGTTCGCCGACGCGATGCCGCTCTTCTCGGAGATCGTCCGCCAACCAACCCATGAGGCTGCCGACATCGCCCGTCACGTCGCGCTGCGCCTGACCGAGCTGGAACAAACCCGCATCTCCGCCCCGGCCCTGGCGGCCCTGGCGGTGCGGCGGGTCCTCTTCGACCCCGCCTCACGCGACTCCCGTATCCAGGGCGGTGAGGAGACCACGGTGGCCGCGATCACCCGCGAGGCGGTGGCCGCCTTCCACGCCGAGCACTGGCGGCCCGACGGCGCCACCCTGGTGATCGCGGGAGAGCTGGACGCGGACGTCGATGCCGTCATCGACGCCGCCTTCGGCGACTGGCCTGCTTCGGGTACTCCCGCCCAGCACACCGTCCCGATGCCACGCGCACTGCCAACCACGGAAGGGGGCCGACGCGTCGTCCACCTGGTGGACCTGCCCGATGCCGTCCAGACGGAGATCCGGGTCACCGGCATCGGCCTGGACCGCAGCAGCCCGGACTTCGCACCGCTGCAGGTGGCCGCCAATGCGATGGGCGGTAGTTTCGGCAGCCGGCTGAACTCCGTGCTGCGTGAGGAGAAGGGGTTCACCTACGGGGTGCACTTCAGCGTCGCACCCAGCCGCCTGGGCGGCACCTGGGCCGTCTCCTCCAGCGTGCGCACCGAGGTCACCGCCGAGGCCCTCGAGGACACGCTGCGGATCATCGAACTCGATGAGGACTTCAGCCCGGACGAGATCAGTGACGCGGTGAGCCAGAAGCTGGGCATCGCACCGCTGCGCTATGACACGGCCGGTGCCATCGCCAGCCAGGCGGCCACCCTGGCAGCCGCGGGTTGGCACCCGGATTTCGTCAACCTGCACTTTCGTCGGATCGCCCAGGTGAGTACCGCATCGGCCAGCAATGCCTACCGACGTGTCGTGCGGAAGGACAATGCGCACGTCGTGCTGGTGGGCGATGCGAAGGCCCTGACCCCGCAGCTGGAGGACGCCGGCTACGCCGTGCAGTTGCTGGTGCCCTGAGCGGCACCAGCAACTGTCACCCCAGCGTCGCTGATCAGCGGAGTGCCGCGTCGGCCGCCTTCACCTTCTGCTTGGCCAGATCCATCTGCTTCTGGTAGCCCGCCAGGTCGCCCTTCTTGAGGGCGGCATCGGCCGCTTCGAAGGCCGTCGCCGCCTCGTTCAGCAGCTTCTGGGCGGCCTCCTGCCCGGTGACCGGCTCCGCTGGCGTGCCGGGGGCGCCGGGCTGGGGCGTCTCCCCCGCGGTCTCCTCTCCGGTGGAGGCACCCGCGTCGCCCTTGAAGACACTGTCCAGTGCCTCCTGCAGGGTGGCACCGATGCCAATGTGCTCACCGAAGCGCACCACGACGAAGCGCAGCACCAGGTAGCCACCGCTGGTGGTGCTCTGCTGCGTGTAGACCGGCGACACGTAGAGCAGGCCGCCACCCACCGGAATGGTGAGCAGATTGCCGAAGTGCGCCTGGGCCGAACCCTGCATCAGGTAGGGGCGCAGCTTGGAGGCCACCGTCTCGTCGGTGTTCATCGCATTGAAGGTCTGCCCCGGGCCGGCCACCTGCTTGCTGTCGCTGAGCTTCAGCACCCGCATCTGCCCATAGTCAGGGCTCGAGGCATCGGCATTCACCGCCATGTAGGCACCCAGGTTCTCACGACCTCGTGGCACCAGCACGCTGGTCTGGCTGAAGACCGGCTCCTTGTCCCCAGGCCACTTGATGGACAGGTAGTTGGGCGCCTCCTTGCCCTCGGCCACAGGGTCGTTCGGCACCTCCCAGAGGTCCGACTGCTGGAACCAGGTGTCGGGATTGGTCGTGTGGTAACGGGACAGCACCTCGCGCTGCACCTTGAACAGGTCCGACGGGTAGCGCATGTGGTCCAGCAGGTCCTCGGGAATCGCCGTGCGGGGCTTCACCTTGCCGGGGTAGACCTTCTGCCAGGTCTTCAGGATCGGATCGGCCTCGTCCCAGGCGTAGAGGGTGACCTCACCGTCACCCGCATCCACGACGGCCTTCACCGAATTGCGCAGGTAGTTCACGGGACGTGACTGCTGCGCCACGCTGGTCTGCGAGTCGGACGTCGCCTGGCGGAACTCCACCTGGTTGGAGTTCGGGTACAGCCCCGACGTGGTGTAGGCGTCCACGATCCACACGATCCGTCCGTCGACCACTGCCGGGTAGGCGTCGGAGTCCGGGGTCAGCCAGGGAGCCACCTTCTGCAGCCGCTCCCGTGGCGTCCGGTCGTACAGGATCCGGGAGGCCTCGTTCACGCGGCCGGTGGACAGCAACAGGTTGACGTCGCCGAAGCGGATGGCGTACAGGGCTCGGATGAGGGGATTGCCGATGCCCACGCCACCCTTGCCGTCATAGGTGTTGCGGGTCTCGACGGCGCCCTGCTTGCCACCGCCGGGGGTGTCCAGCTCGACGGGATCGGCTCCCTGCGGGGCGCCCACCACGGCATAGGTGTTGGTGCGTTCGCCGAAGTAGATCCGGGACTGGGTCTCGCCGAGCTTGCCCTTGGTGGGGATGTCCCGGGCGATCCACTCGGGCTCGCCGTTGGCCTGGCGACGGTTGCCATAGGCCCCCACCACTCCGTAGCCGTGCGTGTAGACGGTGTGCAGATTGGTCCAGTTCTTGTCCGGAATCTTGTCGTGGTTGATCTCACGAGCGGCCACCACCGCATCGGTGAACTGGCCGTCGATCGTGTAGCGATCGACGTCGAGCACCTTGGGGAAGGAGTAGTAGCCACGCACCTGCTGCAGCTGCTCGAAGGTGGGCCCAATCAGGGAAGGGTCGATCAGGCGGATTCCGGGCAGGGCTTCGGCATCCTGCTTGAGCTGACCGGCAGAGACACTGGTGGTCGCGTCATAGTCCTCGGTGATCTCCACCGAGTTGATCCCGAAGGCGGCCCTGGTGGCCGTGATGTTCTCCGAGATGTAGTCGCGTTCGCGGGCCGGGCCCTTCGGCTGCACGTCGAAGCGCTGCACGACGGCCGGGTAGGCACCGGAGATCAGGACCGAGCTGGCCAGCATCAGGACCACGGCCAGAAGCGGGATGTTCCAGCGGCGTAGCCGAGCGTTGAGGAAGAACAGCAGCGCACACAGCAGGGCGATCATCGCGACGATGTTCTTGGCCACCACGCGGGAGCGCAGGTCCGCATACCCGATGCCGGTGAACAGCCAGTTGTCCGTGACCGCGAATCCGTAACGGTCCAGCCAGCAGTCCACCGCGTAGAGCACCAACATCACCCCGGCCAGCACGGACATGTGGGCCTGGGCGGCTCCCGACAGGCGAGCCGGTTGGCGCCGGACGATGTTCTGCCCCGACGGGGTCGTGGTGATCGTGAAGGACTGCAGGGCGCCGAGCGCCAGATGCGCCACCAGGACCAGGAAGAGGCTCACCCCCACCATCCAGAAGGCTTGCGAGAGCACGAACCGCCACCACGGGTAGTCGAAGACGTAGAAGGACACGTCTCGGTCGAACCAAGGCTCGGTGGTGCCGAAGGCAGTGGCGTGGCGCCACGCCAGGAAGAGGTCGCGCTGTGTGAAGGCGGTCAGCCCACTCAGCAGGCCGAAGGAGAGCGCGGCAAGGGCGATCGCCAAACGGTGCCTGCTCTCCAGCAGCGATCGGGTCACACCGGTGAAGGGAGTCTCCGGCCCCCGAGTGCGGGGACGCATCCGGTGCGCGAGCCACAGATTGAGCGCCACCACCGCCGCGGTGAGTCCTCCAAAGACGAGGAACAGCAGGAGTCCGGTTCCTAGACGGGTGCGGAAGACATTGGTGAATCCCAGTTGCTTGAACCACAGCCAGTCGGTCCAGATGCGGGCGTACAGGCCGATGGCCACCAGCAGCAGACCGGCCACGGCCAACACACGGGGCAGACGGGTCTGCTCAGTTCCGCTCTGGGCGGGGCGGGGGCGGCCCGGGCGCCGAGCCGGTCCCCCGGCGGGATGTGCAGTGCTCATCGATTCACCTCAGGGTCTCCGCGAGCACGCGGGACAGACCGGGGACGAGGTCATGGCCCCCCAGCAACTCGTCGGGCTGCGTGACCAGACGAGCCAACCCGTGGGTGCTGCCATCGCGCAGGGCGCCGACGACCACCCGCACATCCTGGTGCTGCGGATGGTTGGCCACGAAACGCGCCGCGTCGTCGGGGTGGGCTGGGATCTGGTCCTCCAGGCCCGCCGGGAGAAAGCTACGCTCCAGACTCAGGGCGCAACCGTGCACGTCGTCGGACCAGCCAATTCGGGAGAGCGTCTCGAACAGGTCCTCGCCATCTCGGAAGTCCTCCTGCTCGATCGAACTCAGCGCATCGTCGCTGGTGACCGTGAGCTGCTCGGCCAACTGGGGCTCCGCGGCCACCAGGTCTGCCGTGCGCACCAGGGCAAAGAGCCGGGCAGGCTGGTCCCACCCGGACTGCCCCACATACTGCTCGATCTCCACCAGGGCGGCCACCAGGGCCTCGGGGAGCTCGGACACCTGCTCGGCGGCAGGTCGGGTCTCGGCGCTGCTGTCGTCGGTCATGCTGCTCATCTCTGTTTCGGTCTTGTCGTCACCGGTTTCGCTGCGGTGACTGGTTCTCGTGTCATGCGTGTCCGGATGCGGGTGCCCTCACTGGCACCGGGGCAGGCTGGCCGGTTGCTTGCCGGCCCGCAGGTCCGAGAGGGCCTTGACGGCCTCCCCCATCGTGCCGACCTTCACGAGCTCCATCGAACTCTCCATGCCCGCGATGTCGGTGCAGTTGCCGCTCGGTACCAGGAAGTATTCGGCTCCGGAACGTTCGGCGCCCGCGATCTTCTCCTGGATGCCGCCGATCGGGCCGACCCGGCCGTCTGCGGAGATCTGGCCGGTGACGGCCACCTTGCGGCCACCCAGCAGGTCACCGGGCGTGATCATGTCATAGATCGCCAGACTGAAGACCAGCCCTGCGCTGGGACCCACCACAGCCGGATCAATCCCGAAGGTCACCTTGGGCGCGTACAGGTATCCCTCCGCAGTGCGGGTACCGATCACCGGTACCTTCTTGTCCTCATTCGACGAGACGGTAGTCACCGTCACGTCCATCTGCTTGCCGTCACGCAGGACGGAAAGCACCACCGGGTCTCCGACGGCGTGGCGCGCCACCAGTCGATCGACGTCGGCCGGGCGCTGCACCTCGGTCTGGTCCACGCGTTCGATCAGGTCGCCCGGTTCCAGCCGGGAGTAGGCAGGGCCCGACAGCCCCACCGACTTCACCACCGGCATCTGCTGCACCTCCTCGCCGGCAGCGCGCAGGGCAGCGACGACAGCCTGGGACTTCGAGTCATCCATCATCGCCACCTCCTCCGTGCGCACCTGGGTGACGGTCTTGCTGGGCGGGTAGACCACGTCCCGCTGCAAGACGTCGCGCTTGGGGAGCAGGTGGGCCATCACCGCCTCGGGCAGGCTCAGCCGCGAATCGACGCGCGTCACGGACACGGTGGTCATCTGGAGCTCGCCCGTGACGGGGTGGTTCCGCAGCCCGTCGACCTTCACGGCGGGCTGTCCGGTGTCGCCCTGGCCCAGCAGATTGAGGGTGCGGCCGGGCCCCCAGGCCACGAAGGGCACGGGCAACAGCGCCAGCAGCATCGCCAGCACGACGAAGCAGACCGCCGAGACGATGGCCGTCCAGGTCTGACGGGTCATCGACGGCCCACCACCATGGAGGCGGTCGGGGCAGGGCACACGGGGGCGCCCGCGCAGGGCACGGGAAGCATGGCGCCACCCTACCCCGCCCGCATCCGCGAGCCATGATGATCCCGCCGCGCCCCGCGCACATACGGGGCAGTACCGTGCGCACGACTTGGGGCAGTACCGTGCGCACGACTTGGGGCAGTGTCGTGCGGACGACTTGGGGCAGTGTCGTGCGGACGACTTGGGTCGTGGGGTTCAATGGGACCATGAGCGACCCGACCGGAGCCCCCCGCGACGACCAGCCGAACGACCCGATGGCCGAGATCCTGCGCCAGCTGGGCCTCACGCCAGGCGCAGACGGCCAGCTCGACCTGAACCAGTTGATGGCTCGACTGCAGCAACAGATGGGTGCCTTTGCCGCCCAGAGCTCCAGTGGTGCCGGGATCAACTGGGAACGCACCCGGCATGCGGCCCGTCAGGTGGCTGCGGGTCTGGGCCCCGATCCCAGCACCACCTCGCAACAGCAGCGCGAGGTGGCCGATGCGGAGCGCCTCGCGAACCTCTGGCTGGACGAGGCCTGCGACTTCGCCGAGCTGCCCCATCCCGCCGTGGCCTGGAGCCGGGCGGAATGGATCGAGGAGACCATGCCCGCCTGGGAGCAGGTCACGGGCCCCATCGTCACCAACATTGCCGAGGCCATGGGCGAGATGATGGGCGGACAGGCCGCTCATCTGCCCGCGGAGCTCGGGGCCTTCGGGGCCATGATGCAGCCCATGCTGCGCCAGGCGGCTGGCGCCATGTACTCGCTGCAGTTGGCCCAGGCGATCGCGAAGGCCTCCACCGAGGTGGTGACCGGCTCGGAGATCGGATTCCAGCTGCTGCGCAACGCTCGCGCCGCTGTGCTGCCCACGAATGTCCGCTCCTTCTCCGAGGGGCTGGAAGTCAGCGACCAGGACGTGCTGCTGTACCTGATGCTGCGCGAATCGGCTCGCCAGCGCCTGTTCAACCAGGTGGGCTGGCTGGCCCCACAGATGCTCGCACTCGTCGAGCACTACGCGCGTGAGATCCGGATCGACGCGACCGCCCTGGAGAGTGCCATCGACATCGACGACATGGGTCAGCTGACGCCGGAGAAGATGGCGGAGATCTCCGAGAACCTGCAGGGCCGCCTGTTCGAGCCCACCCAGACTCAGGAGCAAGTGGAGATCCTGGGCCGACTGGAGAATCTGCTGGCTCTGGTGGAGGGCTGGGTGGACGAGGTGGTGGCCCAGGCCACTGCACGCTGGATGCCCAATTCCTCCGTCCTGGCGGAGACGCTGCGCCGCCGCCGCGCCGCTGGTGGCCCCTCCGAGGATGTCCTCAAGTCCCTGGTCGGGCTCGAGCTGCGCCCGCGACGGGTGCGCGACGCCGCAAACTTGTGGGCAGCACTGACCGCCGACCGGGGCGTCGGGGGCCGTGACGCGGTGTGGAACCACCCGGACCTGATCCCGACCTCCGCAGATCTGGACGATCCCCTGGGCTACGTGAGTGGGGAGAATGCACGCCCTGCCGCCGACGACCTGGATGCGGAGCTGGCCAGGCTGCTGGCCGAGGAGGGCCGCGACGAGGGCGACTCGGGCTCCGGCTCGCCTGCCACCGATCACTGAGCCGGTCGCACGCAGGATTCCTGCCCTGACTCGACTTCAGTCGATCTCGGGGATCGTGGCGTCGCCAGCGGCCGTGACACGTGCCGAGGTCCAGCCCTCCAAAAATCCGCGGGCCCGTTCCGCCTGCGGGTAGTGGCCCACCAGCCAGTGGAAGCGCGGCGTGTGGTGGACTTCCGCCAGATGTGCCAGTTCGTGCACCAGGACGTAGTCACGGACCCACTGCGGCATGTCCCGTAACCGCGATGACAGCCGGATCGTGCCATCGGCGGGGGTGCAGGATCCCCACCTATGGTTCTGGTTGTCCACCCAACGAACCGAGGCAGGGCGCAAGAGTTGGCCTGCTGGCCCATCGAGGTGCTCCTGGGCCAGCTGGACCGCGCGATCCAGTAGGGCGTCGGGCTGCTGTGTGCTGCGACGCGCCCGGTCTCGCCGGACGATGCGTCGGACCAGACGCTCGGCCCACTGCTGCTCGTCGGACGCGCTCATGCCTTGGGGCAGCAGGAGGACGAAGCCCTCGCCCTCGCGGCGGGCGGAGACGGTCTTGCGACGTCGCGCACTGCGCCGCAGTGCCACGGGGAATCCGTCGACGACCAGCTGTTCGCAGGAGGGTTGGATCACCTGCCCAGTCTGGCAGAGGAACGAACGGGGCTGTCGGCTGTCAGGGTTGACGCAGGGCCCGGCCGCCACTACGTTGTTCCAGAGGCCCTCGGCTGGTCGATCGTGTGCAGGGGAAGGCAGACGATCTTGATCGCCGGGGGCCTCGTCCGTTCCCCGCGAGCACCATCCGAGCACCGCTGAGCGCGAAATTGCCCCCATCACGTCGGCGTGCCGCGGCAGATGGCGCGCTTTTGCTGTGTGGGCATCGCTACAGTGAACGTCGAGCCCGGTGGCCGCCTCAGTTCTGGCTGCCGGCCGGACAACACACCTCAGGAGGAAAACATGGCCGACGAAGAGACCTACAGCGGTGAGTTCTACTGCGTGAAGTGCAAGGACAAGCGCGAGGCTTCGGGCAATGTCGTCGTCAACGACAAGGGAACCCGCATGGCCAAGGCCAAGTGCCCCGAGTGTGGCACCAATCTGAACCGCATCCTCGGCAAGGCCAAGTGATCGCGTAGTCCAGGACACGGCGCCCAGGCGTCGACTGCTTCCTTCGAAGGGGGCGAGCCCATGGGGCTCGCCCCCTTCGTCGTCTCCGAGTCCACCCGAAGCCCCCGCCCACGCTGGGGTGTTGGCAGCTCGTTGTCACGGTGTTGTCCGCACTCCACACCGGATGGATCCCGTCGCAGGATGGGATTCATGAAGACCTGTCTGCGCGCCCACCGCATCCCAACGGGCGACGCCGTGCGTTACTGGGTGGACGAGACCTGCTGGGCGGAGATCCAACAGCCCGATCCACGCATCGAAACGCGGCTCGGCTGGGCCAAGAGCCCCTTCTCCCGGGATGGTCTGGTGCGCGGGTTGGCCAGCCCCGAGCGGCAACAGCTGGACGGCTTGCTGGACCTGTTCGACGAGCACGGCCTCTGCGTCGACGAGGTAGGCCGCTCCGCCATGTCGACCATCCACGTGGCCGTGGCTGGATCGGGACGGCTGGCGCGCGGAATCGCCCAGGGGCTCCTGCGCGCCGGCGGGATGCAGCTGACCTGTCATGATCCCGCCAGACCCGATCGCACGATCTGGGGACAGGGAACACAGATCTCGGGAGGGCAGGCGATGGCCCACTGGCTGCGGCCACGCCACCACGTGCGGGTGCGGGCCCTGCACGATGTAGCAGCGATGGCCCGGGCCGAGGTGGACCTGGTGGTCGTGGCACCAGACCGGGCTGAGGCGGACCGTGTGCTGCTGAGCCAGCTCACCCGTCACGATCTTCCCCACCTGGTGGTGGGGTGTCACGGCGACATCGGCCGCATCGGCCCGCTGGTACTGCCGGGCCGCACCCCCTGCGTCACGTGCCACGATCTGGCTCTGGGTGTCACGGATCCTGCCTGGCCGCGGGTCCTCGCCCACCTGTGCCGGATGCGGACGGCAGCCCACCCCGCCATGGAGAACTGGATCGCAGCCCGTACGGTGCTGGAGGTCGGCTGGATGGCGCGCTCGCTCGGGTCTGCGGAGCACCTGGTGGGGTGCGTCGAATTCCATGACCTGCAGCACCCACGGCCCCGTAGGTCCACCTTCGGGGACCACGACGACTGTGGCTGTTGCTGGTCCCCCGTCTGAGCGTCAGGCCGCCCGAGCTCCCATCCCGAGGGGAGTCTGGTCCGGGATCGGATGTTTTCGAGGTCTTCCGCGTGGCCGCTTGCGGGCGATCACGACGCCATCCTGGAAGAGCTCGCCGCCCCACACACCGTGGGGTTCGGCACGGTCCAGAGCTGCGGCGAGACACTGCTCGCGGACCGGGCAGCTGCGACAGATCTGCTTCGCCTGGTCCACGACGCCCATGTCGTCGGAGAAGAAGAGCTCTGGCTCGGCGTCTGAACACGCCGCCGGCGTGCTCGGGGTGCTGAGATCCACTTCCTCGAGATCCCACGCGTCGGCGGTGGTGAGGGTGCTGCTCATGACTGGAAACTCCTGGAGGCCTTGATTGCGGATCCGGAGCAGGAAAAAGGCCGTGACTCCGGGTTTCCCCGACGTCACGGCCTGCCAGTGCGTGGCTCAGACCATGGGACTCGGAGAAGGGTGCTGGTGGGTGTGGTTGACGAGGGTGCTGTTGTCGGCCCCAACCGTCTTGGGGCGACGCGTGCCCGGAACGGTCCAGCCAGCCGAGGCGAGGGCGGACGACGGACGCAGCTTCATCGCAATCGCGGTGTTCTGGTTGTTCATGTCTCAGCCCTCCCTTCGGATCTCGTCCCACACGGCCCTTCCGTGCGAGTTCGTGGTGCCCAATCTATGGTCTGCCGAAAGAACCTGCAAGGTATTTTTGACTAGGGGTCTTGACGCCCTTCGCCGTCCATCGGCAGCTCCTCATCGGCACCAGGGGACTCGCCCGCCACGAGTGCCAGCAGGTCCGCCCCGTGGCGTTCCAGTTTGGAACGCCCAATCCCTGCGATGCGCAGCAAGTCCTGCTCGGTTCGAGGGCGTGACTCGGCGACCGCCACCAGTGTTGCGTCGGTGAAGATCACGAAGGCCGGCAGGCTGGCCGCCTGCGCCGTCCTGAGCCGCCACGCCTTCAACCGGGCCAGCAGCTCCTCGTCGATGTCCGAGGGACAGCCCTCGTGGCGACCCAGCTTGCGTTCCGCACCGGTGCCAAGACTCTTGTGACAGACCCGGCAGGTCTGTGACTGCGCGCTGCGTCGATTGCGGCGTCGAGGAGTTGCCGCCTGTTCCGCGGCCTGCGCCACGGCGGCCGGCGTCAGCCCGTCGAGGAAGCGGGACGGCCCACGGTTGCCCCGGCCCCCGGTACGGGACCGACTCCACGAGATGCGCAGATGGCGACGAGCACGAGTGATGCCCACATAGAGCAGCCGCTTCTCCTCGTCGAGCTGTTCCGGGGTGGTGGCCAGGACGAACGGGAGCGTCCCCTCCTGCATTCCGAACAGCGCCACCGCATCCCACTCCAGGCCCTTGGAGGCGTGCAGCGTGCCCAGGGTCACTCCCTGACTGACGGGCGCCTCCTGCAGGGCGGCTCGCTCGTTGAGGGCACCGACCAGCTCCACCAGACCGTGCTCCGGATTGTCCACGGCAATGTCATGAGCCAGATCCACCAGGGCGTTCAGCGATTCCCACTTCTCACGCACCGATCCGGATCCCTCCGGCGGCTCCTGCGACCACCCGACTCCCGCGAGCACATCCTTGAGCAGGGGCAGTCCCGGCCCCTCCGGCTCAGCCCGCACCGCAGCGCGCAGCTGCGCGAGCGCCTGTCGGATCTCCGGCCGCTCGTAGAACTTGTCGCTGCCCCTGACCAGATAGGGGATCCTCCGCTCGCTGAGGGCGGCCTCCAGCACAGGTGACTGGGCATTGATGCGGAAGAGCACCGCCATCTCGCGCCACTCGACGCCCTCGCCATGGCGGGCCGTCAACCACTCGGCAATGGCCCGGGCCTCTTCCGCCTCCTCCGGGTGGGAACCGAACTCGACGGCCGGACCGCTGGGCTGCTGTGCCACCAGGTTCACGCCCTGCAGACTGCCCGCCGTGCCAGCGGCATGAGCCGCCAGTTGTGCCGCCCGACGTGGGGCCATGACCTTGTTGGCCAGGTCAACCACTTGGGGCGTGGAGCGATAGTCCCGCACCAGCCGGATCACCCTGGTACCAGGATGTGCCACTGCAAAACCCGTCAGGAAGTCCGCGCGCGCCCCGGCGAAGGCATGGATGGACTGGTGGGGATCTCCCACCACGCACAGGTCACGCCGCTCCCCCAACCACAGGTTCAGCACGGTCTGCTGCAGCGGCGAGACGTCCTGGTACTCGTCCACGACGAAGTGTCGGTACTGCTGGCGTACCTGCATCGCGACGTCCTCGTGTTCGCTCAGGAGCGCGGCGGTGCACAGCAGGATGTCGTCGAAGTCGATCTGCCCACGATTTCTCTTGGCCGTCTCGTAGGCGGTGAAGACCCGCGCGACGGTCTCCGGGTCTGCCCCTGCCAGCACACGGTTCGCCGCCCGGGCGATGGCCGGGTACTCCCCCGCCGTCACATTGGAGACCTTGGCCCAACTGATCTCCCCCACCAGGTCCCGCAGGAGCCCGGTGTCCACCTGCAGCCCGCTGCGGGAGGCGGCCTCGGCCACCAGTGACATCCTGCGATCCGTGACCTCGGGCAGCTCCACACCATAGGCCCTGGGCCAGAAGAACTGGATCTGACGCAGCGCCGCCGAATGGAAGGTGCGCGCCTGGACGCTGCCGACCCCCAGCTGGTGCAGCCGGGAGCGCATTTCGCCGGCAGCTCGGGTGGTGAAGGTGACGGCCAGCACACCACGCGGATCAAGAGCGCCGGTCAGGGCCCCGTACGCGATCCGGTGCGTGATGGCGCGGGTCTTGCCGGTCCCGGCACCCGCGATGACGGCCACGGGCGCATCGAAGGTCGTCGCAACCTGCCGCTGTTCGGCGTCGAGGGCTTCCAGGACGACGGACGGGTCTGCGGGAGGTTGGGCAGGACTGGACACGAAGGTCACCCTATCCACCACCTATGACAGTCCCCGGGTGCCCGCCCGCGACCTCCCGGGTGCCCGTGGTCGTCGAGGTGTCGCCGGAAACTGTCAGTGCCCGCCTCTAGGGTTGGGTGCACGATGACCAGTTCCCCTCAGCAATCCCCCCAGCACGGTGCCCAAGCACCTCGAGTACTCTCGGCGAGCCCAGAGCCCGGCCAGCCGGGGCTCCATCTGGTGCTGTGCCCACGCTGGGAGGATGTCAGCAGGCAGGTCACCGCCACCCTGCTGGCGGAGTCACCGGGTGACCCCTTTGCCACCCACGTCGTCGTCACGGACTCACCAGCAGCCCGCCGTGCCCTCTCGCAGGAGCTCGCCAGCGCCGCTGGAATAAGCTCGGGGGTGGACTTCATCGGCCTGCACACACTGCGGCGGCGCCTCGAAGAAGACCTGTTGGGGATCGTGGGCAGCAAGGACCCCTGGCGCAGCCGAGGCCTGGCGGCCGCAGTGCTCGAGGTCATGGACGCCAACCACGACGAGCACTGGTTCGCGCCGGTGGCGATGCATCTGGGGGCGAGCAGCACGACGCCGGAAGCTCGTCCCGGGCGGCGAACAGCCACCGCAGATCGCATTGCGCAGCTCCTGGTGCGCTACTGCCGCACAGCGCCCGAGCTCATCCGGGCCTGGACCGCGGGTGACGACGTCCTGCCCGACGGCACGCCCCTGGACGAGCGCCATGACTGGCAGCCACAGATGTGGCGGCGGGTCCGTTCCCTCCTGCCAGTGCCCGATCCGGTCAGCCGACATGACCAGCTCCTGCAATGCCTTGACCAACCGCGTGACCAGACGGACCGAGCACCGCTGTTGTTGGTGAACCAGAGCCCGTGCTCTCCGCTCGACCGCGAACTGGTGACAGCCCTGGCCAGGACCAGACCCGTCACCCTGTGGCAGGTGGCGCAATCGCACCCGCACAGCTCTCTCGCCCAGGCGTGGGGAGCCACCGAGGCGACCAGTCTTCAGCGTTGGACCACGGTCGCCACCTCAACGTCGAGCTGCTCGACCCATGGGGACGGCGAGCTGCTGCCCCCATGGGTCGAGATCCACGCGTCGCATGGTCCGGACCGACAGGTCGAGGTGCTGCGTGAACGTCTCTGTGGCCTGTTCGAGGACGATCCAACCCTGCAGCCGCGCGACGTCATCGTCGCCTGCACGGACCTGGACGAATTCGCCCCGCTGGTGCGCGCGGCCTTCTGTCTTGACCCGAAGGCCGTCGAGGGGACCCTCCACCCGGGCCATGGACTGCGCGTGCAGGTCTCTCGGGCGTCGGTGTCACAACCGAACCAGGTGCTGGCCACCCTGCGGCTCCTTCTGGGGCTGGCCGGGGAACGTGCCAGCTCGCAGGACCTGGTTGACCTGTGTTCCAGCATGCCGGTCAGGCATGCCTTCGGGCTCGACGATGACCAGCTCGAACGCATCACGCGACTGGTGGCACAGGCAAACATCCGCTGGGGGCTCGACGGGTACCATCGCGCTGCCTTCGGCCTGGACCAGGTTCGACAGTCAACCTGGCTGGCTGGCTTGGACCGCATCCTCACTGGAATCGCCATGGGCCCGGAGCCCCTTGCCTGGCTGGGTACCGCCCTGCCCGTGGAACAGGTGGACAGCACCGACGTGCTGGCCGCCGGAGCCCTGGCGGAACTGGTCTCGCGCACGCGCAAGCTCGTTGCTCAGTGGCGCACTCCGGCGACGGCCAACCACTGGGTCGAGCGTCTGCAGGAGGCACTCGACCTCCTGGTGGACATGCCGCCGGAGCACTCCTGGCAGATCACGGAGGTCCGCACCGAACTGGCCGAACTCGCCGACCAGACGTCGGGCCGCACGGCGCTGCTTGACCTGCCGGACATGGAAACCCTCTTCGACCGGTTACTGCCGGGCTCCGGTGGCCGCCCCAACTTTGGCAATGGCTCCCTCCTCTTCGCCCGCTTGGAAGATCTGGGGCGGGTTCCACACCGGGTCGTGGTGGTGCTCGGCCTGGACGACCAGAGATTCCCGCGACGCCTGCTGCTGGACGGAGATGACCTCACGGCCACCAGCCACGGTGGCGATCCAGAGACTGGTCCGCGGGCTCGATCGCGCCAGCTCCTCCTGGATGCAGCGGCTTGTGCCCGTGAACGGCTCGTCGTGGTCCACCAAGGCCTCAATCCACGTACCAACGAGGCGGTCCCGGAGCCCGTGGCCGTCGTGGACCTGGTGACTGCCGCCACGGCATCCCCCCGGGTGCGGCTGGCTCGACACCAGCACACATTGCAACCACAGTCGAGCCTCAACTTCCACTCGGCGCAGGAGGAACCACCCTTCAGTTTCGACGTGGCCGCAGCCCATGGTGCTCGTGCCAGGCAACTGTTGCTCTCCAGCATCGAGAAGGAGTCGATCCCGCTCTGGCAGGCCGACTTCGGTCCCCTTGCGGACGAGTCGACCGATCTGGACCTCACGGATCTGGTGGACTTCTACCGCCATCCCGCCCGGGAACTCCTGCGCAGACGCCTCGGCGTGACCATGACGGCGTGGCGACAGGAGTTGCACACCGACCTGCCCGTGGAGCCCAATGGGCTCGAGGAATGGGCCATCGGGGAGCGCATGGTGCGGTTGGCGCTCGATGGTCTGGCTCCCGGGCAGGTGGCCGCGGCCGAGCGGCTGCGCGGCGCTCTTCCGCCGGGCCAGCTCGGCAGCCGCACCTTGGAGAAGTTGATGCCCACCGTCGCGCGCGTGGTGGACTGCGTGAACCGCGAACGTGACGTGGAGGGCCGTGACCTTGACTGTTCGGTCCAGGTCAGCCGTGGCGGGAGCCTCTCGGGCAGGGTCCGGATCCATGGCAGCCAGTGCGTGAGGTACGGCTTCTCCCGAACCAATGCGGTGCACCTCCTGCAGGCCTGGTTCGACCTGTTGGCGCTGTCCTCCTGCCATCCCAGTCCACCAACCGGCTGGCGCTCGGTGCACATTGGCCGCGATGCCGTCGCAACGCTCACCGCACCGCCGCCCGAACAGTGCGTTCGGCTCCTGGACGAACTGGTCCGCATGCGCGACCAAGGCTTGCGAAGGCTGCTTCCATTGCCAGTCAAGACGGCAGCGGTCTTCACCGGCGCCACGCCGCTGCGCCCCTATCGAGACCACGATCCACAGGCACGGGCAGTGAGCGAATTCCGCTACGAACATGATTCGGACTGGGCCCGCTTCATGGGCCCCCGGCTCGATGTGCTGCGCAGCATCGAGCGCATCGACGGCGATCCGGGACCGATCGGGCCGTCCCGATTCGAGAATCTGGCCGACTGGCTGTTCACACCACTGCGCGAGCACCTGAGCGTGGGGAACCTGCGATGACTGACCCCACCGGCCCGAAGGACCACGACGTGACCGAGATGACCACCTTTGATCTGTGCGGTCCCCTGCCCGAGGGGACCACCGTGCTCGAGGCATCCGCGGGAACCGGCAAGACCCATGCCATCACGGCCCTTGCCGTGCGCTACATCGCAGAGGGGCATTTTCGGATCGACCAGATCATGATGGTGACCTTCTCCCGGGCTGCGACGGGCGAGCTGCGCCACCGCGTCCATGCCCGGCTGCGAAATACGCGAGCTGCGCTGGAGACCTGGCTCGCCGAGCGCACGCCGCCAGCCGAAGACGTTGACCTCTTCCTCACCCGGGCACCTGACGAGCAGGTCCGCGCCCGCCTGGGAAACGTCGAGGAAGCCCTCGCCTCCATCGATTCGGCGACGATCGCCACCACCCACGAGTTCTGCCAACGCATGATCAGCAGCCTCGGTCTGCTGGTGGACCACGATCACACCGCCCGTTTCGTGGACGATGAGGACGACCTCGCCACCCAGGTGATCCACGACGTCTATCTGGCCCACGAGGTGAATGGCTCCGCCACCCCGCCGGGCCGCCTGGCAACCTTCGCCCGCTTCGCCGCAGTGGGCCGAGCTGCGCTGCGGGAGTCGGCGGCCGACCTGGTCCCCGTCGAGCCCCGCGGCCTGTCCGCCGAGCGGGTGGCCTTTGCCCAGGCGGTTCGCCGCGAGTTCGACGTTCGCAAGCGACGCAGCGGGATCTACACCTTCGACGACATGGTCCATCGCCTGCGCGATGCCCTCGTCGTCCTGCCCACCAGGGAACTGGCCCGCGCAGCGCTTGCAGAGCGCTACCCGCTCGTGATGATCGACGAATTCCAGGACACCGATCCCGTGCAGTGGGAGATCGTCGAGTCCGCCTTCGTGGGCAGGTCAACGGTCGTGCTGATCGGTGATCCCAAACAGGCGATCTACGCCTTCCGAGGTGCGGACGTGTACAGCTACCTCGACGCCGTGGAGGGTGCGACGGACGTGCGCACCCTGTCGGTCAACCACCGCTCGGATGCCGCCGTCGTGAACGGCGTCCTGGAGCTCTTCAGCGGGTCCACCCTGGGTTCCCCGCGGATCCTGGTGCGCCCGGTCACCGCCCGCTGCACACGAGCTCGCATCCGGGGGCCACAGGCCGATCCCGCGGTGCAGGTGCGCTGTCTGGAGGCACCCGGCCGGCACGGATTCTCGTCACCCACCGCCGCTCGGGCCGTGGACGCCGACCTGGTGGACCAGGTGGTTGGCATGCTCCGCGACGGCTGGCAGGTGGATGACGGCGGTGGGTGGCGCGATCTGCGACCACGCGACATCGCAGTGCTGGTCCGCTCGAACTGGCGCGGCGAACAGATCCAGAGCGCGCTTGACGCCGCGGGCGTGAGTGCCGTCTTCGGTGGCGCCAGCACGGTCATGGCCAGCGAGGCCGCCCAGTCATGGCTGGATCTGCTCCGGGCACTGGTGGAACCCTCGGCCCAGGCCATGAAGCGAGCTGCGCTCGGCCCGCTCGTCGGATGGGATGAGGTGGGTCTGGCCGCCTCGGTCGACGAACGTCCGGGCGCCCGGTCCCTGGCGACCCTGGCCGTGCTCGTGAAGACCCTGGGACGCATTCTCGAGTCACAGGGCATCGCCGCCGTCCACGAGGCATTGGCCGACCACACCGACCTGTCCCGGCGGCTCCTGTCCCGCTCTGACGGGGAACGGATCATGACCGATGTTCGCCACGTCGCCCAACTGCTCAATGACGCGGCCGTGCGCAACCAGCTGGGGCCGGCGGCGCTCACTGCGTGGTTGGAGGAACGCATCGCGGAGGCGCGCGGCAGCCGTTCGGATGACCGCACCCGACGGCTGGAGACGGACTCCTCCTGTGTGCAGGTCATGACCATCCACGGAGCCAAGGGACTCGAGTTCCCCGTCGTCCTGCTGCCCGAGGCCGCACACGAGGCGCCCAGGGAGCCCCGGCAGGGCGATCCGAGCGTCCTGCAGCTGGACGGACGACGGGTTCTGGACGTTGGGATCGACGCCGAATGGCAGGGACGTCAGGCCATCCGGCAGCAACAGGAGCGGGCGGAGTCCCTGCGCACCCTCTACGTGGCCAGCACGCGTGCCAAGTCTCGCCTCGTGCTGTGGTGGGCACCCACCCGAGCGCACACCCAGGGTTCCGCCCTGCATCGCCTCTTGCGTGGGCCCCGGACAGCGGGTTCCGAGCCCGAATCGGCCTACGAACTGCCCGAGGACCCGTTGTCCGTCGTCGGTCTGGACACCTCCCTGGTAGCACTGGTCCGCGCGGGCAGCGGCGGCACCGGCCGCCTCGAGATCCCGCCCACAGCCATGCCGACACTGGTGGCACGTCCCTTCACCCGCGCCATCGACACGACATGGCGGCGCACCTCCTACTCGGGTCTGACGCAGGAGGTCCACGGCCATTCCACCCTCCCTTCGACCGCCGCCGAAGCCGACGACATGCCGCCCGACGAAGTGGAGCTGGACGAGGCCGGGCTGGACGAGGCCGGGCTGGAGGAGGCCAACCAGGGCAATCTCGCGCCCGACAGGGCCGACGGACCGCAGCGGCCTGCCGGGCCCGCCTCGGCGCTGGCCGAACTGCCCGGTGGCACCCAGTTCGGCACGCTGGTGCACGCCGTCCTGGAGGCCGTCGACGTCACCTCTGACACCCTGCACCAGGACCTCACAGACCTCGTGGCACACCACAGTGCGCGTCAGACCCTGACCGGGCTGGACCCGGAGGCGCTCGTCCGGGGGCTCGAGCAGGTGCTGGAAACCCCACTGGGCCGCATCGCCGACGGACTGTCCCTGGGACAGATCCCTCCCGCCGACCGGTTGGCCGAACTCGACTTCGAGTTGCCCATGGGCGCACCCCACACGGACGGCACGCACAGAAGTGGACGGCAGCGCGCCCATGCCACCCTGGGCAGCCTGGCCGATGCCCTGAGCGATCCGGTGCTGACCGGGGGCGACGCCTTCGCCGCCCGCTATGGCCGGCACCTCGCCCAGAGTCCCGTGGCGGAGAAGACCCTCAACGGATTCCTCACCGGATCGATCGACGCGGTCCTGCGCACGGGTGGCAATGACCAGCGCTTCTGGGTGGTGGACTACAAGACCAACCGAATCCCGGTCCCGGAAGGCGTTCCCCTGAGCTGCGAGCACTACACGCCAGAGCCGATGGCCCGGGCCATGATCGAGGCCCACTACCCCCTGCAGGCACTGCTCTACTCCGTGGCGCTGCACCGCCACCTTCGCCTGCGGCTTCCCGAGTACACACCGGCCCGGCACCTGGGCGGAATCGGTTACCTGTTCGTCCGCGGAATGGCTGGCAAGGCCACCCCAGTCGTCGATCAGACCCCATGCGGCGTGTTCACCTGGCTGCCCTCGGCCGCACTGGTGGAACACTGCTCCGAGCTGATGGGAAGCACCCGATGAACCGCCGCGTCAAGGCAGGAGGATGGCAATGAACAAGGCTGCGGAAGTCGTCTCGGCCACCGGACTGCTGCAGCAGTTCAACGAGGCGGGGGTCCTGCTGCCGCCGGACGTCCACGTCGCCCAGACACTGGGTCGGCTGGCCGCAGAACAGTCACAGGAGGTGCTGCTGGCCGTCGCCCTGGCTGTTCGGGCTCTCCGCCTGGGATCGGTTTGTCTGGACCTGTCGGGAGTGCGGGAACGCGTGGTGGCGGAAATGCTCGACCCAGCACTGGCACAGTCATCCGCCGCGCAACAGGATGCGGCCAGCTTGGCGTGGCCGGAGCCCCAGCACTGGCTGGACTGTCTGCGCGAATCCCACCTGGTGGCGCAGGGAGCCGAGATCCAGGTGAATCAACGTCCGGTTCGGCTGGTGGAAGACCTGCTCTATCTCGAACGCTACTGGGCAGAGGAAAGCACCGTCCGGCTCGCGCTCGACCACCGTGGCGAGCAGCTGCCGCCCGCGGTGGATGAGGATGCCCTGACCAAGGTCCTCGACCAACTCTTCGACGGTCGAGGGCTCGCTCCGGACGAGGTGGACCACCAGCGCAATGCCGCGTTCGAGGCGGCTCACCACTGGACGAGCGTCGTGGCCGGTGGCCCGGGCACGGGCAAGACGACCACCGTCGCGAAGCTCCTGGCAGTACTGCAGACCGTCAGCGACCAACCGCTGCGCATTGCGCTGGCTGCCCCCTCCGGCAAGGCCTCGGCACGGCTCGAGGAAGCCGTGACGAGTGCACTGGGCAATCTGCCCGACACCATCCCCCGGCCGGCCATCGCCAGCGCCTCCACCCTGCACCGACTTCTCGATGCCCGGGGCCCCGGTGGTGGATTCGGGCGCGGACCGAGCAACCCCCTCCCGCACCACGTCGTGGTGGTGGACGAGATGTCCATGGTGGCCCTGCCGCTGATGGCGCGGCTCCTCGAATCACTGCGGCCGCAGACCCGCCTGGTACTCGTCGGCGACCCGAACCAGCTCACCTCGGTGGATGCCGGTGCCGTACTGTCCGACTTGGTCCGGGCGGCCGACCTCGAAAAGGGCGCCGAGCGGCCAGCTCGCGGCGCCGTCACGGTGCTCACGCACACATGGCGCTTCGGACGCGGTATCGCGGCCCTGGCAGAGGCAATCCGACGAGGTGAGGCCCAGGCCAGCCTTGACCTGCTCGATGCCGGACACGACGTGGAACTCGTCGATGCGGATGCGGGCGGGCTGCTCCTGGAGGAACTGGGCGCGGTGCACGATCGGATCCTTGCGACTGGTCACGCGGTGCACGCGGCGGCGGTGGCAGGTGATGTGCCGGCTGCCCTGACCGCCCTCGACACCCATCGGATCCTGTGCGCACACCGCGAGGGGCGCTGGGGAGTCTCCCGGTGGGGACGCATGGTGGAGGAGACGCTGCGCCGAGAGGTCCCCGACTACGGTCTGGAAGGCGAGTGGTACCTGGGCCGCCCGGTCCTGATCACGCAGAACCTGAGGGATCTGCAACTGTCCAACGGTGACGCAGGTGTCGTCGTCGCCACCCCGCAGGGAGCCCGAGTGGCGATCGGAACCGCAGAGCAGGCTCGGACCTATTCGCCATTCCTGCTGGACCACGTCGGCACCCTGCACGCCATGACGATCCACAAGGCGCAGGGCAGCCAGTTCCAGGACGTGACGGTGGTGCTCCCCCCAGCGGAGTCCTCACTGCTCACCAGAGAGCTGCTGTACACCGCCGTGACCAGGGCCAGCCAGCGGGTGCGGTTGGTGGGCAGCCGCGAGGCCGTCACCAAGGCCATCGAGAACCGCGCCGTGCGTGCCTCGGGGCTCGCCCGGGGTTGGTGACCCGGTTCAGACCCGGATGGCGCCCTCCGGGGCTGGGAGCCCTCCCCTGCTCCACAGCTCAATGATCCTGCCGGCCACCGAACCGGTTCCCGGCAGGGTCAATCCCCGCTCGACCTCATCGCGCAACCGTCGAGGGGTGTACCACTGGGCCCATTCGATCTCGACCCCGTCCACCTCGATCTGTCCCCTGCCCCGGGCGACGAACCCGAGCATGAGCGAGCGTGGGTAGGGCCATGGCTGACTGGCCAGGAAACGCGCCTCCACGACGTCGATCCCTGCCTCCTCCCGCACCTCACGGACCACGGCGTGCTCGGCGCTCTCGCCGGCCTCGACGAAGCCCGCCAGGATCGAGACACGACCTTCGGGCCACGCGCTGTGGTGCGCCAGCAGCAGCCGGTCCTCGGCGTCGAGAACCGCGACGATCATGGCCGGATCCGTGCGGGGGAAGTGCTCCGCGCCGCAACTGGGGCAGCTGCGTTGGAAGCCGCCATGGACGATGCGGGTCGACGCTCCGCACCGTGGGCAGTGCTCTGCGCTGTCATGCCAGGCGAGCACGGCGGTGGCGGCCGTGACGAGTTCACAGGCTGCCGAGTCGAAAACACTGTCACGCAACGAGCACCCGTCGACGACCTCACCGCGGGCACAGAACCATGCTGTCCGGCCGACCCGGCCAAGCAGGACATGCCGCTGTGGATCGAAGTCCGGCCCCGACTCGAGCGTGGGCTCGCCCGCTGCGTCACGCGCGACGCGACCAGAGCGGTCCACGACGAGCAGCCGTGCTCCGGGTTCACGCCACAGGGCGCGCAAACTCCCAGGATCTGCCCTCACCGGGGCCAGACGGTCCAGTTGCGGCTCGAGATTCCAGGCAGGGTTCACGAGCCCGAGGCTACCGGCCGACCTTCTCCACCGGGAGCGCCCCGCCGCGGGCCAGCTCCAACAATTCCTCCTCTCCGGGCAGCTGCGGCGGACGCTCCACCTCCCCGCTGAGCACGTGATAGAAGACGGCATCGACATTCTCCGGCGGAACCTGCCGGGCCTGCGCCCAGGCCAACCGGTAGATCGCGAGCTGTGTGGGGTCGCTGGCGCGATTGGCCGTCTTCCAGTCAACGACCTGGTAGCGGTGCTCGGAGCCGGACACTGCCGTGTAGACGGCGTCCATGCGACCGCGCAGCAGGCTGCTGCCCAGGACCAGCACGAACGGAACCTCGACGGCCAGCGGCTGTCGATTCGCGTAGGGCCCTTCTTCGAAGGATCGGATGAGGCGTTGGAGGGCCAGGTCGGACTCGGTGAGCTCCGTCTCGGGCCAGTCCTCGGGGTCAACCAGCGTCGCCAACCCGAAACGGCGCTCAACCCATTCGTGGAAGCGAGTGCCCAATGTCGCGGCGGCGGAGACTGGGCGAGGCATCGGCCGCACCAATGATGCGGCATAGCCCTCGGGGTCTCGTCGCGCCGCCATCAACGCGGAGGCCGACAGGGCTGACGGCATGGCCACCTCCACCACTTCACGCCGAGTGTCGTGGGCCTCGGCCAGCAGCTGGTCGATCTCGACATCCCAGCCGGCCACGATCGCCTCTTGGTCGAGGGTCAGGGGTTCGGCAGTTGCCTCGAAGGACCCGGTGGCCCGGAATGTGCTTCGAGCCCGCTCCACCAGCTCGGCGGCCAGGAGGCGACGTTCCTGGGCATCCGGATCGGGCATCACGGGCCAGGGCACGCGAGCCTGTGGTGGAGCCACCGGATTCTCCTCGGCCACCGGCCCGGCCACGGAAAGCACCTGCCCCTGGCGTTCAGCTTCGGCCATCGCTGCCCCCAGGTACTTGGCCTGCTTGCGGGGCCTGGACTGCCCCGGCCGCCAGGTGTGACCGCTGGCGGTGAGCTGGCTGCGAGCCCTGGTGACGGCCACATAGGCCAGGCGGTCCTCTGAACGTGACTGGGAAGACCTCAGCTCCTTGGCATAGTCGTCGAGCGCCTGGTTGGTGGCATCCTGCAACTGCGGAATCCCCGCGGCATCACCGCGGAGTTCAGCGGGCAGGACCGCCCCATTCCTGGTCCAGTTGTCGCTGACCCGGTCCGAGGGGAAGACTCCTTCCACCAGACTGGGCAGGTAGACGACGTCCCATTCCAGGCCCTTCGATCGGTGAACGGTGAGCAGCTTGACGGAGTTGCGCTCGCTCGGAGTGGCCTGGTCCAGTCCGGCGCCATGTTCCAGCTCTGCGTCGAGCCAGGCCAACAGTCCCCCGAGTGAGCCGTCCCCGTCGACGTCGGTGTACTCGGCCACCGCGTCAGTGAAGGCGGTGAGTTGACCGAGCCGGTTGCTGCGCACCAGTTCCTCACTGGCCGCCAGCTCGATGTGCAGCCCAAGGGCCTCGATCACCCGCTGGACCAGTTCTGGGACTGGTTCGTCGGCATGGCTGCGCAGCTGCGCCATTTCGGCGCTGAAGCGGGCAAGACGCTCTCGAGCCTCCGGGCTGTAGTCCAGGTTGCCAGGGCTGTCCACCGCGTCCAGCAGGCAGACGACTTCCGCCGGATCCACCTCGGCGATGGCGTCGGCCAGGTCCGATTGGAGGTTGGATTCCGCGGGGTGTTCCCCCCGCGACTCACGCGCGAGCTCCACAGCGCGACGGCCCAGCAGGACGAGATCCCTCTCACCGATCCGCCATCTCTGTCCAGTCAGCAACCGGACGGTCTCCGGGTTGGCCGTCACGTCGTGCACCAGTCTCAGGGTGGCCACGATGTCGGCGATCTCAGGCAGTCGCAGCAACCCGCCCAGCCCCACGATCTCCACTGGCACGTCGCGGTCCGCCAGGGCCTGGAAGATTGGCGCGATGTCTGCATTGCGACGAACGAGGATCGCGATGCGGGCCCAGTCGGATTCTCCGTGCGGCCCGCGCGTACCCTGTCCTTCGGCCACCACCTGGTTGGCCAGCCAGGCGACCTCCTCTGGCCAGGTGTCGAAGGTGGCCGCGCGGACACTTCCCCCTTGGTTCTCCTCGGGAGCTCGGAGCTCGATGGGGACGCGACCGTCGCGCACCAGCAGTGGATCGTCGCGCAGGCTGGTGGCCACCACATTGGCCACGTCCAGGATGCGCTGGCCACTGCGCCGGTTCGTGCTGAGACTGTAGGTGCCGGCAGGCTGGCCCTGTGCTGTGGGGAACTCCTCTGCGAACTGGAGAATGTTGCTGGCCGCTGCACCTCGCCACCCGTAGATGGCCTGGAAGGGGTCTCCCACAGCCGTCACGGCATGCCCACGCCCCTGTGCAGGGTGCGGGCCGCTGAACAACCCGCGCAGCAGTTGCGCCTGCGCAGAGGACGTGTCCTGGTACTCGTCCAGCAGCACCACCTTGAACTGGTCGCGCAGGACGGCAGACACGGCAGGGACGCGTTGGACCAAGCGCGCCGCAACGGCCATCTGGTCTGCGAACTCCACCAGACCCAGCTCCTGCTTGAGTCGCTGGTAACCGTCGACCAGATCCAACAGCTCCAGCCGTTCCTGGGCCGCCGCGCTCGCCTGGGCCACGGCAGCGTAGACATTGCCGCGATTGTTGCGGGGCGCCTCCGCCAGGTGTTCGACGAACTCCTGCGAGTGCGCCACCACCTGTTCGCGTTCCACAAGATGTGAGGTCATGTCGGCGTCGAGCTTCAGGACCCGTTCGGTGACGCTGACGGGTCGCAGTCGAGACAGCTGCTCGAAAGGCCCCGTCGCCTCGCTGACAGCACGGGAGGCCAACCGGTGGCGCGACGCTCCGGTGAGCATTCGAGGATCGTTCTCCACCCCGATGCGCAGGCCGTGTTCGTCGACCAGGTGCGCGGCGAAGGAATCGTAGGTCATGATGACCTCCTCCCCTTCCGCATCCTCTCCCTCCCGAGCCAGCACTCCGGCACGGTCCAGGGCCTGACGCACCCTCGAGGCCAGTTCTGCTGCCGCCTTGCGCGTGAAGGTGAGCCCGAGCACTTCGTTCGGGGCCACCTGGCCGGTGCCCACCAACCACACCACCCGGGCGGCCATCACGGTGGTCTTTCCCGAGCCGGCGCCAGCGATGATCACGGCGGGCTCCAGCGGTGCGGTGATGCACGCCAACTGCTCCTGTGAGAAGCCGATGCCCAGGGCATCGCACAACTCCTCGGTGCTGGCCAGCGTGCGTCGTGTTCGGGCGGAGATGCTCATCGACCGACCTCCGGGGCGGTTGTCATCGCGGGACAGCTGAGGGCAAAGGGGCAGAACTGGCAGCGGTCACACCGGGTTGCCTCGAAGCGTTCGGACCGGATCGTCCGGGCGGCCCGATCCAGGTGCTCATGAACCCACGTGGGGTGGTTCTGCTCTGCGTCACGACCATCCTCGGCAGCGTTGTCCGGCCGCGGTTGCCCGCGTCTGCCGTGGGGCAGGTCCTCCAGCGAGGGCTGGGTGAGCACCTTGGGCCACGGGCTCTCCCCCAGCTGCTTGCGCAGGTAGACGAGCTCCGCCCCGCCGACGCGGCGCTCACCCGGCGCCAGATGATCGAATGCGCCCTGCTGTGCCGCCAGTTGGTAGATACCCAGCTGGTCCATCTGGTCGACATGTGCCTGGGTCGGGACCGTTCGTCCGGTCTTGAAGTCGACCACGTGCAGTCGGCCCTGCCCGTCGCGTTCCAGCCGGTCGACACTGCCGACCAGCACGATCTCCTCATCGCCGATCTGGACCGTGGTGCGGAAGGCGACCTCAACGCCGAGAACCTCCCTCTCGGCGGCTGCGTCGGCCCAGGCAACGAAACGCTCGAGGGCTGCCTGGGCCTCGACTCGCTCCGACGCCGAGAGCCATTCAGCGTCGAAGCGCATCTGTCCCCAGACCTCGTCCAGGTGGCCGGTCAGGTCCTCCAGGTCCAGGTCATCACTCATGGCGTGCTGGGCCAGCACGTGCACCACCGAGCCCAGTGAGGCTGCGCTGCCGCGCTGGGCCTCGGCTCTCGCCTGTCGGGCCAGGAACCAGTGACGGGGGCAGTCCAGCAAGGACTCCACCTGGGATCCGGACAAGGTGATCTCCTTGTCGGCCTCCACCACGGCTGAGGTCGCCTGCGAGTGGTCAAGGATCCCCCACCATGAGCCGGGGTCGGCACCTGGCACCAGTGGCTTGCCCGCCGGGTCGGTCTCCTCACTCAGGCGTGCCAGTCGCACCGCAGCCGCTTCACGCAACGCGGGTGCGGCCGTCGGGTCGGTGCAGACGCACCGCAGCTCGGCCACCAGGGCCGGGAGGGTGGTCGCCCTGCGCCGACGCGCTGGCACCCATTCCACGTCGACTCCGAGTTCCTGCAGGAAACGGGATGGCTGCTCCCCTTCCCCTTCGGCACCCTCAACCGCGCAGACCACGAGCGTGTCGGTGGCGCGGCTGCATGCCAGGTGGAAGAGCCGTCGTTCCTCCGCGAGGACGGTACTGGTGGGATTCGGGGGCAGAACCCCTTGGCGAGAGATCCTGTCCGGTTCCAACAGGGTCCCGCGACGGGTGAGGTTGGGCCATGTTCCCTCTTGCACCCCGGCAACCACCACCAAGGGCCACTGCTCACCCTTGGCCCGATGCGCCGTCACGACCCGAACACCGCGATCACGCAGATCCGACTCCCGATTGGTGTCCGCCGGAATGGCCTGCGCGGAGACCTCCGCAACGAGCGCACGCACACCCTGCTCCCCCACCAGATGGGACTCGCGGGCAGCAAGATCAAACAGGGCACAGACCGCATCGAGGTCACGATGGGCGCGATCGGCGCCGTCGCCGCCGCCGAGTGCCCGGGCGCGGAGCAGTTCTGGCCACGGGGTGCCGTTCCACAGCTGCCACAGCGCCATCTGTGCCGAACCACCCCTGCTGATGCTGCCGCCCACCTGGGCCAGAAGCTCGCCCAGCGCCTGTGCGCGACGCAGTTCGGCTGATGGCTCGTCGGACTCACGCAGCGCGACGGGAACCGCCCCCGGGTCTGCCACCAGAGCGGCAATCAGGTGGGCGGATGCTGTCAACGGGATCTCACCGTCGACTTCGGCCGACTCAGCGCGACGCAGGAGCCGCCCGAGTCGCCTCAGTTCGAGACTGTCCAGGCCGCCCAACGGGGAGCGCAGCAGACGGGCCGCCAGATCAGGCGCCACCCCCTTACCTCGCGCCAAGTCCGAGGCCGCCTCGAGTCCCATCAAGAGCGGGCGCACGGACAGTTCGCCGGCCAGGGCGATGTCATCTCCTGCCACCTGCACCGGCACACCTGCGGCCGCCAGACCGCGGCTCAACGCTGGCAGGTCACCTCGCCCGGATCGGGTCATCACGGCCATCTCGGACCAGTCCAGACCGCCATCGAGATGAGCGGTTCGAAGCAGCTCGGCGGTGTGTTCGACCATCGCGGTGAAGCTTTCGTGCACCTGTGCCACAACTCGCCCCCGGGCCTGCGCGCGGCCGGCACGGGGAGCAGGGCCAGAGCCATTGCGGGGCAACCTGGCCGACACCCCGGAACAGGCCCGCACGATGTCCGCCGCGTTGCGATGATTCACGCCCAGATCGATCCGCTCGGTCGGGATGGCCCCCCGGCCGATGATCTCGGCAAAGTCCGTGACACCGCGCAGTTCCGCGCCCCGGAAGGCGAAGACAGTGGTGCTCGGGTCGGCGAAGGCAACCAGGTCGAGGCCCAGCCCGGCCAGGTCTGCGAGCAACTCGATCTGGGCACGGTCAAACTCCGCGAACTCGTCGACGTGCACCGTCGACAGCTCTGCTTGCAGGCTCTCCCGCACTGGGGTCTGCAGCAACAGCAGTCGCGTGCGGTGCACGAGTTCTGAGTAGTCGATGGCGCCCTCGGCATCCAGGACGTCCAGGTACTCGTCGTAGAACTGCCCGACAGCCACCCATTCGGGCCGGCCGGCAGCACGCCCAGCCGCGGCGACGTCCAGGGGGTCCATCCCCAGCTGGCGGGTGCGAGCCAGCACGGCGCGGACCTCCGTGGCGAAGGCCCTGGTGGACCGGGCCGCCATGAGGTCCTGTGGCCAGTCCGAGCTGTCATGTCCCGCCAACAGTTCGCGGACGCGAAACTCCTGCTCCGGAGCGGTCAACAGACGCACCGCCTCCTCACCCTCGGCGGCACCGTGGCGCCGCAGCAGCGCGTGGCAGAAGCCGTGTACAGTCATCACCTTGGGGGCGAGCTGGCTGCGGCCCAGGCGGCGCACGATCCGGGCACGCAGCTCCTGAGCCGCCGGACGCGACCAGGTCAGCACCAGACTGGGGCCCAGATCCCCGTCGACAGCCCTGGCGGCCACCGATTCCACCAGCGTCGAAGTCTTTCCAGTGCCCGGCCCCCCAACCACCAGGAGGGCACCACCAGAGGCAGACGCGCGGTGTTCCAGCACACGTCGCTGGTCGTCGTCGGGCGTGAAGGTGTGCACCCCTCGCTCCAGAGGCGGGGTCAGGAGGAACTGTCGTCCGGTCACGTGCACCATGCAACCAGAGCCCTCCGACAATTTCGGACAGGCGCATGCGGTTGGTCTCACCTGGGCTAGAGTGCGAGCAACGCCACCCGGGCTGCGGACCTGAGGGTCATGCGCATGAGGGTCAGCGTCGACCCAGTGGGCCCCGGAGACACGCTCTCCGGGGCCCACTCCTTCTGCGCGCTACCCACCACACGCCGCGAAACCAATCCCCCCCAGGAACCACTCCCCCCCCCCAGGAACCACTCCCCACAGGGATCCGCGAGATCGCGTCGAGCTCCTGACCATTCAGCCAGACCTTCAATCATTGATGGACCAACCACGGCGGCAGGGCACCCGCAGTGGGCTCTCGTGCCCCTCACGGACTGGCACCGGCCCCGTCTCCCGTGGTGAGATGCACCCATGACCGACCACGAGACCGGCGCTGGCGGTGGCCCCAGCCACCGGATGGCCGTTGGCACAGTCGGCCCCGGGGACTCCGCCATTCGGCTGCGCGACCACTACACCGTGGCCCCGCTGACGTGGCTGGCCGGATCCAGCGATCGTGGGCACCGGCACGAGACCAACCAGGATGCCATGGCACTGGGTGGCCGGGAGGCCGATGGCGAGCGCATCGCCATCGTCTGCATCAGCGACGGGGTCTCCACCTCGCTCGGTTCCGAGAAGTCGGCCGCCGCCGCTGCCGAGGTGGCGTGCTCCACCCTGGTGGCGATGCTGCGCTCCATGCCGAGCGCCGGGGCCGATCAGGTTGCCGCCACGATGGATGACGCCTTCGCGGCCGCGCACGACGCCGTGCTGTCCACCGCCGGCCCCGACGGACAGGCAGGCTCCTGCACGCTCATCGTCGCGACGATCTTCCGTGGCGAGCTCACAGTGGGCAACATCGGCGACTG
Source organism: Luteococcus sp. Sow4_B9 (assembly GCF_052116585.1). Taxonomy (NCBI): domain Bacteria; kingdom Bacillati; phylum Actinomycetota; class Actinomycetes; order Propionibacteriales; family Propionibacteriaceae; genus Luteococcus; species Luteococcus sp. Sow4_B9. Next base: position 125,260 of record NZ_JBQKKT010000001.1, on the reverse strand, counting down.
CCGTGCCTACTGGATCGGCGACGACGGCTCGGCCCTGCTGTTGAGCGTCGATGACTCCGTGGCACAGGCCAGGATCGAGCTGGGCATGAGCCGCGAGGAGGCGGAGCAGGGCTACCAGGCGCACGCGATCACGCGGTGGCTCGGCCCTGACGCCACCGACGTCATCCCCCGTCAGAGCTCCCGTCCCATCCCGGGGGCCGGCTGGTTGCTGGTCTGCAGTGACGGGTTGTGGAACTACTGCTCATCCCCGCAGGACATGGCGACCCTGCTCCGGCGGGTGACCGGTGGCGATGACTCCACACCGGAGCGGGCATGCGAGGCGCTGGTGGAGTGGGCCAAGGAACAGGGTGGCCGCGACAACATCACGACGGCCCTGGTGCGCCTGGACCCCACGGAGCGGCTGATGGCAGCCCCTTCCCCCACCGGGTAGGTTGGACTGCGTGGAGATCAAGATTGGCGTGAACAACATTCCCCGTGAGCTGAGCATCGAGACCCAGGCCACGGCCGACGAGGTCGAGCAGGCCCTGCGCACCGCTATCACTGAGGGCGGTCTGCTCACTCTCACCGACGAGAAGGGTCGCCGTGTCGTGGTCCCGGCCGCACAAGTGGGCTACCTGGACCTTGGCAAGGAGCACAGCCGCCCGGTCGGGTTCGGCGCCGTCTGACCAAACCTGATGTAAATCAGACCTCGTGTAAATCAGACTTGGTGGAAACCGGGCCCCAGCCCTGCCCACCGGAGCCAGACCCGTCGCCAAGAACCAGACCCGTCGACAATAGCCAGACCCCTCGAGGTCCGCACCCACATCCGGTGCGGACCTCGAGCGCTTCGATCTCCCGCCGCCAGACCCTCACGTCTGTCCCAACGGCGCAACGGACCGCTGTTTCGCCACGCTCCTCCAGAGATGACGCGTGTGCTACTGGGCGAGCCCCAGGGCGATCATGCGATCGGCATGCGCAGCGGCCAGGCGGGACATCAGTTCGCTGACCTCGGCCAGGTCATCGCCACTGTTCTGGTCGTGACCGGTGATCAACGACGTGAGCCCCGGATGGCGGGCCGCGACGCGCTGGGCCTGGCTGAGGAGCTCTCCCAGCAACCGACGTGCGAAAAGCGTCAGTCGTCCCTGGTCATCAGGGTTTGCCGCCAGTGCCGCGGCGAGCATTCGGCCGGGAGCCGGTGCCAGCTCGGCATCATCGATCGACCCCGTCAGGATGGCCTGCAGCTCGGGATCCAGTCCCGGGCCGACGAGCGATGCGAAGTCCTGCACCAGCCCGCCGACGACGCACAGCTTCACCAACGCCTCGCTCCAGGTCTTCGGCTCCGTGTGCTGGTTGAACGCGTCCACGGGCGGGGCAAAAGGCGTCATCGCAGCCTGGAGATTGCTGGATCGCGTCACGAGCTCCTGCTCGAGCCGGTCCAGATGGCTGAAGCGCTGGGCCGCGATCCTGGCCAGCTGCAGCTTGTCCGCGATGGACTCGGCGGCCGCCGACGATGCGGCCGTTCGCTCGAAGGCGGCCAAGGACCCATAGGCCACCAGACCCAACAACTCGACCTCTGCCGCGCGGACGGCGGCTCCATTGCGTGCGGTGCTCACGTGGCCAATCTATCCGCAGCCCCGCCCCCACTCCGCCACTTCGTCGCGTGTCCCGCGGAGTCTCGTCCACGCCCTGCGACGAGCCGCGAATCCGGGGTTGACTGCGCCAGATCCGTCAAGCGGGTAAACTTGCGGCATTGCACGCTCCCGTGCAGTGGGCAGGATGGGCCCCGAGCCTGGAAACCGAACGCTTGCGAACGGTCACCGCCGGTTGCGGCCGCCTGCGCGATACGAGCCGGTCTGACGATCGGTCGATGAGAAAGTCATGAACGGTGACCAACGAACTGAATGCCGACGCGGAACGCGTCGATGCGCTGGTGGGCGACGACCTCGCCTCCCCCACCCCCAAGCCCGACGTCGAGACCACCTGGGATGACCTGGGCGTCATGCCGGAGATCCAGGAGGCTCTGGAACGCGTCGGAATCACACATCCCTTTCCGATCCAGAGCCTCGCCATCCCGATCGCCGTGGCCGGCACGGACCTGATGGGCCAGGCCCGCACCGGAACGGGCAAGACCCTCGCCTTCGGCATCTCGATCCTGCAGCGCAGCCTCCTCGAGGGCGACGAAGGCTACGAGGAACTGGCCATGCCGCCGGGCAAGCCCCAGGCCCTGGTGCTGTGCCCCACGCGTGAGTTGGCCCTGCAGGTGGCCAAGGACCTGGAAGTGGCCTCCACGATCCGCAAGGTCCGAGTGCTGACCGTCTACGGCGGCGTCGGCTACGAGCCCCAACTGGAGGCTCTGGAACGCGGCGTCGATGTGGTCGTCGGCACCCCGGGCCGGATCAAGGACCTCGCTGATCGAGGCGCTCTGGACCTGTCCTGGCTGCGGATGCTGGTCCTCGACGAGGCGGACGAGATGCTGGACCTGGGCTTCTTGCCCGACGTCGAACACTTGATCGCGAAGACCCCGGCCGAGCGTCAAATGCTCATGTTCTCCGCGACGATGCCCGCCGCGATCGTCGGTCTGGCCCGCGCCCACATGAACCAGCCCATCAATGTCCGGGCGGAAGGGCACGATGCCCAGGCCACCGTGCCGGACACCACCCAGTTCGTCTACCAGTCGCATGACCTGGACAAGCCCGAGATCGTCGCCCGCGTCCTGCAGGCCAACGACGTCGACAAGGTGATGGTCTTCTGCAAGACCAAGCGTGCCGCCCAGCGGCTTGCGGATGACCTGGAGGATCGCGGTTTCGCCGCTGCCAGCATCCACGGTGACCTGAACCAGTCGATGCGCGAGAAGGCACTGAAGCGTTTCCGCGCTGGCGAGGTCAAGGTCCTGGTGGCCACCGACGTCGCGGCCCGAGGCATCGACGTCACCGGCGTGAGCCATGTCATCAACAATGAGTGCCCCGAGGATGCGAAGACCTATGTGCACCGCATCGGTCGCACTGGCCGCGCCGGGGCGAAGGGCGTCGCCATCACCCTCGTGGACTGGGCCGACATCGTGCGCTGGAAGGTCATCAACAAGGCACTGGAACTCGGCTTCGACGACCCAGTGGAGACCTACTCCACCTCGCCCCACCTGTACACCGATCTGGACATCCCGGAAGGGACCAAGGGTCGCCTGCCGGGTGCCGAACCGAAGGAACGCCCCAAGCGCGACGACCGAGGCCGCACGGGTCGCGGTGGGCGCGGTGGACACACCAACGACGAGGGCACCGAACGCCCCCGCGAGCCGCGTCCGGCCCGCAACCGCAGCCGTCGTCGCCTGAAGAATGGCGAGCCGGTGGCCGAAGGCGCTGACGAGGCGCAGGTCTCGCCAAACGCGAACTCGCAGGCACCGGCGCAGTCGAACGAGTCGGGCGAAGGCGAAGGCAAGCCCCGTCGCCGCCGTCGTAGCCGCGGTCGTGGACGTGGCACCGCCGCCGCACAGACCGCCGAGCAGTCGGGCGCCCAGGAGGCCCCGGGGACCGGGACTGACGCGAGCCACGACTGACGCGAGCCAGAACTGATTCCTCACCCACCCTTGGACCTTGGCGCCCCGACCCACAGTGGTCGGGGCGCCGACGCATTCCATGGGCTCACCGGACGACGGAATCTCTCAGCGGGACAGGTGCTGTACAAGCGCGGCAGCGCGGAGCAGACTCAGGGCCATGCCACACACCCTGAAGCCGACCTTTGCCACCGTCCTCAAGACCGCCAACCGCCCCCAGGTGGGAATGTGGGTGTGTTCCGGCAGCCCGCTTGTGGCGGAGATCTGTGCCGGCAGCGGCCTCGACTGGTTGCTGATTGACATGGAGCACGCCCCCAACGGCATCGAGTCCGTCCTGGCCCAGCTGTTGGCGGTCGGCGGCTACCCGATCGAGCCGGTCGTGCGTGTTCCCGTCGGTGACACGGTCCTGATCAAGCAGGTGCTGGACCTGGGGGCCCAGGACATCCTGGTGCCAATGGTGAGCACCGCCGAGCAGGCGCAACGGATCGTCGACGCCGCCCACTACCCGCCGAGGGGCCGACGCGGGGTGGGTTCGGCGCTGGCCCGTTCAGGCCGCTGGAATCGGGTGGACGGCTACCTGGAACAGGCCTCCGAACACGTCGGCGTCCACGTGCAGATCGAGAACGCCGAGGGCGTCGAGAATGCGGCGGAAATCGCGGCCGTCGACGGGATCGACAGCATCTTCGTCGGACCCGCTGATCTTGCCGCATCCATGGGACTGCTGGGGCAACAGTCCCATCCCGATGTCATCGCCGCCGTGCAGCACACCTTCGACGTCGTGCGAGCCGCCGGCAAGCCGGTGGGCGTGAACACCTTCGAGACTCAGGAGGCCCACCAGATGCTCCGGTCCGGCATCGACTACATGCTGGTGGCCGCCGATGTCGCGATGCTGGCCCGTGGTTCGGAGAAGCTGGCGGCCGAGTTCGCAACCCGGGGTGCCGACCCGACCCGCCGCTCCTCCTACTGATTCCTGCCCATCGCTCCCGATCAGTAGCTCACCCGGACCAGGAGTTCATCTGCTCCGTAGTTCATCTGATCAGTAGTTCATCTGCATCGCCTGGCGAACCTCGGCCAGGGTCTGCTCGGCAATTGCATTGGCCTTCTCGTTTCCTGCCCGCAGGACTGCGCGCAGGTGGTCCGGATTGGCTGCCAGCTCGGCGCGTCGCTCACGAATCGGCGCGAAGTGCTCGTTGATGGCTTCAGTGGCCATCTTCTTCAGGCCGCCGCCGCCAGCGTCACCCAGCTCGTCGGCGATCTGGACGGGGTCGCCACCGGTGGCCAGCGCCGTGAGCATGACCAGATTGCTCACCTCGGGACGGTTGGCGGGGTCGTAGGTGATGTGCCGGTCGGAATCGGTCTTGGCGCGCTTGATGAGCTTGGCCGTCTCGTCGGCCGTCATGCCGATCTCGATGGTGTTTCCCTTGCTCTTGCTCATCTTGGTGCCATCCAGGCCCAGAATGGCCGGCGCAGGGCTCATCAGGGCGTCTGCCTGCGGGAAGACCGGCTGGTCTGCATCGGCGCGGCCATAGCGCTCGTCGAAACGACGCGCGATCACCCGGGTGATCTCGATGTGGGGCAGCTGGTCCTTGCCCACGGGCACCAGATTGGCCTTGCAGAACAGGATGTCGGCGGCCTGGTGCACGGGGAAGGTCAGCATCAGCCCGCTCATCGGCCGGTGCGGGTTGTTCGCCATCTCATCCTTGACCGTCGGGTTGCGGTGCAACTCCGGAACCGTCACGAGGCTCAGGAAGGGCAACATCAGTTGGTTCAGGGCGGTCACCGACGAGTGGGTGAAGATCGTCGACCGCTCCGGATCCATTCCACAGGCGAGGTAGTCCGCCATGCCGTTGAGGACATTCTCCTGCAGGGTGCCCACGCCGTCGCGGTCATAGATCACCTGGTAGTCGGCGATGATCAGCATCGTCTCGACACCCAGGTTCTGCAACCGCACGCGGTTGCTCAGAGAGCCGAAGTAGTGTCCAATGTGCAGCTTTCCGGTGGGGCGATCACCGGTGAGGATGCGGTACTTGCCCGGATGGGTGACGATCTCCGCCTCGATCTGACGGCTTCGCTCCAGGGAGTGCTGCAGGGACGCGTCGGTGATCTCCTCCGACAAGGTCTCCTCGGCCGGTTCCGGCTCCATCTCGTGCTGCTTATCGCTCATGACATCCCTCTCGTCGTGCCGGCCGGCTCCCCACGGACGCACACAAGGGCCGCCGAAGCCGGCGACCCTTGTGTGTTCACATGATCTGTGCTGCTGATCAGTGCATCGGACGGCCGCCGCGGGACGGCCACCAGCAGGTGCGTGTGATCAACATGCGCCCAGCCTAGCGCAGCGCTGGCGCCCCGTCGGTCAGAGCGGGACGAGGCCGCCACGCAGGCGAATGCGCCGGATCAACTCCCGGAAGGCCGTGTCGCGGGTGTCCTCGCCGCCCAGCGGATTGTTGCGCTTGCCGTCGCCGTGGTAGTCGGACGAGCCAGTGCGGATCAGGCCCAGACGACCTCCCAGGGCGAACAACAGCTCACGCTGGCGCTCGTCGTGGTCGGGGTGGTCCACCTCGATGCCCTCCAGGCCGTGCTGGGTCATCAGACGTTCGATCACCTCGGCCGTCAGCAGGGACTCGTTGCCACGAGCCCACGGATGGGCCAGCACGGCGATGCCCTTGGCCTCATGGATCAGTTCGATCGCGGCACCGAGCTCGCAGGCGTAGCGGGGAACGTAGCCCGGCTTGTCCTCGGCCAGCCACTGGTCGAAGGCCTCGTCACGGTTCGCCACGTGTCCCTTGGCCACCAGGGTGTCCGCCACGTGGGGGCGACCGATCGACGGCGATGCTCCCGCGGTGGAGATGATGTCGTCGACGGTGATGGGCATCCCCAGCTCCGTCATGCGCTCGGCGAAGGCCTTCAGGCGTCCGGTGCGGGCGACGCGAATCTTCGCGAGCTCGGCCACGAGCGGGCGATGGAAGGGGTCGCAGCCATAGCCGAGCAGGTGCACCGAGCGGCCCTCGAACTGGGTGGACATCTCGATGCCGCACAGCACCTTGACGCCAATGCGCTTGCCTGCCTCGACCGCCTCGGGGATGCCGTCGAAGGTGTCGTGGTCGGTCAGTGCGATGACGTCCAGCCCCACCTCCTGGGCCTTGAGGACGAGCCGGGTGGGAGTGTCGGTGCCATCCGAGACAACCGAGTGAGTGTGGAGATCGATCCGCATGAACCCCATCATGCCCGACGTACTGGTGCCGCGCCACGAAAGCGGCAAGCTTGTGAGACCCGCGTGAGTCTCTTCACACCTGCGGGCTGCCTTCCCGTACCTGGCGCTCGTGGGATGGCCGTGATCACGTCACAATGGGGGCATGGACATCAACTCTCGCCTCGAGTTCGCGGCCGACCCGAAGACCGTTCACCAGATGATGACGAACAAGCAGTGGCTGGAGGAGCTGGTCAGCCGGACCGATGCCACCAGCCACACCATCGACATCGCGGGAGACACCACCCGGATCCAGATGGCACTTCCCGCGCCGCAGGACCTGGCCCGCTTCGCCGGAAGCGCCCTCAAGCTTAACCAGACCATCCAGTGGGGCGACGCAGCCGCGGACGGTTCCCGTGAGGGCAGCCTGGTCATCGAGGTTCCGGGCATGCCGGTGCACATGAACGGACGTGCGCGTCTGTATCCGGGCGGCAAGGGCACCGTCGTGGACTACACCGGCGACCTCACGGTCAACATCCCGTTCATGGGCAAGAAGATCGAACAGCAGGCCGCCCCGTACGTGAAGGACGCCATCGACGCCCAGCAGTCCGCGGGCGACGACTGGCTGGCGGCTCACAGCTGAGCCAGCCCGTCCACCCCGACCGGACGGGGTGGACGGTTTGACCTGGGTGACGTAGTGCCCAGTGGGTGTGACGTAGTGCCCAGTGGGCGTGACGTAGTGCTCAGTCGACCTCGACGAAGACGTCCTCGCCCACCAGCGCCTTCACCTGGTCGACGGTGGCGGGGGTCGCGACGACGAAGTCAATGTCCTCGTCGTCGTCCTCACCGGCAAATCGTTCCTTGACCAGCGCCACTTCGTGGCCCGCGGCGTCGATCGCCTCGGCCGCCTTGATGGCCTCGTCCTCATCCTCGAAGTGCATCCTGGACACCATCGCGATCAACCCTTTCCTGTCGTCTCGTCGTCTGCCTCGAGGAGCTGCGGCAGTTCCTCGACCCCGTGCCAGAGCAGGTCTGCCCGCTGCACGAGTTCCTGCACGGCGTCGGTCTCCCACGCATCGTCCAGGCTGAGGCCCCGGGCTGCCGCCACGGCCTGCTGCAGCAGCGGTTGACCATCCTCATCGGCGAAGTAGCTCTGCACCTGCCGCAGGCCCACGCCCGTGACCGTGATGCCGCCGTTGTGGGCTTCGGCGCCGGGCTGCACCTGGGCCGCCCGCACCTGCGCCGCCAGCACCACGCGCATGCCTTGGTGGGCCAGTCCCCACACCGAGGCAAGCACCATGCAGCCGAACTCGGCTTCCTCGTCATCTCCGGCGTCGAGGTCCAGGGCTTCCAGCAGGGCTGCGTTGACCATGAAGGCCTGGGCGTCCGGCACCTGGCCGTCACGACACAGCTGCCGCACCTGTTCGAGGCCCACGGGGATGAGGGCGAGGATTGTGCTCATGTGCCCAATCTAGCGGGCACGGCAGTGGTGCAGCGGGACCCTCATCCACAGATCTCACGCGATCCCTTCCCACTGCGGCGCGGTCGCACCACGCTGGCAGCATGAGACCACACGAACTCACCATCCACGGTCAGCGACTGCGCCTGAACGCACCTCTTCTGCATCCCACTCCCCTTCCGGATGGAGGCCAGCCGGGGCTGCCCCTGGAAGAGGTTCAGGACCAGGCAGCAGCGCAGGACGACGCTCGTCCGGCCTCCGATGATGCGCGACGCCTGGTGGCCGGCCTGGGCCGGGCTCTGTTGGAGGTGCTGCAGGGCCGACGCAACAGCGACCAGGCAGCCCACTGGATGAGCGAGGACTGCCTGCACATGCTCCGGGCCTGGAGCCGGCAGCACCGGTGGGCTGCTGCCCGGATCACCGGTGTGCGCAGCTGCCGGGTGGACCTCAGAATCATCGAGGGAACGGTGCTGCTGACGCAGGAGGACAGTCAAGGGGCGCTGATGCTCCGCGTGGAGCATGCCTACGGCCGGTGGCGCGTCACCGTCTTCGAAGTGTTGCGTCCACCGGCACTCACGGCTGGGGCGGCCTGACCGAACGTGGGCTCGGGCAGGCCGTGGACTCCCCGCGCGTCAGCGTGCCTTGCCTCCGTGGCACATCTTGAACTTCTTGCCCGAGCCACAGGGACAGGCCTCGTTGCGCCCGACATTGGCGTACTCGTCCTCGGCAGGCGTCTCGCGCCGGGCCTCGGCCTCGCCCTGCTCGTCGGGAGCGGAGTAGGTGAGATTCTGCGGCTGGCGACGCTCCCCCAGCCCCTTGGCCTCGATCCGCGGTGCGCCGATCGCACCACCCTGCGGCGCTGACTGTGCCTCGACGCCTCCCAGCAGGCTGTCCACATCCACGGCCTGGCCATCACTGCCGGTGACCAGCCCCACCTGCGGGCTGTCGTTCACCTGCACCTCCAGGTTGAACAGGAAGCCGACGACCTCCTCCATGAAGGCTTCCATCATGGCGTTGAACATGGTGCCGCCCTCACGCTGGTATTCCACCAGCGGGTCGCGCTGCGCCATGGCGCGCAGGCCGATGCCCTCGCGCAGGTAGTCCATCTCGTAGAGGTGCTCGCGCCACTTCCGGTCGAGGACCGTCAGGAGCACCTGGCGCTCCAGTTCGCGCATGTTGTCCGCGCCCAGAGCCTCCTCGCGCTCGTCGTAGGCGCCCATGGCGTCCTCCACGAAGGCGTCGACGATGGTCTGTTGGTCCTGCTCGTCGGCCCATTCCTCTTGTACCAAGGCCACCGGGTAGAGGGTCCGCATCTCCGTCCACAGTGCCGCCAGATCCCAGTCCTCGTGGAAGCCCTGCGTGCGGGAGCGCACCAGTGCCTCGACCACGCGCTGGGTGGTGTCGCGCAGCTGCTGCTCCACATCCGCGCCCTCGAGCACCTTGCGCCGATCGGCGTAGATGGCGTGGCGCTGGCGGTTCATCACGTCGTCGTACTTCAGGACGTTCTTGCGGATCTCGAAGTTCTGGGCCTCCACCTGCTTCTGGGCGCTCTCGATCGAGTTGCTGAGCCACTTGTGCTCGATCGGCTGGTCATCCGGCACCTTGAGCGAGACCATGGCGCGCTCCACGACGTCGGCCTTGAACAGGCGCATCAGGTCGTCGCCCAGGCTCAGGTAGAAGCGGGACTCGCCGGGGTCTCCCTGTCGGCCCGAGCGGCCTCGCAACTGGTTGTCGATGCGTCGGGACTCATGCCGCTCCGAGGCCACGACGTAGAGCCCACCAGCCCCGGCCACTTCCTCGTGTTCGGTCTGCACCTGCTCCTCGATCGCGGACAGCGTCTCCGGCCAGGCCGCCTCGTACTCCTGCGGGGTCTCCACCGGATCCAGGCCCTTGTTGCGCAGCACCTGGTCGGCCAGGAACTCGGCATTGCCACCCAGCATGATGTCGGTGCCTCGACCCGCCATGTTGGTGGCCACGGTGACGGCCCCCTTGCGTCCGGCGAGCGCCACCACCGCGGCTTCGCGCTCGTGGTGCTTGGCGTTGAGCACCTCGTGCGGCACATTGGCCTGGGTCAACAGCTGCGAGATGATCTCGCTCTTGGCCACGCTCGCCGTACCGATCAGGACAGGCTGGCCCTTGGCGTGCCGCTCTGCGACGTCCTTCACGATGGCCTCGAACTTGGCCTGCTCGGTGCGGTAGATGAGGTCCTTCTGGTCGATGCGCTGCATCGGCTTGTTGGTGGGGATGACGACGACACCCAGACCGTAGATCTTCTGTAACTCGCTCTCCTCCGTCTTGGCGGTGCCCGTCATGCCGGAGAGCTTCTCGTACATACGGAAGAAGTTCTGCAGCGTGATCGTGGCGAGCGTCTGGTACTCGTCCTTGATCTCGACGCCCTCCTTCGCCTCCAGCGCCTGGTGCAGGCCCTCGTTGTAGCGGCGCCCGATGAGGGTACGGCCGGTGTGCTCGTCGACGATGAGCACCTCGCCGTCCATGATCACGTAGTCCTTGTCACGCTTGAACAATTCCTTGGCCTTGATGGAGTTGTTCAAGTAGCCGATCAGCGGGGTGTTGGCGCTCTCATACAGGTTCTCGATGCCCAGACGGTCCTCCACCTTCTCGATGCCCGAGCCCAGGACGGCGATGGTCTTCTTCTTCTCGTCCACCTCGTAGTCGACGTCGCGCTCCAGCTTCTGGGCGAGCTTGGCGAATTCCGGATACCACTGGTGGTTGTCCTCGGCGGGACCGGAGATGATCAGCGGGGTTCGGGCCTCGTCCACCAAGATCGAGTCCACCTCGTCGACGATGGCGAAGTAGTGTCCACGCTGCACGCAGTCCTCGAGGCTCAACGCCATGTTGTCGCGCAGGTAGTCGAAGCCGAATTCGTTGTTGGTGCCGTAGGTGATGTCACAGGCATAGGCGGCGCGACGTTCGGCCGGGTCCATGTTGGCCAGGATGACACCGACGCTCAGGCCGAGGAAGTGGTGCACGCGGCCCATCTGCTCGCTCTGGTAGCGCGCCAGGTAGTCGTTGACCGTGACCACGTGAACGCCCTTGCCCGTGAGCGCATTGAGGTAGGCCGGCATCAGGGCGACGATGGTCTTGCCCTCACCGGTCTTCATCTCCGCGATGTTGCACAGGTGCAGCGCCGCGCCACCCATCATCTGCACGTCATAGGGACGCTTGCCGAGCACGCGCTTGGTGGCCTCGCGCACGACGGCGAAGGCTTCCGGCATCAGGTCGTCGAGGCTTTCACCGTCGGCCAGCCGCTGCTTGAACAGTTGGGTCTGTCCGCGCAGCTCGTCATCGGACATGGAGACGAAGTCGTCCTCGATGCTGTTCACCTGGTCGGCGATCTTGGCCAGCTTCTTCAGCGTGCGGCCTTCGCCAACGCTCAGCAGGCGGTCCATGAAGCCCATGTGGTCGATTCCTTAAGCCGTTACTCGTTGGCGCAGTGCGCCCTGTGTTTCGTGCAGGTCTTGCGTGCCGGTCCGTCGCGGCAGCCCCCCACGGAGCGGCCGAACCCACCCCATCCTAGGGGGCTCCGGGCAATCCGACACCGGCAACGCCGCGGCAGCAGGCAAATCACAGCCAGCAGCGCGGAACTCTCGATGTCCTCGCCGTCACGGCGGTCAGGTCCGCCTCTGCACCTCCGCGGCCAGGGCGTCGGCCAGGTCCCCCGCATCGTCCACGACGACCGCGCCCAGACCCAACCAGCGGGCCAGGAGCTCGAGCTCGTCGGCGAGCTGGTTCGTCACGACGTCCACCGGATGGCTGGTGCCCTCCTCCAACCAACTCGACTTGACCCTCAGCACGCTCGCAGCCCGGTCCGCCTTGAGGTCCACCCGTGCGGCGAACTCCTCCCCCACCAGGAAGGGGTGCACGTAGTAGCCATGGCGCCGGCGCGCCTGCGGGACGTAGATCTCGATCCGGTAGTCCAGGCCGAACAGGGACAGCGCGCGGGAGCGTTCGAAGATGAGCGGGTCGAACGGGCTGATCAGGGCCCGCGCATGGATCCGACGGGGAATGCGGGGCTGGCCGTCGCCCGTCCACAGCCATGCGCGGGTCGACCACCCGGCGACCGTGACCGGCTCCATCTCACCGAGCTCCTCCAGAGTGGCGATGGCCCGCCTCGTCTCCGCACGGCCCAGCCTGAAGTAGTCGGCAAGACAGCGCTCGCTGGCCACTCCCAGTGCACGCGCCGCACGGCGGACCAAGACCACGTGCGCCTCTTGGGAGGACGGGGTGGGAGTCTGGAGAACTGCCGGTGGGAGCACCCGCTCGGGCAGGTCGTACTCACGCTCGAAGGAGGCATTTCGTCGGGCAGCGGTCACCTCACCGCACCAGAAGAGCCATTCGAGGGCTCGCTTCGTGTCCGACCAGTTCCATCCCCAGTGGTCACGTTGTCTCGCGCGTGGTGCCTCCAGCTGGCGCGCCGTCACCGGCCCCCGCTCGGCAACCTCCCGACGAACCCGCGCCACCAGATCTGGTTGCTCCTGGGCAATGCGACGCATCCCGCCCCAGGCTTCGTCCCGGGCCCGGGCCATCCGGAATCGCAGCGCCGGCTCCAGCCGCACGTCCACCATGCTGGCGGCATGCCCCCAGTACTCGAAGAGGCGACGTGGGGCCTGTCCCGCGGCACGGTCCAGCAGTGCCGTGTCGTAGGCGCCCAGCCGGCTGTACAACGGCAGCTGATGCGCCCTGGCCAGCACATTGATGCTGTCCACCTGGAACTGGGCGAGCCGGTCAATCTGCCCCTGGACGTCACGCATCGTGATGGGTCGCTGGGGACGGGGTCGGCCGAATCCCTGGGCCGCGAGCGCCACCCGCCGTGCGCTGGCGAGACTCAGTTCACGCATGGTCAGAGACTAGCGTCGAGCTCTGACACCGACCCGCGGAGACGGTGTCCGACCTGCCGTGCTGGGCGGGACGATCCGCCCCCGCCAGTAGGCTCGACGCATGGCGAAAAAACCCCGCATCACCGTCCTGCAGCCGGAGGCCGACGTTCCGCTCGAGCGCTTCGACACGTGGCTGCGTGAAGGAGTCCGGATCACCCTGATTGATCTGGCGACCAAGGACGTCCCCAATCTGGAGACCATCGGCGACGGGCTGGTGGTTCTGGGGGGCCGGATGAGCGTGGAGGCAGACCTGCGATGGATCGGCCAGGTGGAGGACCTGATGGCCGACGCGCAGGCAATCGATCTTCCGGTGCTCGGCATCTGTCTGGGTCACCAGCTGCTGGCCCGCGCCTTGGGTGGCACGGTGCTGGTCGGTGATCCACGCGGCGCCGAGGAAGGCCCGGTGGTCCTCGAGTGGCTCCCGGCCAGCCGCGAGGATCCCGTTCTGGCCGAGGCGGCTCGCCTGGCCGCACCCGTGCCGATGAGCCACCATGACACCGTCGACCAGTTGCCCGCCGGAGCCGTGGAATTGGCCCGCAGTGCCACCCACCCGAACCAGGCCTTCCGCCTGGGCTCGGCGCTGGGCGTGCAGTTCCATCCCGAGGCCAGCCCCGAGCTCATGCAGTACTGGTGGGCCCAGGAGCACCGAAGCCGCGCCACGACGATGCTCGACCGGATGCGCGCCGTGGACCACGCGGTGGAGCCCGCAGCCCGCAGCATTGCCCTGGGCTTCGCGCAGCAGGTGGTGGAGAACGCCTGAGCAGGTTCCCCCTGACGGATGCAGGCCCGTCGCCTCTGGTGCTGGGGCGACGGGCCTCGTCGTGGGGTCAGGACTGGTTCAGGTGGATGACACCGTAGTCATAGCCCTTGCGCCGGTAGACCACGCTGGGGCGGCCAGATTCCTCGTCGACGTAGAGGAAGAAGTCGTGCCCCACGAGTTCCATCTCGTCGAGTGCCTGGGCCAGGCTCAGCGGAGTGGACGTGAACTCCTTCTCCCGCACCACCAGCGGCCCTTCACCCGTCACCTGCAGACCTGCGACATTCTTGGTCTCGGGGCCGGGGTCGACTGTCTCGGGCGAGGGATCGATCACGCTGACCACGTGGTGCGGACGCAGGCCACGGTGGTTCTTGCGACGGTCGCTGGCCTTGCGCAGCTGCGTCTTCAACTTGTCCATGGCCTTCTCGAAGGCAACCATCTTGTCCTCCGCGTACGCCTCGGCGCGCACAACCGGACCCTTGCTGCGCAGCGTGATCTCGCACAGCATGTTGTCGTTGGGATTGCCCTTGGACTCCACATTGGTGAACTCCACTTCGGTCCGAATCACTCGATCCCTGAGTTTCTCCACGCTGGCCAGGCGTTCGGCGACCTGTTCGCGCACGGCGTCGCTGATCGTGCAGTGGCGTCCGGTGACAACAATGTCCATGGTGATCCTCCTTGATCGGTGACCCACCAGTGATGGGCCTCAGCAATGAGCACGGCACGACCCACAAGGCTCCCGAAGAATGACCCCCGAGAATCCTGCATGTCGTGCCATGTCCATACGTTACCGCTTATCAGAGGCAATCCAAGGGAACTTGGACAATTTCACAGGGTGGTTTTCCACACTGCTGTCCGCCTCTGCTCGGATGGGCCACCACGGCCCCTCCGAGCACCCTCCAGCCGGCCTCGTCCAGGGCTCGAAAGGCCTCGGCGAGACTCGATCCGGTGGTGCAGATGTCGTCCACGACGACCGCGCTGGCCCCGCGCGGCGCCGTCCTGGCACGCATGGACCCGGCCTGGTTGCGGATCCTTGCGCCGCGCCCCAGCGTCGATTGGTCGGCCACCGAACCCACCCGACGGAGAACCGCCCTGGCACGCACGCGCACGGAGTGCGGTCCTTGGCCCAGGTTCCTGGCGGCTCGACGTGCCAGTGCCATCGCATGGTCATAGCCCCGCGCCCTGACCTGTCGTGGCGACGACGGGACGGGGACCAGACAGATCGGCCCCTCGCCGCCCACGAAGCCCGGTGCCTGCGGCCCGTCGTCCAGGACCAACCGCACGGCACGGGCCAGTTGGGTGGACAGGACACCGGACAGCCCCCAGGCGCCACGATCCTTGTGCGCACTCAGCACACTGCGCAGGGGTTCACGGTAGTCGCCCGCAGCAGCCACCCAGCCTTCCAGGTCGGGAAAGCCTCCCAGGTCATCGGCCCACCAAGGATCCCGATCCAGAAGCTCTCGGCAGGAAGGGCACAGGGTCAGTCCGGGCGCGCCGCAGCCTGGGCAACACGCCCCGAGCAAGAGGTCCGCCAGCTCGTCCATCACGCGCCCAGCATCCCTCCCCAACGGTGCCGGGCGGCAGTCGCCGCTGGTCCGCTGTGGACAACTCCTCGGATGGTCCCGTGCTGTGGACGCCGCCTGGCGTCAGGAGGGCACGGCCAGCCACGAGACGCGGCCGGGCAGGCTCTGCCAGCGCCAGGCGGACTGGTAGCGCAGCACCTGCCCCTCTGCCGAGCGCAGCAGGGCCACCGCCCCGTCATCCTGGGGCCTGGTGTCCAACTGCACCAGGTCCAACTCACCCGCGGGTCCCACATCCTCGACGTGGGACCCGTCGGAGCCCACCAAGTACGCGCTCGTCGGCGAATCGTCGCCCTGTGAGGCCAGCACCATCAACTGTTCCGCGCCGGTCCAGCCCACGTCCTTGACCTCTTCCAGCCGGATCTGGCCCTGCTGCAGGGGCAGGATCCGCAGACCGTCCACCGTGCCAGCCCGAATGCGCAGGAGACCCAGCGAGGTCTGCTGGCCCCGGCGCAGCACAACGGCAAGACGGGTCTGTTCCGGAGAGACCGCGAAGGCCACCAAGGTGGAACCGGACAGCTCCGGGATCGCCACCCGCTTGAGCCTGGTGGCGCCGTCCGAGCTGCGCCACAGAGCCGATGCGGCGTCCCCTCCCGTACTGGCCCACACCGTCCCGGAACTGGTCACCACTGGATTCTCGACCTTCTTGGCCACCAGGCGCAGGGCCAGCTCGTCGCGTCCCAGGCGGGTGCTGTGCAACTGCGTGCCCTCCTGGTTGACGACCGCGATCACCGAACTGCTCGACGAGACGGCGAGGCTACCGGCCCTTCCGCCCCAGCCCCGGGTTCCCAGCACACCGCCCAACGGAGAGAAGGAACCCTGCTCGTCAAGCCTGCCCACAGCCCCGTCCACCACGGCGAAGGGCTGCTCGTTGGCATCGATCGGAACCGGTGGGAGCCCGGGCAGGTCCTCCAGCATCACCGGGGCACTGAGTCCGTGAGACTGGGTGCCCCACTGCCGACTGTCCACCACCACGCGCAGGCCTCGCAGCTCCGGGAAGGCACGCAGTGTCCAGCCCAGCTGGGCCAGCAACTGGGTGCGCCGAGGATCCGGCAGGCTGCCCAGACGCCCCTCCAGTGGGATGGTCGCGATGCCATCGATGACCGTCACCCCCGGCTCGGCCAGCCGAGTGCCGTTCGGTACCGCCGTGTCGACCGCCGGTGCCATCCATTCCGACGGGCCTGCCAACAACGCTCGCACGGCTTCAGCAGGCCCCGCGGGATTGCGGGCCAACCACACCCTTTCCGGAACCAGGGTGCTGCTCCCGGGGACGAAGAACCACACGGGCGTCGGCGTGAAGCGATGCAGGAGGGTGTAGTGGCTGACGAGCAGTCCCGACGGTGGATTGCTGATCCGCCACTGGCCCGCCACCTGTTCCATGGTGAAGTCCTGCCGCAGGATCCGTCCGGTCTCCGCTCGATAGTGCCCCTGGGCGTCGAGACTGCCCACCACCCGTGCCTGGATACCGGCCTTGGTGCTGCCCGGCAGACTGCTACGCGTGTCACCGTCGAAGACGGTGACGCCCGTCGACGGGTCCCAGCGTCGGGCCGCAGCCGGGGTGAGGTACTGCCGAGCGACGGTGAAACCCGGCTCCAGCGAGGCCATTGCGTCCAGATAGCCGGCCAGCACCGCATCCGGCGAGGCATCCCGCTGGGGAGGCACCGGATGCACATCCACACCACCCTCCAGCGGCGCCTGTACCGGCGGGTTGACCCGCTCGACGGGCCCAGAGGAGGGCACGGTGGAACAGGCGCTGACGGCCAGCACGGCGACCAGCAGGAGAGCTGGCTGACGTCGACGAGTCATCGGGCCTCCTCGACGGGCACGACTGGCAGCGGGTTCGATGCTGCCGACGCGCCCGACGTGCGAGGCACCACCAGATGGAACTGGGCTCCCCTGCCCGGCGAACCCCACGCGGCCAGCCGACCACCGTGCAGCGTTGCATCCTCGAGTGCGATCGCCAGCCCCAGTCCGGTGCCGCCCACCTGGCGGGTGCGGCTGGGGTCGGCTCGCCAGAAGCGGTGGAAGACCTGCTCCGCCAGCTCGGGCGAGAAACCCACTCCGTGGTCGCGCACCGTGAGGGCCACCACCGAGCCGTCCATCGCCAGCCGCAGCTCGATCGGCTTGCCCTCCGAGTGCTCAATGGCATTCGTCAACAGGTTGCGCAGGATTCGCGTGATCCGACGGGAGTCCACCTCGGCCAGCGCGGTCGGTGGGTGCTCGAAGCTGACGGAGCAGCCGTGCGACTCGGCCAGTGCCCGCTGCGCGTCGATCTCGCGTTCCACCAGGGGGACCAGGTCTGTCTCCTCCACTGCCAGCACGGCCGCCCCGGCGTCGAAGCGGCTGATCTCCAGCAGGTCCGCCAGCAAGGACTCGAAACGCTCCAGCTCATGGTGCAGCAATTCCGTGGAGCGGGCGGCGAAGGGCTGCATCTCGTCGCGTGAGTCATGCAGCAGGTCTGCGGCCATCCGCACGGTGGTGAGCGGCGTGCGGAGCTCGTGCGAGACGTCCTGCACGAACCGTTGCTGCACCCGGGAGAGATCTTCCAGCTGGCCGATCTGGCTGGTGAGCTCGGCCGCCATGTTGTTGACCGAGGTGCCCAGGCTGGCCAGGTCATCGGTTCCGCGCACCTGGATGCGCTGGTCGAAATTCCCCGCAGCGATGCGCGAGGCAGCGACGGAGGCCTCCCGGACCGAGCGCACGACGTGGCGCGCCACCAGCCAGGCAATCAGCCCCAGAAGTGAGAGCAGCAAAAGACTCGTCGACGCGATGGCGCCCCGCAGCAGGCTGAGGGTACGGACCTCGTTGCTCTGCGGGAAGATGAAGTAGATGGGATAGCGCTCCGTGCTGGATGGTGCCTGAAGCGTGGCCCCGATCGCCAGTCCGGGCTCATCCGCCCGGGTGGGGTCGGTCCAGTCGACCGTGGTGGGCGTGACGTACATGCCGTCATTGCCGGTCACGGCCTCCACCAGGGAGTCCGGCACGCTGTGCTCGAAGATCGCCGGTGAGACGAAGCGCGAGACCGGACCCTGGATCACGACCTGGTACTGGCCAGGCTGGGCACCCGCCTCGTCGGCGAGCTGGTTGAGTCTTTCGTAGAGCGACGCGGTACGCAGATCGCTGGTGCGCAGCTGGGTCTGCATTCGTTCCACCGCGCTCGACGCCTCCGCCACGGCGCTGCGCTTCTTCCCGTCGAGCACCCCGCCGCTGGCCTGGCGCATCAGCAACAGACCGCCGAGCGCGAGCACCACCACGGAACCGGTGATCGTCAGGGCAATCACGCGCAGCGGCAGTGAGGACCACCACCACCGGGAGAGCCGGCCCATGACGGGTTGACCTTCATTCACTGCAGATGGCCGGCAGTCACTTCGGATGGCCGGCACGGTAACCGACGCCTCGCACCGTCACGACGATCTGGGGATGCTCCGGATCACGCTCCACCTTGGCCCGCAGGCGCTGTACGTGCACATTGACCAGACGTGTGTCACTGGCATTGCGGTAGCCCCAGACCTCCTCCAGGAGGGTCTCCCGGCTGAAGACCTGCCGGGGCTTGCGGGCCAGTGCCAGCAGCAGGTCGAATTCGAGCGGGGTGAGCTGGATCAGCTGGTCTCCTCGGGAGACCTCGTGACTCGATGGGCTGATGCTGAGGTCACCGATCTGGATCCGATCGATCCCGGCTCCTTCGGGCATGCGCCGCAACCGGGTTCGGATGCGTGCCACCAGTTCCTTGGCCTTGAACGGCTTGCTGACGTAGTCATCGGCCCCCGCCTCCAGTCCGGTGACGATGTCGACGGTGTCGCTCTTCGCGGTCAGCATGACGATGGGGACGCCGGACTCGGCGCGGATCTCGCGACAGATCTCCACCCCGTCGCGTCCCGGCAGCATCAGGTCGAGCAGCACCAGGTCCGGCGAGTGTTCGCGGAAGGCAGCCAGAGCCTTGTCGCCCGTGGCGCACCAGCTCGTCTCGAAACCCTCGTTCTGCAGCACCATCTGGAGCATCTCCGCCAGCGCCACGTCGTCGTCGACAACGAGGATCCGCGGCGTCGTATGACTGCTCTCGACCATGGTCCCTCCCCCCGACCGCACCATCCACCGGGCAGGTCGTCAGCCGCCATCGTAACGGTTTGGTAAAGCAGCTCGACCGCCTGACCTCAGTTGAGCGCGGGATCTTCAGTCCATGTGGAGAATGTGGCCAGCTCGCCGCCCTGACGACGCAGGACGCGCCGCCACAGGTCGTGCGGACGCACGCCGAAGACGTCCTCGTCGCGCACGGGAACGCGGTGCCAGTCTCCGCGCACCAGTTCAGTCTCCAGCTGGCCGGGAGCCCAACCGCAGTATCCGGCGAAGATTCGCAGGTCCGCATACGCTCCCCGGACCAGCTCGACGGGTGTGTCCAGATGCAGCAGCCCCAGGTCTTGGTGCACGCGTCGCCACCCGGGTGGATCCTCTCGGGGGTCGGCCGGCTTGGCGACGCAGACCGCACCGCCGGGCGAGACCGGCCCGCCCTCGAAGAGCTCCTGGGGCGGGCAGACGAGTTCCTGCCACTGCGGGAGGACCTCCTCGAGGCTGGTGCTGGACAGCCGGTTGAGGACCACCCCAAGGGCACCCGACTCGTCGCTGTCGAGCAGGAGGACCACGGCCTGGTGCCAGTCGTCGTCCATCGCTCCTGCACGCGCCACCAGAAGTTCGCCGGCACGGGGGCGGTTGGGCATCCTCACCACTCCAGTCTTGCATGCAGTTCAGCAGCAATCAGGGCGCCGGGCACCCACAGTGGACGGCGACAGCGGCCGGAAGCACTAGATTTCCCCTGGCAACAAGCACACGACGCAGGGAGCAGTGAGTGACGCAGAGCGAGAGATTCTCCCGACTCCGACTGGTTCTGGGCGCCTCGGGGCTGGAGGCCCTGGGCGATTCCACGGTGATGGTGCTGGGACTGGGCGGTGTGGGGTCCAGCTCCGCCGAGGCCCTCGCCCGCGGTGGCGTGGGCTCCTTGGTCCTGCTCGACCGAGATGTCATCGAGGAGAGCAACATCAATCGTCAGGCGCTCGCCTTCGTCTCCACGGTGGGGCGGGTCAAGGCGGACGTGATGCGTGAGATGGTGGCGCAGATCAATCCCGACTGCACCACTGTTGCCCAGCAGGTCTTCCTCAATCCCCAGAACCTCACCGCAACCCTGGACGCCTGCCCTCGTCCCGACTACGTCATCGATTGCATCGACACGATCACCCAGAAGCTCGCGATTGCCCGCTGGTGTGCAGAACGTGGGGTGCCGCTGGTCTCCTCCATGGGGGCGGCCAACAAGCTGGACCCGACCACGCTGGAATTCGCCGACGTGCACCGCACCCGGAACTGTCCGGTCTCTCGCGTGATGCGCAAGGAGTGCCGACGGCGCGGGATCGAGAGCCTGGAAGTGCTCTTCTCCAATGAAGTACCGGTGCCGTTGGACCGCGCCACCAGCCGCGTCAAGAGCGAGACGCTGGGGTCCATGAGTTACATGCCGCCGGTGATGGGCCAGATGCTGGCAGGGCTGGTCATCCGGCGTCTGGCTGGACTTGAGCCGGTCCCGGCCCCTCCCCTGCTGGGAGTCCCGCTGGACTGATCCGGCCCTGACCGGTGGACTGGTCCCATGCCCGTTCTCCTGGACACCCACCACCACTTCGACTTCCTCGACGGGGTCCAGCTGCGACGTGATTTCCTGGCAGCCCTGGCCGGGCACGACGTCCGGATCGTCGCCCAGACCTTGACGCCATCCGCCTTCAAGGAGCTGATGGCCGTGGTCCCAGAGCTGGAGGCCGCGGGTGCTTCCCCACCGCTCTGCTCGCTCGGCCTCCACCCGTGGCAGCTCAGCTCCGAGCAGTTCGCCGACGAGCAGCTCGACCTCTTCGCCCGGGAGATCCACCGCACCCGGTTCGTCGGCGAGATCGGTCTGGACTTCAGCCCACGACGAGCGACGGACTGCCCGCCCGCACAGCAACGACGGGTACTCCGGCAGATCCTGGGCCTGGTCCTGCAGGCGGCCCGAGAGGGCTCCGGCGACGAGCCATACGTGCTCTCACTCCACGCGGTCCGCTCGACCAGCGATGTGCTTGACCTGCTCACCGAGCTGGATGCGGCCCGCGCCGCGATCGTGCCAGTGGTGCACCGCTTCTCCGGCACCAGCGACGAGCTCACCCGCCTGGTGGAGCTGGGCGGCTACCTCTCCGTCCATCCCCACATGCTGCAGGCCAAACGCGGTAGGGCCTATGTACGGCAGGTGCCGGCCGACCGGCTGTTGCTGGAGACCGACCTGCCCGTCGAGCCTTCCCACCGGCCCCCGCTGGACGGTGACGAGTCCGCAGCCGCGAGGGCTGCCCAAGCAACAGGGATGAGTGCGGCCCGAGAAGTGGCCGACGCTCTGGCCAGCACGATCGAGACCCTCTCCCAACTGCGTCGGGGCGACATGCGCGCCGTGGTCCTTCAGACCCAGGCTCGGCTCTACGGCATCCGGTGACCGCGGGGGTGGGCGGAACGCAACGATGGCGGCTCCAAAGGAGCCGCCATCGTCATCAGCAGGAGGTTTCGGATTCCCGCGAACGGGAATCAGTGGAGCTCAGGGGGGCATGTGTCGAACTCCTGGCCCTACGAGATCACCTGCTCCTACGCTGCCTGATCCAGGACGGTTGATCTCAGATCACTGTCAGCGTACAGTTTTACGTACAGGAGGCGGATCATGAAGACACTCAGCTACACGGAGTCACGCGCCAATTACGCGCAGGTTCTCGACGACGTCGTCAACAACCGCGAGGAGACCATCATCACGCGCGCTGGTCACGAGCCCGTCGTCATCGTCTCCCTGGCCGACTACGAGTCCTTGCGCGAGACCGCCTACCTCCTCCGCTCCCCCGCCAATGCGCGTCGTCTCTTGGATTCCATCGACAACCTGGAGCATGGCCGCGGAACCCAGCGCGACCTCGTCGAGGACTGAGCAGTGATCCTCGTCTGGGATGAGACTGCCTGGGAGGACTACCTGTGGTGGCAGACAGAGGATCGCCGCACGCTGAGGCGCATCAACCAGCTCATCAAGGACATAGCCCGCAACGGCAACGAGGGCATCGGAAAACCCGAAGCGCTCAAGCATGGCCTGTCCGGCTACTGGTCGAGACGGATCAGCGACGAGCACCGCTTGGTCTACAAGGTCGTTGGTGAAGAGATCCGCATCGCCGCTTGCCGTTACCATTACGGGCGCTGATCCGCGACGATGTCCCCGTGACAACGCTCGCGCTTCGACCCTATCGCCCCCACGACGCTGGATCGACTGCTGGGGTGTACCAAGCAGCCATCCGCGTCACTGCCGCGCAGCACTATGACCATGACCAGGTCCAGGCTTGGGCGGGCACAGAGATTGATCTGGCGCGGTGGAACCACAACCGTAGCGCCGCCTGGACCGTGGTCGCCGAGCAGGACGGAATCATCGTAGGCTTCGCCGACCTCACTGCGGATGGCGAGCTGGACATGCTTTTCGTCCATCCCCAGGCAGGGGGCAGAGGTGTCGCACGCCAGCTCGTGGCTGCGATCCTGGCTGAGGCACGCAGACGCGAGTTCCGCTCCATCACGACCCATGCGAGCCGAGCTGCCCGCCCAGCCCTCGAGCGCCTCGGATTCGTCGTCGACGCCGAGAATCTGGAGAACACAGTCCACGCAGTGGCCGTACCCAACTTCGACATGCACATCGATCTGTGAGCCAGCAGGGCATCCAATCGACTCGTCCACCGGCTACATGATCACGCATACGCTGTCGTGGTTCACCCCCGCAAACACACCAAGGCCGGGACCGCATCAGCGGCCCCGGCCTTGGTGTCACAGGGGTGGAGCTCAGGGGGTATGTGTCGAACTTTTGGCGCTACGCGAGCATCTGCTGCTGCGTTGCCGGGCCCGCTGGCGGCCTCGCAGCTTGGGAGACGCAAACTCCGTCGCGCCTGATGGCTCGAGCTCCTATGCTCAGCCGCATGGATTCCGAACCGCTGCTCCACCTGTACGACACCCAGCTGCGCGATGAAGCTGAGGTGGCCGAGGCGCCTGAAGTGTCACGCATCGGACCGCTGCTGGCAGCGACTTGGCCCGAGCGGGGACGCGGCTTTCTGACCTATCGCTCCATTCCCAAGGAGATGGACCTGGCGGCGCTGATCGACGCGGCACTGGCCCACTACGTCGACGACACACGCATCACCCAGGTGAAGTGGAAGACCCGCGGACACGACGATCTTCCCGACTTGGTGGACCTGCTCACGCAGCGCGGCTTCGAGTTCGAAGAGCAGGAGACAGTCATGGCCGGAACCGTCGAGTCGGCGATCGAGGCTGCCGATCCCATCCCCGCCGGCTATGGCGTCATCCGGGCAACCTCCGCCGACGAGATCCGCGAAGCCGAGGCGCTCGCCGGGCGGGTCTTTGGCGACACTCCCGCGGATTCGGCGACGCTCGGCGAGGCCTTGGTCGCCCGATGGGAGAAGGACCCCGAGTCCTTTGAGATGTGGTTCGTCCGTGGGCCGGAGGGGCAGATCGTCTGCTCGGTCGCATCGATTTCGTCGTCGGCACCGAGTTCGCTGGTCTCTGGGGCGGAGCGTGCGAGGCAGAACATCGAGGCAAGGGCCTGTACCGTGCCCTCACCGCGGCCCGCGCCGAGTCCGCCCAACAGCGGGGATACCGATTCCTGCAATCCGATTGCACGGAATTCTCGCGCCCGATCCTTCAGCGCGCTGGTCTGGTGCCTATCACGACCACGACGCCAGCCGTCTGGCACCGCGAGCCCACGCCATAGCCACCCCTTAGGTGACTACCGCCCCTTGTGACGTCTGCCAAGAGATTGATCGAGTAGCACCGAGACAACAGTTCGCGCTTCACACGGAGGGTGTCGCGTGCAAGCGCAACGATGGCCACCCACAATCGGGCGGCCATCGCAGCCAACAGGATGATTCGGATTCCCGCGAACGGGTATTTATGGAGCTCAGGGGGCACGAGTCGAACTCGTGGTGGCACGCGGGCATCTGCTCCTGATCGCCCGCCCCGCGATGCAGAACGGTCAGCAGGAAGCCGTACATCACCCCCGGCGCAGTTTCTCGACGAAGCTACCGATCTCGTCGACCAAGCCGGGGTGAGCTCCCGGCAGCGGCGTTTCTTCGTTGATTGCAGCAGCGAGGTCGGTGAGCATCGTCGCTGTGAGCGCGGCGGCGTCGATGATCCCCCATCCCTCGCCCTCGGCCACCAGATCAGCGCCTGCCACCGAGGCATGCCGATACACGCCATTCACAGCCAGGGCCAGTTCCCCATCGGTGGGCAAGTGGGTCTGCGGCACCATGTCGTAGACCGGAGCCACCCGACAGGATCCGTCGGGCGGATGGAGCACCGAGATGTTCTTGGCATGCATATCGAGGTTCCCGACGGCCACTGCCACCACAAGTTGCCGGAACAGCGCCTCCACCATCGAGGGACCGCCCGCACCACGGAATGCCTTCGCCAGCCGCTCCAAGGTGACCACGCCACCTTCGCGCTGATACTTTTGGACACCGGACGCACCAAGGACCTGGCTGCCATCCTCCTGATGCACACGCCCTTGAGGAGCCGAAGGGTCACGGTCATAGCGCTCGATCACCACGGCCGGGATGCCCTCGAACTCTTCGACCCACGTGGCGTAGTTGGTCAAGCCGAGGGCGCGCGACAGGCGAGCCCCGTACTCCTCGTCGTAGATCAACGTGGGATACCGAGCGTGGAGCGGCTTGAGGATGTGAGTGGATGGCGCTCCATCGACCACCCGATTCCACACACCGTCGACGCTGCGAGCCAAGACGATTTTATCCTGGACACCGGCCAGCGACGTCTTGCCACCGATCGGCTTGTTTCCGAGCGGCTCCTCCGAAACAGCGGCCAGCATGCGAGCCACGTCGGCTTCCTCGACCGGCTCGAGCCGGGGGCTCTTGGGCTCACCGGGCACCTCTGGATCCCAGATCTGGAGAGCGCCGGCCACATCCCGCCCGAAGCGACGGAGCAACTCGATCACGTCGTGTTCCTGCACACCGGCGATCTGCGCCAGTCGCGTGCGCATTCTCCCTTCCGGCAACAGCTCTGCGAAAAAGTTGCGCCGCAGTGCCGCCCGCGATCGAGTCGGGCGCAACTGAAGGGGAACGGCGAGCGACATCACGGTGGCATCAAGGCCGAAATGCAGCGCAGCAGCAGGATCCGGGATCAGATCGAAGGTGCGCCAGTCACCGCGCAGCCAGCCGAGACGCTGGCCATAGAGCTCAATGACGAGGTCACCCATGGCCGACCTCACCGGAGGCACCATCATCAGGAACGGTGATGGTGGCCGTGAGTTCCAAGCCTGTCGCCTCCATGGCGGCAAACAGCCGGTCCATGAGGATGGACGGCTTACCCGCCTCGAGTTCCCAGATGTATTTCTGTGTGGTCCCGAGTTGCGCCGCAAGTTCACGCTGCGTCAGGCCAGCCACCAGGCGAGCCTGCTGCAGCATGCGCCCCAGCGACTCCCGACTCGAGACCCTGCCTTCGTATCGCATGCAGCACTCCACCCACGAACATGACTCCGATATGAAAGTCATAGTACGTGACTTCTATATCGACGTCAATCATGCCGACGGTGATATCGACGTCAAAGACTCGAAGTACTCTCGCCTGACTGACACACACGACGCTCAGCCGTCTCACATCCCAACCCGGGCCGGGTGCAACAATGGCGGCTCCTGCAGGAGCCGCCATCGTTGACAACAGGCTGAATCGGATTCCCGCGAACGGGAATGGTGGAGTCCAAGGCGCCTGTGTCGAACTCGTGGCGGCGCGCGCACCCGATCATTCGATGGACGGTTCGCTGCGCGGGTGCTGATTCGCTACCAGCGAGGGCTCTGTAGCATCAAGACTCATGAGCCCCCATCTCGATCTTTCCCTCGACGAGCTGCGGGACCGGTGTCAGGACTTCATCGAAACCCGCTACCCCGCCGATCAGCCTTATCTAGGCGCAGCTGCCATGTTGCTGGCCGACGGAACCATCCTGATCGGGACCGCGCCCGATGTTGTCAACTCGAGCGTCGAACTATGCCATGAAACGGAGCCGTTCTGCGCCGCGTACCGATTGGGCCAGCGCATCGTCGCTTCGATCTGTCTGTCACGGCACACAGACGGGCGATACCTGGTGCTGAGCCCCTGCGGCGTCTGCCGTGAACGCCTGGCAATCCACGGCCCCGACGTCCTGGTGGCAACCGCGAGCCCGCGTGACCCCACGCAGCCGATCTGGAAGAAGCTCAAGGACGTCCATCTCGACTACTGGGTGACTCCTCTCATGGAACCTGACGAGGCTGCTGGCTGGCTGCCACAGGTGTGAGACCAAAACCAACAATGGCCGCCCCCAGAAGGAGCGGCCATCATTGACAACAGGATGAATCGGATTCCCGCGAACGGGAATTGGTGGAGGTGGCGGGAATTGAACCCGCGTCCTCAAGAGGCGAACCAGGTCTTCTCCGGGCGCAGCTGCGGTTGATGCTTTTCTCGGCCCCCACGCTCTCTGCAGCACGTCGTGGACAGGCCCAGTATCAGTTGAGTCCCGATCGACCCCTGACACACAGGTCGATCAGCAAGCCTCCTTGATGAGGCCAGGAACCGGACGGAAGGCTACATCCGGGCTGACCCTTCGGTCACTGCTCAGGCAGCGAGAGCGAAGTCTGCGCGATTGGTGTCGGCAGTTATAGGTTTCCGGGGAACATTTACGTGTTGACCCTGGATTCACGGCCCGCTTCCCCTGGAACTACCGTCCCAAGTCGAAACCAGTCACCCCCTGTTGAGTTGTACGCCGACCTGCACCAACAAGCCGGTTGTACAAGATTACCCGTTGAACGCTGCCCGCGCCACCGAATATTCCTGTGACCCCGTGCCGACGCGGCACGGATGCCCAGCGGATGGTCAGCGCCCGAGCTGCTTGGGGCCACGCCCCACCGGATCGCCCTCGTCGAGCAAGCGCAGCGGCACGACCCTGGAGACGGGGTTGCGCCAGTCATCGCCAGAACCGGCATGGGCAACGCCCGCGATGGTCAGCATCAGCCAGGCAAAGCCGGCCACGCCCAGAAGGGCTCCACCCAGGAAGCCGTCGAGGAAGATCGACAGCGTTGCGAGCACCACGAGGGAGACCAGTTGGAAGTTGAAGGCCTTGGCGGCCTCCCGGCGTGCGTAACCTCCGTGCGGGGCCATCGCATAGACGACTGCAGGCCCGACGACGAAGCTGCCGAGACCGCTCAGGTGGGCCACCGTCGCACCGACCCTGGCCCCGGCTCCCGGCCCCGAGGAGCGACGCCGACCAAGGAGTGTTGCCCCGGTGCCCACGGGCACACGGGCCAGACCGGTGAAGGCCTGGTTCAGTTCTCGACGTGTGGTGGCGGAGAGCACCGTTCCGGCGCGGGAGTCGAACTCATAGATGGTCAGCCGGCCCTCTGCATAGGCGCCCTGCAGGTACTCCAGGCTTCGTTCGCGCTGCTCCTGGGTGACGGGCAGGTTGAGGGACGGGTGCTCGAAGGCGGACATGAGTCTGGTTCCGGGTTTCGTGGCTGTGCTGGGCATGGCCCCAGTCTGACGCGCGAGAGCCGCCGAGCACATCGGGGCCGGCCCTGAACCGGCCCCGATCTTCTGCTCAAGGAGGGCTGGATCAGCGCACGCCGAGCAGGTCGCACACGAAGATGAGGGTCTCGCCCGGGGCAATCACGCCGCCAGCTCCACGATCGCCGTAGGCCAGATGGGCGGGAATGACGAGCTTGCGTCGGCCACCAACCTTCATGCCCTGGATGCCGGTGTCCCAGCCGGAGATGACCTGGCCTGCACCCAGGTGGAACTGGAGCGGGCCACGGCCGTAGCTGGAGTCGAACTCCTCGCCGGTGGAGTAGGCGACGCCCACATAGTGCACGGCCACGGCCATGCCGGCCTTGGCCTCGGGGCCGTCGCCCACGACGAGGTCGGTGATTTCGAGGTCGGTGGGGGCCGGACCCTCGGGGAAGTCGATTTCAGGCTTTTCAGTCATGGTGCAAGCCTGCCACAGGTGCGGCCGCGTCAGCCTCCTGCGCCCACGTCACCAGCTGCCGACGCCGCCTCCACCGCCGCCACCGCCGGAGAAGCCGCCGCCACCACCGCCGAAGGCGGAACCCCCGCCGAAACCGGTTCCGGAGGTGCCGATCGACGGGGACATCGACATCGGCGGTGCTGCCGAGTGGTCGATGGTGCTCAGGGAATTCGTCAGCACGTAGAAGTTCCACTGGTCATAGGGGCCGTAGTACCAGACCGGGGGCTCGGCACTCAGCCGACCCATCCGCACCAGTTCGGCGCACAGGTCCGCCCATCGCTCAGCGAGCCCGAACAGGATGGCCCAGGGCAGGTAGCGGGAGAAGATGTCCTCGCCCTCCTCGAACCGCAGCTGGTCTGCCTCGGCCGTGGCCAGGTAGGTGCGGAAGCCCTCGATCTGGTCGGTCCAGGCGCGCCCCTCGCCGGTGCGCTGTCCCCGTCGCATCCGGGAGCGCACCACCATGGAGGTCAGGGCGATCGGCACCAGGGGCGCCAGCAGCCACAGACCGCCCAGGGAACCCCCCAGGAAGAACCAGCCGAAGGCCAGTACCAGGAAGCCGGAGCACCCCAGTCCGGCACCGGCCGGCGACGGATGTGACGTGAACCAGCGGCGGCCAGCCACCTGGTTGCGCACGCTCAACACCATCGCGGTGTGGGCCCGGTAGAGGCTTCCCTGGCGGGAGAGGTCCACCTCGTCGACACCCCGGCGACCAAAGAGCCGTTGCAGCAGTACCTGCTCATGCGGCTCCGATGCCTTGGAGTAGTCCACCAGTCCGACGCGCGTCGAGCCCGAATCATTCGAGAGCCAGACGGCGCCCCTGACCGCAAGGTCCACCAGGGTGGCGGTGGTCTCCTTGGTGTCGATCTGGCCGTCGGCCAGGAATCCGGCCTCGGCCACACTGATCTTCGGCGGGGAGAAGGCCACGGGGATCTCGATGGGCCCCGACGGCTTCTGCCGGACTCGTTCCCCCGGTCCGGGGATCACGCCCGGCGGCAGTCCCTCATAGCGCAGGTCGCGACCCCGACGGCGCCACCACAGCCAGCCGAACAGCGGGGAGAGCAGCGCGCTGAGACCCGTCAGCCCCATGCCCGCCTGCTGGGCAAGCCGTTCTGCCGCATCACCGCGGGTCACCAGGTGTGGCGTGTTGTCGGCCACCAACCCCGGCTTGATCTTGGCAGCGATGGTCAGGACCTCGCCGGGCTGCTTGAAGTCCTGAGTCCAGGTGGCCCGACCATCGGCCAGCTGCGAGGAGGAGCACTCGCTCCGCTGACCCGGTGCGGTGCTGGAACAGGACACGTCCTGCACACCGCCGGGCACCTGCGCGGTCACCGTGATGTCGCGCACCGGTGGTGTCTCGCCGCTGATGGCATCCCAGTAGAATTCGTCGTAGCCCGACGAGCTGCGAATCGCCCCAGTCACCTCGTAGCTGATCGTGTAGGTGGCCGTGCTGGTCTGGATGTACCGGCCCGGGGTCCCGATCCGCAGGGTCAGGAATTCCACCCGGCCCTGCTCCTCCAACTGGCGGGTGAACTCGGCCGACGCGTCGGGACTGCTGACCTGGATGTTCTCGATGTCGTAGACGGCATCGTGCTCGTCGTCGTGGTCCTCGCGCACCACGAAACTGCGCGTAATGCCCTGCTGCCGGCCAACATTGCCGAAGCGGTAGACCAGCGTCTCGGTGGCCTTCACCCGCCCGTCACGCCCCACGCTGTAGTCGATCTTCCAAGAGTCGATCTGGTCCGACAGGGCGTGAGCAGGCACTGCCCCGGCCACTGACAACAGCCACAGGACCAGCGCAATGGTGCCGAGCAGCAGACGTGGGGGCCGACGGGTCATCGTCGCTGCTTCCGGTTCCGCTCGGCCAGGTCTCGTTCCATGTCCCGACGCATGTCGCGCTCGGCGATGGTCTGGCGCTTGTCCCAGTCCTTCTTGCCCGTGCCGACAGCGATCTCCACCTTGGCGTAGCCGTCGCTGAAGTAGATGCTCAGCGGCACGATGGTGCGTCCCGAATTGCCGATCTCACGTTCCAGCTTGTCGATCTCACGTCGGTTGAGCAGGAGCTTGCGGTTGCGACGGGTCGCATGGTTCTTCCAGGTGCCAAAGGCGTACTCGGGGATGTGAGCATTGCGCAGCCAGACCTCACCGTCGTCGATCGTGGCGAAGGCGTCCACCAAGGAGGCGCGGCCATTGCGCAGGCTCTTCACCTCGGTGCCGGTCAGCACCATGCCCGCCTCGAACTTCTGGCCAATGTGGTAGTCATGCGTGGCCTTCTTGTTCTGGGCGATGAGTTTGCGGCCCTTTTCGCGTGGCACCTTGCTCCCCTGCTGCTGTTGTCCGGACGGTCGTGCTGGATCGTGCCAAGGATACGGCGATCCCGCCACACCCTAGCTCGCGGGTGAGGCGGGATCCCAGTCATTTCCTCCGTGGGCACAGCGCCCCGCACGGTCTTCGATCAGAAGTAGTTGGCGGGATTCACCAGATTGCCGTTCGCCCAGACCATCAGGTGCAGGTGGCAGCCGGTGGAGTAACCGGTGGTGCCGACGTAACCAATCACCTGGCCGGCGCTGACCCGCTGCCCCGGGGAGACCACGTAGTGGGTGGCGTGGTTGTAGCTGGTGGTCATGTACTTGCCATTGACCAGGCCGTGATCGATGATCAGGCGATTGCCGTAGCCGGCGTTGTAGTAGCGCTCCGTCACCACACCCGACTTCGGAGCGACCATCGGGGCACCGCAGGCCGCGCCATAGTCCATGCCGTCGTGCAGCTTCCAGATCTTCAGCACCGGGTGCAGACGCTGTCCGAACCGCGAGGTGACCGGCCCGCTCACCGGGGCTGCCCAGCGACCCCTGCCGGAATCGACGGCGGTCTTCGGCGTCGACGTGCGAGCGGTGCTGCTCGCACGTTCGGCAACTGCGGCCTTCTTGCGCGCCTCAGCGGCCTTCTGGCTCGCATCGCTGGCCTTGCGGCGAGCCGCCTCCTGCGCGGCGCGGGCAGCTGCTGCCGCCTCCTGGCGAGCCTTGGCGGCAGCCTGTTCGCGCGCCCTCGCCTCTGCGGCAGCCCGCGCCTCGGCAGCGCGCTGCGCCGCGATCCGCTCGGCGATGCGAGTCTCCACATTGCGGGTCTCAGCCGCCAGGGCTGCCTGGTGCTTCTGTTCGGCCGCCACCTTCTCGGCGGCCGCCGCCTCTGCGGCGGCATGACTCTTCACCAGGGTGGCCACGGCAGCAGCCGCGTCGTCGGCGGCGGCCTCGGCGGAGCGAGTGGCTGCCAACTGGTCCGCAGCGGCCGAGCGCTCGGCTGCAACGCGGGCCTCGGCCTCTGCCATCGCCTCACGCGCAGCCTCCAACTTCATCTGGAGTGTCTGCAGGCGGTCCATCTGGGCCTGGGTGGCGTTGAAGATCGTCATCGACCACTGCATGGTCTGGTGGACGTCACTGGTGTTGATGTCGGTCACGAAGGCCGCGATGCCCACCAGTTCGGTGTTCTGCTGGTGCGTCTCGCGGACGCTGGCCCCGATCAGGCGGGCCTCTTCGTCGACCTTCTTCTGGTTCGCGGCGACCTCACGCTTCGCCTCGGCCAGATCCGCACGAGCAGTCTCGAGTGCCGCGGCAAGGCGAGCATCCTCGGCCTGGGCGGCGGCTCGCTGGCTCTGCGCCTGGGTCAGGGCGGCCTGGGCCGCGCCAAGCTCCGCCTGGGAACTGGCCAATGTCTCGGCGGCCTGGTTCAGCTCGGCGGAGAAGTCCTGCAGGTTTTCCTGGGAGGCGGCGATCTGGCCCTTGAGCCGGTCGCGCTCATCGGTCAGGTCGTCGGCTGCCGCCGTCGGAACCTGCCCCAGCCCCAGCGTGAGGGCCGCGAGGGCCGCCACCGTGATGCGTGCAGCTCCCACCGCCCGTCGGGGTCCACGAAAGACAGCCGAACTACGGCACTCGGGGGTCAGCCTCGTCACGCTCTACCTCGTTCCAGCCCTGGACCTGAATTCGGGGGCCTCAGGTTCTCAGGTACTTCCTAGTTGCGAACAGCGTGGGAATGATAGACAGCAGGATTCCCACCAATGCAACCCCGACCATGGCCATCCCCGCGTGTTGCCACGTGATCCACCGTAAAGCCTTGATCGAGACTTCAGCGTTCTTGACGATGACGGACCAGTAGCCGAAGGCCAGCGTCGCACACGCCAGCGCAGCTCCAATGACGCCTGCCACGAGGCTCTCCAGGAGGAAGGGCAGCATGATGTAAGTGTTGGACGCACCCACCAGACGCATGATCCCCAGCTCCCGCCGACGGCTGAAGGCGGCCATCCGGATCGTGTTGCCGATCTGCAGGGCCGCCGCCAACAGCAGCAGTGCACTCATGCCGATGGTCCCCCACTTGAGGGCGTTCAACCAGTTGAATAGGGGGTCAAGCACCGTGTGCAGGTCCTGGACATTCTGCACGCCCGGCAGCACGCGGGCCTCGTCGACGACGCCTGCGTACTGGGCCGCGTCCTTGAGCTTCACCCGGTAGGAATCCTGCATCTGGTCAACCGTGAGCGTCTCGAGGATCGGCGAATCGGAGAAGGTCTTCTTGAACTCCTCGTAGGCCTCCTCCTTGCTCTCGTAGAAGACCTGCTGGACCTCCGGATTGGCCTCCAGCCGCTTCTTGATCTCGGCGCGCTGGGCGTCGGTGACATCCTTGCCGGATTCGCACATGCCTCCCTGGGAGTCCTTGACGCACATGAAGACGCTGATCTCGATCTTGTCGTACCACTTGCCCTTGATCAGATCGACCTGCTGCATGGTCATCAGGCCGGCCCCGAACAGGCTCAGGCTGACCCACATCGTGACGATGACCGCCAGTGTCATGGAGGCATTGCGGCGAAGACCAGACCAGGTCTCGCGGAGTGTGTGACGCATCGTTGGTTCCTTCCGGGCTCGGGCGCGCTCAGGCGCTTCCGTAGACGCCCTTGGTCTGGTCGCGGACCACGGTGCCGGCATCGAGCTCGATCACTCGGCGGCGCATCTGGTCGACGATGGTGGAGTCATGGGTGGCCATCACCACGGTGGTCCCGGTCTTGTTGATCCGATCGAGCAATTTCATGATGCCGACGCTGGTGGCGGGATCGAGGTTGCCGGTGGGCTCGTCGGCCAGCAGGATCTGCGGGCGGTTCACGAATGCGCGGGCAATCGCGACGCGCTGCTGCTCACCGCCGGACAGCTCCTCCGGAAGCCGGTGTCCCTTGCCGGAAAGCCCGACCATCTCCAGCGTCTCGGGGACCACCTGCTTGATCTCGCTGTTGGGGCGCCCGATCACCTGGAGGGCGAAAGCGACATTTTCGTGCACGGACTTGCCGGGCAGCAGCCGGAAGTCCTGGAAGACGGTGCCGATCTGCCGGCGCAGGGCTGGCACCTTCCAGCTCCGCAAGCGTCCCAGATCCTTGCCCGCGACGTGCACACTGCCCATCGTCGGCCGGAACTCGCGCAGCACAAGGCGCGCGAAGGTGGACTTCCCGGAGCCCGACTGGCCCACCAGGAAGACGAATTCGCCCTTGTCGATCTGCACGTTGACGTTCTTGAGGGCTGGCCTGCTCTGCCCGTCGTAGATCTTGGTGACGTCGTCGAAGGTGATCACGATTGTCCTCGGCCGCGTCTTGGGGAAGGTCTGAGCCAGTGCTCAGGACGGCCGCCGACGAGTCTAGGGCGCGCTGGTGCGTGGGCTGGCAGTGACACACGTCGGGCAGCCGAAGTTCAGCTGCCCGACGTGTGTCACTGCTTGTCCTACGAGTCCAGACCTCAGGAGTCGTCCTCGCCCTTCATGCGCCAGCGGATCCCGGCGTCGATGAAGCCATCGATCTCACCGTCGAAGACCGACTCCGGATTGCCCACCTCGTAGTTGGTGCGCAGGTCCTTGACCATCTGGTAGGGGTTGAGGACGTACGAACGCATCTGGTCACCCCAGCTCGCCTTGACGTCGCCCGCCAGCTCCTTCTTCTTGGCGTCCTCCTCCTGCTTCTTCAGCAGGAGAAGGCGCGACTGCAGCACTCGCATGGCCGCGGCACGGTTCTGGATCTGGCTCTTCTCGTCCTGCATGGAGACCACCAGGCCCGTTGGCAGGTGGGTGATGCGGACCGCGGAGTCAGTGGTGTTCACCGACTGACCTCCAGGGCCCGAGGAACGGAAGACATCGACGCGAATCTCGGACTCCGGGACCTCGATATGGTCCGTGTCCTCAATGAGGGGGATGACCTCCACGGCCGCGAAGGAGGTCTGACGACGCCCCTGATTGTCGAAGGGGCTGATGCGCACCAGGCGGTGGGTGCCACCTTCGACCGACAGGGTGCCGTAGGCGAACGGACCACTGATCTCGAAGGTCACCGACTTCAGTCCTGCCTCCTCCGCATACGAGGTGTCCATCACCTTGACGCCAAAGCCATTGCGCTCGGCCCATCGGGTGTACATGCGCAGGAGCATCTCCGCGAAATCTGCGGCATCGACGCCGCCAGCGCCAGCGCGAATGGTCACCACGGCATCGCGCTCGTCGTACTCGCCGGAGAGCAAGGTGCGAATCTCCAACGCCTGGATGTCCTGCGTCAGCTTGTCGATCTCCTTCTGGACATCGGCCGCCGCGTCGGCGTCACTCTCCTCCTGCGCCATCTCCACCATCAGTGCGGCCTCCTCGAGCCGCGTGTGAAGCTCGTCCAGACGCTCGACGTCGGACTGCAGCGCGGACAGGCGGGAGGTGACTCGCTGCGCGTTCGCCTGGTCATCCCACAGGTCTGGCGCAGAGACCTGCTGCTCGAGTTCGGCAATCTCGACCTTCTTGGATTCAGGGTCGAGGACGGCCTCGATCTGCTTCAGTGAAGCCTCGAGTGAGTTCAGTACGTCGGGAAGATCTGCAAGAGCCACGTCAACGGAGTCTACCGCCCCCGCTCCCCGACGCCCCCATTCCGGTTTCGAGGCGCAAAGGATTCCCTTGCCCAGCTGAGAAGGCACCAAGAATATGACCGCTGCCATAGCTGCGGGCTGGTTGAGATGTTGAATTCGACAGCTGCGGAAAGGCATGCGATGACCCACCCCCAGAAGCCCGCGCGACAGCCGTGGATCGACATGACCCGTGGCGCCTGCGTCCTCTTGGTCGTCCTCTACCACGTGGTCCTGTGGCACCTGCCCCACCTGGAATCCCCGACGATGAAGGCCGACCTGTGGACGCGTCTGAATGACGTCGTCGGTGGCATCCGGATGCCCCTGCTGCTGATGCTCTCCGGCATGCTGGCTTCCGGGAAACTCACTCGCGGCCGCGCCGCACTGAGGGGTGCTGCGGCGAATTACTGGCTGTATGTGGTGTGGCTCACGGTCTATGCCCTTGTCATGCCGATCCTGGGCGTCGCCGAGGCCGGCCAGGTCCGTCCGGGGCTGGACTGGCTGCAGCAGCTCGTCGCCCCCCAGACACCGTTGTGGTACGTCTTTGCCCTGGCAACCTACATGGTGGTCCTGCACCTGCTGCGGGGCGTGCACCCCGCCATCGTGCTGGCTCTGCTGACCGCCCTGACCCTGTTCATCGTCCCAGGCGAGAACATTGCGCTCAAGGTGCCCTATCTGGCGATCTACTTCGCCGTGGGTGTCTACGCCGCCCCCTTGCTCAAGCGCGTGGCAGCTGAGAAGCCCTGGGCCCTCCTGGTGGCCGGCATCGCACTGCTGGCGGTGCCGAAGGTGATCGGTCTGGTCCCAAACCTCCCGACCGCCGGGATCCAGCTCACCTGGCTGTTCGGCAACCTCGGCAAGGGCCTGTTCATGATGGGCGCCGTGGTGCTGTGGTGCGTTCTGCTGCGTCCCATGCACTGGCTCGCCTGGGTTGGTCGTCACACCCTGGCCATCTACGTGATGCACCCTCCCCTGCTGGCCCTGTGGATGTGGCTCGACGCGCAGACCGGATTCCCCCAGCGCCTGGCCACGCTGCTCGGGCCGTTGGCCGTCCTGTATCCGGCACTGGGGGTCGCCGTGATCTCCGCGACGGCCCTGCTGCTGGAACGTCTTGTGCGGCGCGGCCCAGTCGAAGCCCTGTTCGGGCTCCCGGCCGGATGGAATGCCTCACTCCAGCGCTGGGAAGCTGCTGACCCCCGCGCTGCCACCGGGACGGGACCGGCGCCCCGGCGTGCCGCGGCCGCAACAGCTGGCGAACGGTCAGGCACCGTCGAGCGGTGAGTAGAATTGCCCCTCGGACGAAAGGAATCCACCGTGGGAGCACTCAAGTACCAGCTCAAGGCCGATCTCGTCGTTGCCATGAAGGCACGTGACGAGGCCGCCAAGAGCAATATCCGGATGGCCCTGACCGCCATCCACACCGAAGAGGTGGCCGGTGCTGCCGCGCGGGAGCTCACCGATGCCGAGGAGATCGGCGTGGTCACCAAGGAGGTCAACAAGCGCAAGGACTCCGCCGAGGCCTACGCACAGGGTGGCCGCCCCGAGTTGGCCGCCAAGGAGACCTGCGAGGCCGAATTCCTCGCGCGCTACCTGCCCGAGGCGATGGACGAGGAGGAGCTTCGTGCCATTGTCGCCGAGGAGATTGCGGCAGCCAGCGGCCCCAACGGCGAGAAGCCAACGATGCGCCAGATGGGGCAGGTCATGAAGGCCGTCAGCAATCGCACCCAGGGACGCGCCGACGGAAAGACGGTCTCCGGACTGGTCAAGGCAGCCATGGCGTGATGCCACGACGTCGGCCCCGAGTGGGCCGACAGACCGCGTTGTCGTGTTTTAATGGGCGACGACGTCGGGGCGCATAGCTCAGTTGGTTAGAGCACCTGCCTTACAAGCAGGGTGTCGGGGGTTCGAGTCCCTCTGCGCCCACCAAGCCGTGACAGGATCGTCGCATGACACCAGACCTGCCGGCGCCCGATGCATCCGCCACGGGCCATCGCTCCGAAGCCACCCTGCAGCCATGGACCGATGTCCGCGCGCACGGAGCCACCGGCGACGGCATCACCGATGACACCGCTGCCATCCAGCGGGCCATCGACGCGGCCGACGACGGTGGCACCATCTACTTCCCGCTGGGCACCTACCGAGTCTCGGCGCCCCTGCAGGGGCGCCCGCAGCAGACCTTCCGCGGCAGTGGCGCCACGAGCGGCGTGAGTTCCGGCACTGTCCGCGGCGCCCAGATCAGCGCCACTCATTCGTCCCCCATCCTGAAGCTCGCCCCTTGCTCAAATGTTCGGGAATTGCGTCTGGTTGGCCCAGGCGACCAGGTGGGCGGCAGTATTGGCATCGACGCCACAAACGCGTCGGCGGTCGTCCTGGACGACGTCACCATCTGGCAGACCGAACTGGCGCTCACCATGAGCAAGTGCTGGTACGCCCACGTGAACCACTGCAACTTCTGGCGGAACCAGACCGCCATACGCCTGGAGTACTGCTACAACGTGGGCCTCTACGACATCCGGATCTCCGGCCTGTTGGCCGATGGCAGCAGCAATGGTCGCGGTATCGAGATGATCGATCGCAGCCTGGTGAGCATCCACGGTGGGGCGATCGAGCAGTACAGCACCGGGATCTCGTTGTCGGACTCCATGATGGTGAGCCTGTTCGGCGTCTACATGGAGACCCGCACCGTCGGTTCCCGAGGCATCCACGCGACGGGTAGCGGACCCCAGGTGCTGGCCACAGGCTGCCAGGTCTACGTGATGAACCACCAGGCGTGGCTGGACATCTCCGAGAGCCACGGTGGCCTGGTCACGGCGTCGGGGAATCGATTCAAGGGAGGCGTCCAGGGCCAGGCCACGACGGCCTATGCCTGGCAGCCCGATCGCAACCAGCGCGCCCGCGTCACGGGTGATTCCTGGCACGACGTCCGCAAGGATCGTGCCATCCAGCACCACAGCACTCCCCTGCCGAGCGGGAGCCTCGTTGAGCTCCCGTCGGGCGCCCCGGGCGCCCCGGAGGATCCTGTGGTAGCCAGCACCCTGAACATCGGCGGCCTGGGGAAGTCCTGGACATCGACCGGGGCCGGGTGGGCCCGCCCCCGGCCGGGCGCCGAGGAAGTCGCCATCGGCGCCCAGTTCTTCGACACCCGTCTGGGCCACCCCATCTGGTGGACCGGCAGCGTCTGGGTCGATGCCCTGGGCCAACCCGTGGACGGTGCTGCGAGCCGGATGGCAACCCAGCTCCAGACCGCGGCAAGACCCCTGGTGAGCGCCGGAAGCGACGGTCTGCGTGGGATCCTCCGACGCGCTCGCACAGCGCTTCGTCGCTGACGGTTGCCCGACGGCGAAGACACTCCCCAGCCGCGCCAGTCGGCGTTTCGAGATAGGTGAGCTCGTGACACGGAGACAACTCTCGGCACACGGGAATAAACTGGAATGATTCCAGTTAGGATGGATAGTGCACTGATCCACAGTCGCCCGTCGAGAAAGGACTCGCACGATGACCGATCGCCATGTTCCCCAGGAAACCACCCTCGGCCCGCTGCCCGCCGGAGCTCAACCCACCGGATCGACCCGTTCCAACGGTGCGCCCGCCGTCAGCGACCGCAATTCCCTCAGCGTCGG
Source organism: Luteococcus sp. Sow4_B9 (assembly GCF_052116585.1). Lineage (NCBI taxonomy): Bacteria > Bacillati > Actinomycetota > Actinomycetes > Propionibacteriales > Propionibacteriaceae > Luteococcus > Luteococcus sp. Sow4_B9. Next base: position 86,262 of record NZ_JBQKKT010000001.1, on the reverse strand, counting down.
ACCCGATGGCCCGCTGCTGCTGCACGACGTCCACCTGGTGGAGACGCTCGCCCACTTCAACCGCACGAATGTTCCCGAGCGCCGCCCGCACGCGAAGGGCTCCGGAGCCTTTGGCGTCTTCGAGACCACCGAGGACGTCAGCCAGTACACCAAGGCCGCCCTCTTCCAGAAGGGCGTCAAGACCGAGATGTTGGCCCGCTTCTCCACCGTCGCCGGGGAGATGGGCTCCCCCGACACCTGGCGTGATGTGCGCGGCTTCAGCCTGAAGTTCTACACCACCGAGGGCAACTACGACCTCGTCGGCAACAACACCCCCATCTTCTTCGTCCGTGACCCGCAGAAGTTCGCCCACTTCATCGCCTCCCAGAAGCGTCTGCCGGGCAATGGCCTGCGCGACAACAACATGCAGTGGGACTTCTGGAGCCTGAACCCCGAGTCGGCCCACCAGGTCACCTACCTGATGGGTGATCGTGGCCTGCCCAAGAGCTACCGCCACATGAATGGCTACGGTTCCCACACCTACATGTGGATCAACGAGGCCGGTGAGCGCTTCTGGGTCAAGTACCACTTCCACACCCAGCAGGGCGTCGAGGGCCTGTCCGGTGAGCGCGCCACCGAGATCGCCGGCGAGGACGCCGACTACCACCGACGGGACCTGTGGGATGCCATCGAGCGCGGAGAGTTCCCGCAGTGGAAGCTCTCGGTGCAGGTGATGCCCTATGAAGAGGCCAAGACCTACCGGTTCAACCCCTTCGACCTGACCAAGGTGTGGCCCCACGCTGACTACCCACTGATCCCGGTGGGCACGATGACGCTGAACAAGAACCCGGACAATTTCTTCGCCGACATCGAACAGTCCGCGATGAGCCCCTCCAACCTGGTTCCCGGCATCGGCTTCAGCCCGGACAAGATGCTGCTCGGCCGTGTCTTCGCCTACCCGGATGCCGCCCGCGCCCGGATCGGTACCCACTTCGAGCAGCTGCCCGTCAACCAGCCCAAGGGTGTGGAGAACCACAACTTCTACGCCATCGACGGTCAGATGAACTATCTGCAGGGCAAGACGGCGGCCACCTACGCGCCCAACTCCATGGGACGTCCCTACTCCGACGAGGTGGGCCAGGTGGACGAGAGCTGGGAGTCCGACGGTGAGATGGTGCGGCAGGCCTACACGCTGCGCGCCGAGGACGACGACTTCGGCCAGGCCGGCACCCTGATCCGCGAGGTCTGGGACGACGCCCAGCGCGCCCGCTTCGTGGACACCGTCGCGGGCCACCTGCTGGGCGGCGTGAAGGGCGACGTCCTGGAGCGTGCCTTCGCCTACTGGATGGCCGTCGACCCGACCACGGGCGCCCAGATCCGTGCCAAGGTGGAAGCGGCCCAGGCCGAGAACCGCAATCCCGGTGGTGAGGCGGACGACGCCAAGCAGCAGGGCGCCTCGTCGCAGATCAAGGACACGAAGACCCACGCGGCCCACTGAGGTCTGCACCGGTCCCGACGCGGGGCCCGACATCCACGTGATGCCGGGCCCCGTTTCGCTGCCGGGCGGGTGCGGATCTACGCTTTGGCAGTGAGTACGACCGCGGGCACCAAGACCCGCTTCCTGCACTGGTTCCTTGCTCGCGAGCAGGACCAGTCGGGCGGCCACCGGGCCGACCCCAACACCCCTCTGGACCAGACCCATGCCAAGGCCTGGTTCGCCGTCATGTGCCTGACCGGCGTCGACTACTTCTCCACGCTGGGATACCAACCGGGCATCGCGGCAATCGCCGCCGGCCGCCTGGCACCGGTGGCCACCCTCGTCCTGGTGCTGATCACCTTGTTCGGCGCGCTGCCAATGTACCGCCGCGTGGCCGAGGAGAGCCCGAACGGCGACGGTTCGCTCTCCATGCTGGAAAGGCTGTTGACCTACTGGCCGAGCAAGATCCTGGTGCTCAGTCTGATCGGCTTCATCGCCACCGGGTTCATCTTCACCATGACCCTCTCCGCCGCCGACGCGACCGCACACATGGTGGAGAATCCACTGCTCAAGGACGCCCTGACCGGTCACCAGGTGGTCGTCACACTCCTGCTGCTGACGCTGCTGGCCGCAGTCTTCCTCAAGGGGTTCAGCGAGGCGATCGGGGTCGCCGTGGTCCTCGTCGCGGCCTATCTGGGGCTGTCCGTCGTCGTGATCACCCGAGGTCTGCTGGAAGTGCTCCATCACCCCGAACTGGTCAGCAACTGGAGTGCCGCCGCGGTGCAGGAGAATGGCAACTGGCTGGGCGTCTTCGGAGCCGCCATGCTCGTCTTCCCGGCCCTCGCGCTGGGCCTGTCCGGCTTCGAGACCGGCGTGCTGGTCATGCCGCAGGTGCGGGGCGCCAACAGCGACACCCAGGGAAACCCGGCTGGCCGTATCCGCAACACCAAGAAGTTGCTGGCCACCGCCGCACTGATGATGAGCGTGCTGCTCATCGGATCATCCATCGCAACCACCCTGCTGATCCCGCCGGCCGAGTTCCAGCCCGGCGGCGAGGCCAATGGGCGTGCGCTGGCCTATGTGGCCCATGCCTTGCTGGGCGAGGGATTCGGCACGGCCTACGACATCGCGACCATTGCCATCCTCTGGTTCGCCGGCGCCTCGGCCATGGCGGGACTGCTCAATGTGGTGCCCCGCTACCTCCCCCGCTTCGGCATGGCGCCCGACTGGTCGCGGGGTCTGCGTCCCCTGGCCGTCGTGATCTGGGCGATCGCCTGCACGGTCACGATCATCTTCAACGCCAGCGTGGATGACCAGGCCGCTGCCTATGCCACCGGCGTGCTGGCCCTGATGACCTCCGCGGCCGTGGCCGTGGCCCTGACGGAACTGCGTCGGCGACGCATGGTGGTCGGCATCTACTTCAGTGTGATCAGCGCCATTTTCATCTACACCTTCATCCAGAATGTCCTCACCCAGCCGGGCGGACTGTGGATCGCCCTGCTCTTCGTCGCGGCCATCATGGTGGTCTCGGTCTGGTCGCGCGCCAACCGCTCCACGGAACTGCGCGTACCCGAGGTGAACTTCGACGACGATGCCCGGCGCATGGTGCACGACGCCCTCCAACAGGAGCAGCCACTGCGATTCATCGCCCACAAACGGCACACCGGCACCCTGGACGAATACGACGCCAAGGCGCTCGAGGTACGGCTCGACAACCACATCCCCCGGGGTGCGGCAGTCGTCTTCCTGGAGGCCACCATCAGTGACGCCTCGGACTTTGAGGCACCGGTGGACGTCACCGCCCGACGGGTCGGGCGCCACCGCGTGCTCCAGGCCCGAGGCACCGCCGTACCCAATGTGATCGCCGCCGTGCTGCTGGAGGTGAACAAGCAGGCCAGCGAACCGCCCCACTGCTACTTCGAGTGGAGCGAACGCAGCCCCGGCCAGAACATGCTGCGCTTCCTGGTCTCCGGAGAGGGGGACACTCCTCCGCTGGTCCACGAGGTGCTGCGCAAGGCGGAACCGGAGGAACGCTGGCGCCCCCAGCTCCACGTCGGCTGATCCGTGAGCCCCGGTGGCGGCGGGGTGGGGTTCAGCGCCGGGAGGCCTGCAAGACCGGAACCTGACCCCTGGCGCGGTCCACGACCGCCAGGTCGAGGTCTGCGACGAGCAGTTCCTCGTCAGAGCCGGCCTGGGCAATCACCTCACCCAGGGGCCCGGCCACCAGCGAACCCCCGACGCCGAAGCTCAGCCTGGCCTCCGGATCGAATGCCTGGTCACAGCCCAGGACGAATGCCTGGGCATCCATCGCGCGCGCCCGGACCAACAGCTCCCACTGCTCGGCCTTGCGCGGACCGTCCGCCCAAGCCGTGGGCAGGCAGATGATCTGGCACCCCCGGCGTCCCAGGCTGGTGAACTGGTCTGCGAAACGCACGTCGTAACAGGTGGTCAGCCCCAGCCGAGTGCCCAGGACCTCGACGTCCACCAGCTGGTCTCCCGGCTCCGTGTGATCGGACTCCTTGGTCTCGTAGGCATCGAACAAGTGGATCTTGTCGTAGTGGGTCTCGGTTGCCTGTCCGTCCGTCACCAGCACGCGGTTGCGCACCCTGCCGTCGTCGGAGGGGGTGAAGATCCCCGCCACCAGGACGACGCCGTGCTCCCGGGCTATCTCCGGAAGGGCGGCCAGCCACCTCTCGGACCATTCCTCCGCGGCCTCGCGGGGGTCCGGGCCGAAGCGCACCATCGTGGCCTCCGGGAAGACCACGAGCCCGGCCCCCCGGCCGGCCGCCTCTGCGGTGAACCGACGCACCAGGTCGAGGTTCGTCGCGGGGTCCCTGGTGGCCCGGACCTGTGCCAACGCCACGGTCATCGGTTCAGTCATCACGACCTCCTCGGGAACGGGCGAGCAGCACCAGGCAGGCAACCAACACGCCGGACGACGCGACGATCAGTGCGATCGACAGCGACCGGAGGCCACCACCGTCCACCAGCTGGAGAACCTGGCTGGTGATGGTGCATGCCATGGCGACGACCGTCGCCCACAAGGGCCATCGACTGGTCCCTGTCCGTGGATCCGTACTCGCCATGATGCCGATGCCTCCTGGGTTCGGGGAATCCAGCCTACCCGTCGGCGTAGACTGGCCTGCCGTCGAAAGCCCGGCGATCTCGAACCATCCAGGAGCCTGTTGTGCGCAGCCTTGTCCAGATCCTTGCCGCCGTCAAGGAACTGCGTTGGTACTACTGGGGCATCATCATCTGCTCGCTGCTGACGGCGGCGACCTCCCTGCTGACCCCCTTCATCATCAAGGAGGCCACCGACGAGGTGGTGGCCAGTCTCCAGGGCCGTGGCGGAGGCATCAGCGTCGTGCTCTGGCTGGCCGTGGCGCTGTTGATTGCTGACCTCTCCAACACCATCATCAGCAATGTCGGCGGCTACTTGGGCGACGTGATGGCCGCTCGCCTGCGCACCCGGCTGTCACAGCGCTACTTCCACAAGCTGCTCACCCTCCCCCAGCGCTACTACGACACCGCGTTGACCGGCACCGTGATCAGCCGCCTGAACCGCTCCATCACGGAGACCACCCAGTTCATGCAGAGCGCCAGCAACAACTTCTTCCCGATGATGCTCACCCTGGTGGCATCCCTGGCCATCACGGCCTGGTACTCGCCGTGGATCTCTGTGATGTTGCTGGTGGTCTTTCCCACCTACATGTGGCTGACCACCCTCACCAGCAAGCGCTGGCAGAAGCTGGAGGCCAAGAAGAACAGCCACGTCGACATCGCTGGCGGTCGGTTTGCCGAGGTCATCGGCCAGATTCGCGTCGTGAAGTCCTTCGTGCAGGAGAAGCGCGAGCTGGCCAGCTTCAGTGATCACTACGACGCCACGATCGGCCTCACCAGGAGCCAGTCGCGCTACTGGCACTCCATGGACGCCGCCCGCCGCGGTGCGATGAACCTGATCTTCTTCGGCATCCACGCGCTGATCTTCGTCCGCACCGTGCAGGGCGCCTTCACCGTGGGCGTGATGGTGCTCCTGATCCAGCTCGTCAACCTGGCCAAGCAACCGGCCATGATGATGAGCTATCTCGTTGACACGGCCCAGCGTGCCATCGCTGGCAGTCGCGACTACTTCGAGGTGATGGCCGAGGAGCAGGAGCGCGACGAGCTCGCCGACCCCGTGGTGGGCGGGCGACGCGAGCTGGCCCCCGACGAGCCGATGATCGAGTTCCGCGACGCGACCTTCGGCTACGAGGACGGCGTGGATGTGGTGCACGACGTGAGTTTCGCCATCCGCCAAGGCGAACGAGTCGCCTTCGTCGGCGAATCCGGCGGCGGAAAGACCACTCTGGTGAGCCTCCTGCTGGGCCTGTACCAGCTGCGTTCCGGCCAGGTGCGCGTGGCGGGCCACTCCATCGACCAGACGCCGGCCGAACTGCTGCGCGGTAGCGTGGGGGTCGTCTTCCAGGACGCGAGCCTGTTCAGCGGCAGCATCCGGGAGAACATCTCCTACGCCCATCCGGGCGCCAGTGACGCCGAAATCGAGCAGGCAGCCCGGGAGGCCAATGCGCACGACTTCATCATGGGCTTCGAACAGGGCTATGACACGCTGATCGGCGAACGGGGCCTCAAGCTCTCCGGCGGCCAGAAGCAGCGCATCGCGGTTGCGCGCGCCATGCTCAAGGACGCCCCCATCCTGGTCCTCGACGAGGCGACCAGTGCGCTGGACTCCAAGAGCGAACGTCTGGTCCAGCAGGGACTCGACAGGCTCATGAAGGGACGTACCAGCGTCATCATCGCGCACCGCCTGTCCACGATCGCCAGCGTCGACCGAATCGTCACGCTCAAGGATGGCCAGGTGGACGAGATCGGCACGCCGGAGGAGCTGGCCCGCTCCGGTGGCATCTATGCCGAGCTGCTGGCCCTGCAGTCCGGCAGCAAGCAGGACCGCAAGAAGCTCAAGAATTTCGACATCACCGCCTGACCCGCACCGACGGGCCAGCGCGGAGACTACTTCTTGCCGCCCTTGGGGCGCACGATCTTGTGCCCCTGCCAGTCAGGGGTCAGGTTTGCAGGTGCAGTGAGCGCCAGTCCGGCCGTCTTGACGCCCTCGGCCAGATCAGTGGGATCGATGTAGCCGTCGCGCCCCACCTTGGGCGTCATCAGCCAGATCACCCCGCCCTTGCTCAGATCGGTCAGGGAGTCCACCAGCCCGTCGACGACATCGCCGTCCTCGTCGCGCCACCAGAGCAGGACCATGTCGACGGCCTCGAGGGCATCCTCGATCAGGTCGGCGTCGATGGCATCCATCACGTCATTGCGAAGATCCTCGTCGACATCGCTGTCCCAGCCGATCTCCTGGACGACCATTCCCGTCGTGAGGCCCATCTGTGCGATGCGCTTGGCCGCATCAACCTTCTGCCCCGGCTGTGCCGCGGTTACCACCGTGTCTTCCCACTTTCCTGTTGGGCCGGACCATGCCCGGCACGTGACTTGGTCCAAGCCTGCCAGATCGAGGACCACAGGTGGTAGTGAAGGCACGAACAAGCGGTGATGCCCGCCCTCTGGTCAGGGAACGGGCATCACCGGACGGCCTGTCAGGCCAATCACGTCATCCGACGGGAATCAGGCGTCGCCGCCCGCATTGCCCGAGGTGCCGGCGTTGACGTCCAGCAACTGGTACTTCTCCGCGGCCTGCAGCGGCCATTCGGCAGGCACCTCGCCCTTGGCGGCCAGCATCTGCAGTGCACGCACCGCGATGGAGGGGCCGTCGATGTGGAAGAAGCGTCGGGCAGCCGCCCGGGTGTCGGAGAAGCCGAAGCCATCGGCGCCCAAGCTGATGAAGTCACCCGGCACCCAGTTGGCAATCTGGTCCTGCACCGCGCGCATGTAGTCGCTCACCGCAACCACGGGACCAGGGCGCCCCTCGAGCTTCTGGGTGATGTAGGGCACCTTCTTCTCCTCCTGGGGGTAGAGGAAGTTGTGCTCGTCGCAGGCCAGCCCGTCGCGACGCAGCTCGCCCCAGCTGGTGACGCTCCACACGTCGGCCACCACACCGAAGTCCTTCTTCAGCAGTTCCTGCGCCTCCAGCGCCCACGGCACACCGACGCCCGAGGCCAGCAGCTGGGCGCGACGGGCATCCTGCCCGACACCTTCGAAGCTGCCCTCCTGGAGCAGGTACATGCCCTTGATGATGCCCTCGGCGTCGATGCCCTCCGGCTCCTTCGGCTGCACGATCGGCTCGTTGTACACCGTCAGGTAGTAGATGACGTCCTCGGGATTGTCGCCATACATACGGCCCAGGCCGTCCTTGACGATGTGCGCAATCTCGTAGGAGTAGGCCGGGTCATAGCTGACGATCGCCGGGTTGGTGGCGGCCAGCAGCGGACTGTGACCGTCCATGTGCTGGGTTCCCTCACCGGTCAGCGTGGTACGGCCGGCCGTGGCGCCAATCAGGAAACCGCGCCCCAGCTGGTCGGCGACGGCCCACATCGAGTCGCCCGTGCGCTGGAAGCCGAACATCGAGTAGAAGATGTAGATCGGCACCATCGGCACACCGTGGGTGGAGTACGACGTCGCGGCAGCGGTGAAGGCGGCCATCGAACCGGCCTCGTTGATGCCCAGGTGCAGGATCTGCCCATTCTTGGCCTCGCGGTAGCTGAGCATCAACTCGTGGTCCACCGGGGTGTAGTTCTGGCCGTGCGGGTTGTAGATCTTGATCGTCGGGAAGAACGAGTCCATGCCAAAGGTGCGGGCCTCGTCGGGGATGATCGGCACGACGTGCGGAGCAAATTCCTTGTCGCGCATCAGGTCCTTGAGCAAGCGCACGAAGGCCATCGTGGTGGCGATCTGCTGGTTGCCGGAACCCTTCTTCACTCCGGCGTAGGACTTCTCCTCCGGAAGCTTGAGCTGCTTCTTGGGCGTGTGGCGACGCTCCGGGATGAAACCGCCCAGCTCACGACGGCGCTCCATCATGTACTTGATGCGCTCGTCGTCGGGGCCGGGGTTCACGTACGGCGGCTGGTAGGGGTTTTCCTCCAGCTGGGCGTCGGTGATCGGCATCTGCAGGCGGTCGCGGAAGCCCTTGAGGTCGTCCAGCGCCAGCTTCTTCATCTGGTGGGTCGCATTGCGGCCCGCGAAGTGGGTGCCCAGGAAGTAGCCCTTGATGGTCTGGGCCAGGATCACGGTGGGGGCCCCGGTGAACTCGGTGGCGCTCTTGTAGGCCGCGTAGACCTTCTGGTAATCGTGACCGCCACGCTTGAGGTTCCAGACCTCCTCGTCGCTCCAGCCGGCCACCATCGCGGCGGTGCGCGGGTCCTTGTTGAAGAAGTGCTCACGGACGTAGGCGCCGTCATTGGCCTTGAAGGTCTGGTAGTCGCCGTCGGGCGTGGCATTCATCAGGTTCACCAGCGCACCATCGGTGTCCTGGGCCAGCAGCGGATCCCAACCGCGTCCCCAGATCACCTTGATCACATTCCAGCCGGCGCCACGGAAGAAGGCCTCCAGCTCCTGGATGATCTTGCCATTGCCGCGCACCGGGCCGTCCAGGCGCTGCAGATTGCAGTTGACCACGAAGGTGAGGTTGTCGAGCTCCTCGTTGGCCGCCAGCTGCAGCAGACCACGCGACTCCGGCTCGTCCATCTCGCCATCGCCCAGGAAGGCCCAGACGCGCTGGTCGGAGGTGTCCTTGATGCCACGGTTGTGCAGGTAACGGTTGAACTGGGCCTGGTAGATGGCATTCATCGGGCCCAGACCCATGCTCACCGTGGGGAACTGCCAGAAGTCCGGCAGCTGGTGCGGGTGCGGATAGGAGGGCAGGGCGCGGATCCTGCCGTCGACGATGTGGCTCTTCTCCTGACGGAAGCCGTCCAGGTCCGCCTCGCTGAGGCGTCCCTCCAGGAAGGCACGGGCATACATGCCGGGGCTGGCGTGCCCCTGGAAGAAGACCTGATCGCCGCCACCCGGGTGGTCCTGACCACGCCAGAAGTGGTTGAGGCCCACCTCGTAGAGGGTCGCGGCCGAGGCATAGGAGGCGATGTGGCCGCCCACGCCGATGCCGGGACGCTGGGCACGGTGCACCGTCATCGCGGCATTCCAGCGCAGCAGGCGGCGGTAGCCACGCTCCAGCTGCTCGTCGCCCGGGTAGGCGGGCTCCTGCGAGGGCGGGATGGTGTTCACATAGTCGGTGCTGGTCAGCGACGGGACACCGATCTGACGCTCGCGCGAACGCTCCAGCAGCTTGAGCATCACATAGCGCGCCCGGTTGCGACCCTGGTCGTCGATGATGCCGTCGAGCGACTCGAGCCACTCGGCCGTCTCCTGCGGATCGACATCCGGAAGGTTCGTCGGAAGGCCGTTGATGATCGGGCCGGGTTCCTCGCGTGGGATCACGCTGCGTCCTTTCTGTCGCTGGGCGTCCGCACCACGACGGGTGCCGACGACCAGTCCATCTTCCGCCTCCGCGATGCATTTGTCACGGCGGGAGCGTTGCCAATGTCCTGAGGCTCTCGTGGTCCAGTCTGTCAGATGCCGACGGCAATGCCACGGGCGCCATTCGTGATCCAGTCCGACCAGGACCCCGCATACAGGGACAGGCCCTCCACACCGGCAATCTCGGCAGCCAACATCACCTGGGTGGCCGTCAGGCCGGAGCCGCAGCTCAGCGCGTCGCCCTCCCGGAGATCCCCGAGGAGTCGGTGCAGCTCCGCACGGTCCACGAATCCCCCGCTCTGGGCCAGCAATTCCGCTGCCGGGCGGTTCTCGGCCCCGGGGATGTGCCCCGCCACGGGATCGATCGGTTCCCGTTGCCCGCGAAAGCGTTCCGCCGCCCGAACATCCACCAGACGACGGCCAGCGGCCAACAGGCCGGGGATCTCGTCGGCGGTGACCACGGGCAGTCGCCCTGCGGTGGCCACGAAGTCGCCCTCGCCGGCACCGTCGGTGTCCGACGGGTTCGCTGCCTCCGGCACGAGCTCTCCCCCGGCGGCCGTCCACGCAGGGATTCCACCGTCCAGGACACGCACTGCGGGGTGTCCGTGGTGGCGCAGCAGCCACCACAGGCGGGCGGCGGCCAGATGGTCTCCGGCATCCACCGCCACCACAGGTTGGTTGCGGTGCAGCCCGGCACGACGCATCACGGCCTGGAACTTCTCCTGGCCCGGCAGCGGATGACGCCCGCCCTCTCGATCGGAACGCGGGGAGGAGAGTCCGGTCTCGACGTCGACGAAGACCGAACCCGCAATGTGCCCTGCGCGGTACTGCTCACGGCCGAAGTCCGGCTGGCCCAATCGATACCGCACGTCCACCACCAGCGGGGATTCAGCGTCCGACGCGATGAGCCCCCTCAGCTCCTCGGCGCAGATGAGGTGGTCAGTCGGTGTCATCATCGGTCTCCTGGAAGGGCAACTGGTCCGGCTGCAGCTGCTGGGCGGATCGCTTCTTGGTGAGCTGTTGGCGGTGGTGCTTGCGGCACAGCACCTCATAGCGCACGGAATTCTCGTCACCCGAGCCCTGGACGTCGCCCACCACCACCTGGCTGCCCTCCACCACCATCACCCCGTTGACGGTGCGGGCATTGTGGGTGGCCCGCTCGCCACACCAGCACAACGGCTGCACCTGCAGCATCTCCACCCGGTCGGCCAGTTCCACCAGCCGCTTGGAGCCGGGGAACATCTCGGTCCGGAAGTCGCTGAGGATGCCGAAGGCGAAGACGTCGATCCCCAGCTCGTCGACGATCCTGGCCAGCTCATCGATCTGGGCAGGTACGAAGAACTGGGTCTCGTCGCAGATGATGTAGTCCAGCCGGCCACCGGAGGTGAGGTGGTTCACGACGTGCGCCATGAAGCCGAAGTCGTCGTCCACCTCGGTGGCCGCCCGGGACAGGCCGATCCGACTGGTGATGACCGCCTCCCCCGCGCGGTCGAAACGTGTGAAGAGCTGCCCGACGCGGCCATGGGAGCTCTGGGTGTAGTCCATCTGCAGCGCCAGGGTCGACTTGCCACAGTCCATCGGCCCGGTGAAGAAGACCAGTTCAGCCACCTGTCACGTCACCAGCTCTCGGGATGGTCGACCAGAAGCGGCACGCGCATCTCGCGCTCGGTCAGCGAACCGTGCTGGCCCACCAGGCCAAGTTCGCCGGGCAGGGCGCGGGACATGACCGCCCAGTCATCACGCATCGCCACCAGGACGTCTCCGAACCGGTCTCTGACCTGCCCGTCCATCGGCCCGAACCAACCCTGCTCGATGGCGTCCTCTCGGGTGGTGACCACGGCGCGCTCGCCCAGCTCGGCGCCCCATCGGGAGCGCACGGCCTCCACGTCGCGAGTCCACACCTGACGCAGCCGCCCCTCTCCGGCAAGGACATCGACGCCCCGCTGCAGCGACGGGACGTCCTCCACCAGGATGTGACGCTGCGGCGGTACGTCCACCATGCCGTGGTCACCCGTCACCAGGAGGCAGACCTCGTCGTCGAGCGCCTCGCGGAGCCGGCCAGCAAAGGCGTCGACGGCGGTGAGCGTCGCCAGCCACTCGCTGGAGGCCACTCCCCTGCCGTGCCCCGTGTGGTCGAGGCTGCGCTCGTAGACGTAGACCACGCTTCGCGAGCCAGCGCGGCTCGCCCGGACGGTGGCATCGATCCGCTCCTGCGCGTCGGTCTCGTCGATCCCCGTGAAGACAGGACCGCGCAGGGCAGCCGTCGTGAGCCCGGAGTCGGCGAATCTGGCCGGCCCGACGGACTCCACCGCAACCCCGGCCTGGACGAGACGTTCGAACATCGTTGCGTGCGGCTGGAAGGAGTGCGGGTCCTCGGGTCCGCCCTCCCAGGTGAGGGCATTCATCACCTGCCCGCCGCCGGGTGCCAGGAAGGAGTAGCCCGCCATGCCGTGCCGTCCGGGGACGCAGCCCGTGCCCAGGCAGGTCAACGAGGTGGCGGTGGTGGAGGGAATGCCGCTGGTCAGCGGGATCACGTCGCCGTAGACCTCGCTGAAGTACTCGGTGTGCTGCAGGCTCTGGCGCAGCAGTTGGTCACCCAGACCGTCCACCAACAGGACAACATAGCGCTGGGCGACGGGCAGCCCCAGCCGGTCCCGGTCGCACCCGGACACTCCCAGGTGCGCGCCGACGCTGGGCAGCAGGTCACTGAGCGTCGAGCGCCCGTAGTCGGGCAGGACGAAGTCGGACGGCAGCCCGGCCGTCGCAGGGCCGGTCACCGCGACTGCCCCACCAGACGCTGCAGGTGGGTGGAGAAGGCCACCAGGCGCGCGACCTGCTCAGAACCGTCTGCGGCCGCACTCATCCGGATCGTGATGTCGTCGCCAGCCAGGGTTCCGGTGTATCCGTGGTCGGCGGTGCACGACTGGTCAGCACACCCGGCTGGCTCCAGGTCCACTCGACGCATGGTGCCCCAGCCGATCGTCAACCAGGTCTCCACCAGCTCCGAAGAGGGGGAACCGTAGCTCTGCGGGTGCTGGACGACGCGACTCAGTGCCACCTGGGAGACCTGCCGCAGGGGCATGGCCTCACAGGAGGTGACGGCCCGATCGGCCGCGGCAGGGCGCCCCAGGGCGTCCGTGGCCGGCCCGTCATCGGTGTGCACCACCAACAGACGGGTGGCCGTCACCACCAGAACCGTGACGTGGCGATGGATCTCGTCGTGGGCAAAGGTTGCCTCGTGGTGTACCAGGTGCGTCAGCACTTCCTCGCCCCCCAGCGCGAGGGCCACGGAGTCTGCGACGAACTCGGGGAAGTAGCCGCAGTCGGCGATCTGGGTGCGCAGGTCAGCGGGCAGCACGATGGAGGCATTCACCTGCCCATGCTCCCATGTCGGTACAGTTCGACGCATGTCGACAAGACCTTTCGTCGGAGCCCGTGCCGAGGAATACCTGCGCACGCGGGTCAACCGCAGACTCGAGAAGAGTTCCTGGCACCCCACGGTCATCCCCTACGTCGGCTATGGCACCAGCGACCACATCCGCGTCCTCGCACGCGTGGTCCTGACACCGCGTGACGCCCGTAGTCATCTGGGGCAAGCCGCGGAGGGATTTCTGCAGCAACGCGGCTGGCGCAACTTCTTCGGCGCCCCCGTCCCGCGCGCCGAGGTGACGGTGCAGATGCGCGGCTCCCGGATGGAGGTGCGGGCCGATCGCGGCGGCTATGTGGACGTCCGGCTCAAGCTCGATGACCTGGAGCCGGGCATCCATGAGGCCGAGGTGGTCACCCGCGACGGCCAGGTCTCGCTGGTCCCGGTGCAGGTGGTGTCCAGCGAGGAGACCTTCGGCCTGGTCAGCGATCTGGACGACACCGTCATCTCCACCTCCCTGCCCCGTCTGTTCATTGCTGCCTGGAATTCCTTCGTCGTCACGGAGGAGGGACGCCGGGCGGTGCCCGGCATGGCCCGGATGTACCAGCAGATGCTGGCGGAGCACCCCGGCGCTCCAGTGATCTATGTCTCCACGGGAGCCTGGAACACTCATGCCTTCCTGACCCGCTTCCTGGCCCGGCACGGCTTTCCGAAGGGCGCCATGCTGCTCACCGACTGGGGCCCGACCAATACCGGGTGGTTCCGCAGCGGTCCCGACCACAAGCGCCAGTCCCTGCGTGAGCTCGCCCGCGACTTCCCCAACATCAAGTGGGTGCTGGTGGGCGACGACGGTCAGCACGACCCGAGCCTGTACGCCGAGTTCGCCGAACTGCAGCCGGACCGGGTTCGGGCAATCGCCATCCGGCAGCTCTCCATGACCGAGCAGGTCTTGGCCCATGGCTCCACCACGGTGCTCAGCGACGACGACCACATGGCCTGGAACCCGGAACGAGTACCAGAAGTGCGCGCCCCGGACGGCGACGAGCTGTGGCCCAGGCTGCGAGCCGTGCTCGCCGAGGCAGACGACTGATCGGCCATCATCCGGCGCGCCCCGCGCCACCCATCCCCCACGATCAGTGAAAATGTGGGGTCCCGCAAGACCCGAAGGAGCAACTCGCCTTGGCGACCAGGAAGACCACCCCCACCGACGAGCAGGACGACGACTACACGGAGCGCATCGTCGATGTCGACGTCTCGTCGGAGATGGAGACCAGCTTCCTCGAGTACGCCTACTCGGTGATCTACGCCCGGGCTCTGCCCGACGCCCGTGACGGCCTCAAGCCGGTGCAGCGTCGCATCCTGTACTCGATGGACGACATGGGCATCCGCCCCGACAAGTCGCACGTCAAGAGCGCTCGCGTCGTCGGCGAGGTGATGGGCAAGCTGCACCCGCACGGCGACACCGCCATCTACGACGCCCTGGTCCGCACCGCCCAGTCCTGGTCCATGCGCCTGCCGCTGGTCGACGGCCACGGCAATTTCGGCTCGCTGGACGCCGGCCCGGCCGCCATGCGCTACACCGAGTGCCGGATGGCCCCCTCCGCCCTGGCGATGACCGGTGGGCTGGACGAGGACACCGTCGACTTCAAGCCGAACTACGACGGCAAGCAGCTGGAGCCGTCGGTCCTTCCGTCGGCCTTTCCGAACCTGCTGGTCAACGGCGCCACCGGCATCGCCGTCGGCATGGCCACCAACATGCCACCGCACAACCTGGTGGAGGTGGTGCAGGGCCTGCGCCACCTGATCAAGCACCCGGATGCCAGTCTCGAGGAGCTGATGCGCTTCATCCCGGGCCCAGACCTGCCCACCGGCGGCAAGATCATTGGGCTCGACGGCATCGCCGACGCCTATGCCACCGGCCGCGGTTCCTTCAAGATCCGCGCCACCGCTCGCATCGAGCAGGTCTCGCCCCGGCGCAAGGGAATCGTGGTCACCGAGCTCCCCTACAGCGTGGGGCCGGAGAAGATCATCGAGCAGGTCAAGACCCTGGTGCAGTCCAAGAAGATCACCGGAATTGCCGATATCAAGGACCTGTCCGACATCAACAACCACACGCGGCTGGTGATCGAGGTCAAGAACGGCATCAACCCCGAGGCGATGCTGCAGCAGCTCTACAAGAGCACCAAGCTGGAGGACTCCTTCGGCATCAACAATGTGGCGCTCGTTGACGGGCAGCCCAGCACCCTGGGACTCAAGGACCTGATGCAGGTCTTCCTGGACCACCGCTTCGACGTGACCCTGCGCCGCACCCAGTTCCGTCTGGGCAAGGCCAAGGACCGCCTGCACATCGTCGAGGGCAGGCTCCTGGCCATCGTCGACATTGACGACGTGATCGCGATCATCCGCGGATCCGACGACGTGGCCCAGGCCCGCGCCAAGTTGATGGAGGCCTTCGAGCTCACCGAGGTGCAGGCCAATGACATCCTGGACATCCCGCTGCGTCGCCTGACGAAGTTCAGCGTCATCGAACTGGAGAAGGAACGCGACGAACTGCACGAGACCATCGCCCGCCTGACCGAGATCGTCGAGGACCGCGAGGTGCTGGCCCGGCTCGTGGGCGACGAGCTGGCCGAGGTGGCGCGGACCTATGGCGATCCTCGTCGCACCGTGCTCCTGGCCAGCTCCGGTGAGGTCACCAGCGCCAAGGCGACGCCGCTCGAGGTGCCGGACGAGCCGTGCTGGGTGATGATGAGCGCCACCGGACTGCTGGCCCGGATGGACACGCCCGATGAGGTGGCCATCGGCGGCGGCCGGGCGCAGCATGATGTCATCGCCTCGGCCATCCGCACCACCAGTCACTCGGAATTCGGCGTCGTCACCAACCAGGGCAGACTGATCCGGGCCCGGGCCATCGAACTTCCCACCGTCGTGCCGACTGCCAGCTCGCCCAACCTGCAGGGGGGCTCGCGCGCAGACGAGCTCTATGCCTTTGAGAAGGGTGAACGCCCCATCGCCCTGACCAGCCTCGACGAGCGATCGCTCGGCCTGGCCGTGGGCACCCGTCAGGGCGTGGTGAAGCGGGTCAATCCGGAGGTGCTCAACAAGGACTCCTGGGAGATCATCCGCCTCGCGCCCAAGGACGAGCTGGTGGGCGCCCTGGAACTGACCGACGAGAACCAACACCTGGTCTTCGTCTCCAGTGATGCCCAGCTGCTGCACTTCCCGGCGACGGCCGTCCGAGCCCAGGGCCGTTCCGGTGGTGGGGTGGCCGGCATCAAGCTCGGCTCCGACGCCCGCGCCATCTGGTTCGGCGCCGCTCCCCTGTCCGGATCGGTGGTGGTGACCATCTCCGGTTCCTCGTCGGCCACCCCCGGCACGGAGGTCGGATCGGTGAAGGTGACTCCCTTCCAGGAGTACCCCGCCAAGGGTCGCGCCACCGGTGGCGTGCGCTGTCACCGTTTCCTGCGCGGGGAGGACGCGCTGGTACTGGCCTGGGTGGGCCCGGAGCCGGCCATCGCCTGCGCCAACAGCGGTGCCGCGATCGGCCTGCCGCCGGCCACCGGCAAGCGCGACGGCTCCGGCATCCCGACGGGTCAGCCGGTTGCGGCCGTCGCCACCAGGGCACTCGGCCTGCGCACCGAGGCCGGCGATGCAGCCGAGGCGGCCGACGAACGGCAGGACGATGTTGCCGAGAGCGGTTCGTCGAGAACCGCTCCGGGCCAGGACGACAGGATCGCCGACGATGCCCCTGCTGCCGGCGAGGACGAGGGCCAGGACACATTGCTCTGATCGGTACTGTTTTCCATCGTGATCGCGGCACCGTGTGGGGCTGGACGGTTGTAGGTTTTTCCCATGGGTGACTTCAACGACCTTCTGGAAGCAAATGACCACTATGCCGAGGACTTCCACGACGGCGGTTTCGACGGCATCGCCCGTGCCGGCGTTCTCGTCATCACGTGCATGGACTCGCGGATCGAGCCGCTGGCCATGCTCGGCCTGAAGCTGGGCGATGCCAAGATCCTGCGCTCGCCCGGCGGACGAGTCACCCCGGACGTGCTGACCGGCTGCATCGTGGGCAGCCACCTGCTCAACGTGAACCGCATCATGGTGGTCCAGCACACCCGCTGCGCGATGGCCTCCGGCACCGATGAGGACGTTGCCGACAAGATCATCGAGAAGAGCAAGATGGATCTGCGCGGCATGACCTTCGGCGCCAATCCCGAGCAGGACCGCACGCTGGACTTCGACACCCGGCTGCTGCGCTCCCACCCGGCCATCAAGCCGCGCACCAAGATCGGCGGCTTCATCTACGACGTGGACACCGGCAAGCTCGAGCACGTCTACTGAGACCTCGTCCAGGGCGCTGCCCCTGGCTGTCAGCCGCGAGCCGAATCCATGGCCCCACACCCCCCCCCGGTGTGGGGCCATTTCGCTTCCGGCGCAGGCATTGCCCCTTGCCCCACCTACCGGCGTCGAACAGGGTGGAGACATGAGCGCTACCAAGGACCGCACGATCGACTTCGTTTCCCAGGGCTACCTTTGGACCACTCGCCTGCGCGCCGGCAGCGGCGACGGGCAGGCCGCCACGCGGCTGCCCGTCAAGGTGCTGGGCAGCCGGGCGCTGCTCGTCAACGGCGAGGAGGGAGTTCGACTCTTCTACGACCAGGACAAGGTGCAGCGCACCGACGCCATGCCGTCGGTGGTGGGCGGCGGACTGTTCGGCAAGGGCTCGGTGCACGGTCTGGACGGCGAGCAGCACCGCGTCCGCAAGGCGATGTTCGTGCGCGCCGCCATGGACCGCCCCCGCGTCGACAACCTGCTCGCCGACGCACGTCTGGAGTGGGAGAAGATCATCGAGCTCTGGACGCAGGGTGAGGAGCTGTCCGTCTACGACGCCGCCGTCCTGGTCTACGGCCGCAGCATCATCCGGTGGGCCGGACTCGACGTCGATGACCAGACCCGGGACTGGATCGCGACCACCCAGGCCGAGATCGTCGACGGCTTCGCGGTGCCCGGCCCCGCTTGGCTGAAGACCCGCAAGGACCGCACCACGATGGACGAGTGGTTCACCGAGCAGGTCCGCAAGGCGCGTGCCGGTGAGATCACCGTTGCCGATGACTCGCCCTTCCAGATGGTGCTGGACCATGTGGAGGCCGACGGCAGCAAGCTCGACGACCACCTGGCGGGCGTGGAGCTGCAGAACCTGATCCGCCCCACCATCGCCGTGTGTCGCTTCGCCGCCTTCGCTGCGGTGGCGCTGGCCGAGCATCCGGACTGGCTCGACCGGATTCGTGCCGAGGTGACCGAACGCGGCACCACGATCGAGGGTCCGGTGGCCACGTCCTTTGCCGAGGAGGTGCGTCGCCACTTCCCCTTCGTTCCGATGCTCCCGGCCATTGCCAAGAAGGACTTCGAATTCCAGGGTGAGCAGGTGAAGAAGGGCCAGCGGATCCTCCTGGACTTCTATGGCACCAACCACGACGAGCGCAGCTGGGACCGGCCCAACAGCTTCGATCCCCAGCGCTTCCTGGACGACCCCTCGCACCGTGAGTCGGACCACTTCATCCCCCAGGGCGGCGGCACTGCCCAGACCGGCCACCGCTGCCCCGGTGAGTGGGTCGCGGTCGGACAGCTGGCCCTGACCGTCGCCGAGCTGGCGCAGCTCGACATGCAGCTGCCGGCGGACGTGGACTGGTCCATGACCCGTATGCCCACCGCTCCGAAGGACGGTGTGGTGCCGGTCTCCGTCCAGCGCTGACGCGTCGGATCTGGATCCCCGCGCCCGCTGGCGCACATCCCGTGCGGCCTCCGGGGGGCTTCCAACACCCCGCGTGGGATTCTGCACCCTGCGTGCGCTGTACCCGACGCGAGCTGTCCCAAGCCACGCGAGCGCTGGGACCCGGCCCGTGAAGCGAGCCCTTGAGGCACTGGCTCCCGAAAGCCGGGAGCGCGAGCAGACGTGCTCAGGCCCGCTGGTGTGTGACTCCCGGGATGCGCAGGGGCCAGAACAGTGCCAGCCCGAAGATGAGGGTCACCACGATGCCCATGATTCCCCACCGCACTCCGAAGGCTGCGGTGAAGACCCCAATGAGAGCGGGGGCGATGAAACTCACCACTCGCCCGACGGTGGCATAGAGCCCGAAGGTCTCGTTCTCCTCGCCCGGTGGAATGATGCGGGTCAGCAGGGTGCGGCTGGCCGACTGGATCGGCCCCACCAGGAAGCTGATCATCATGCCGCACACCCAGAAGACCAGCGCTTGGTTGGCGATGACGATGGCCAGACCTTCGGCGACGATGGCGATGAGGCTGCCCAGGATCACGGGCCGAGGGCCGAGTTTGTCATCCAGTCGACCGAAGATCCAGGTTCCGAGGGCCGCCGAGACGCTGGCCGCGAGGCCGAAGTAGATGACCTCCTCCGACGAGAAGCCGTAGGCCGTCGCTGCGATCACGCCCGCGAACGCGAAGACGGCGTTCAGGCCGTCGCGATAGATGCCAGCAGCCACCAGGAAGTGCAGCAGTCCCCGTTCCCGTTGCCACATGTGGGCGATCCGAGAGCCGATCTCCCGATAGGCACCCACGACGCTGAACCGCTCCCCCGGCCGCGGTTCCCCGTCAGGCCCCAGGATCATGACCGGCACACTGAAGACCAGCATGAACAGGGCGCAGAAGAGCGCAACGCAGCGCACGTTGAAGGCCTCGTCTGTGGGCAGGCCCAGCATCCCGCCGTTCAGGATGAAGCCGAACAGGGCACCGACGAGGCAGACCACGCCGCCCAGGTAACCAAGGGCCCAGGCCGTGCCAGAGATCCGCCCGACCGTCTTCGGCGTGGACACGTGCGGGAGCATGCCGTTGTAGAAGACCCCGGCGATGTCCTGGGCGACGCTGGCGAAGGAGAGCAGCCCGGCCCCCAGCAGCAGGTAGGCATCGTCCGGTTTCACGAAGAAGCAGGCGGCCATGCACGCGATCGTGATGAGCGTCGAGACGGCGAGCAGTACTCGACGGTGACGCACACGATCCGCCCAGGCCCCCATCAGGGGAGCCAGCAGTGCCAGTGCGATACCGGCGGCGGTCTGGAAGTTGGACCAGACCACCTGCCCGCGGGCTGGGTCGTCGGCCACGGTCCCGGTGACGTAGACGGAGAAGACGAAGCTCAGCATGACGGTGTTGAAGGCATTGCCGCCGAAGTCATAGGCGCTCCAGGCCGCGACAACCGGGCGCGGGGCCGGGGTCTCGTCAATCACGGAGGCGGGAGAGGTGGCGGCCGTCGAGTCAGCGGCAGCGCAGCTTCCGGCGAGGTGGTTGGTCACGCGCCCGAACCTACCGGTTGGACATGTCACCCGGTGAACATCGCGGGTGCCAGGAGCCCTTCCAGCAGGCATCCGCCCAGCGCGTAAGCCCTTGGGATTGTCGATCTGGCATGGTTTCGTGGAGCCATGACCGAGATCAGCAAGACGACCGCCAGCCGTGAGATCAACGCCACGCCGCAGGACATCTTCGACCTGCTGAGCAACCCGGAACGGCACGCCGAGACCGACCACTCCGGCTCCGTGGTCTCCACCGACAAGGGCGAACGCCTGAAGAAGGTGGGCGACACCTTCCGGATGAACATGGTCAAGGGCGATGGCTCGCAGTACCAGACCGACAACGAGGTCTTCGCCTTCGTGGAGAACCGCGTCATCGGGTGGCAGAACCTGAAAAATGTGACCAGCGACGTCGAAGTCGGCTCCAAGTGGCTCTACGAGCTTGAGCCCGTCGACGCCACGACCACCAAGCTTTCGCTCACCTATGACCCGAGCGAGATCACCAACCCGCAGGTGCAGGCGCTGGCCAAGGAGAAGTTCGCCATCGAGTCCAACCTCGAGGCCTCGCTGGCCAAGATCGCCGAAGTGCTTGCCTGAGCGACCTGAACACCCTGACACCAAGCACCCTGACACCAAGCACACTGACACCAGGGGACCCCGGAGCCGGAGCTGCTCCGGGGTCCCGTCATGTCACGATCCCGCCACCTCGGTGCCGTGTCCGTCGGCATCTGGTCCGGTCAGTAGTGGCCGGTTCTCGGGCAGTCATTCCGGTTCGACGGTGAACAGCTCCCCCGGCGTGCACTCCAGCGCATCGCAGATGGCGGTCAGCGTGGTGAAGCGCACGGCCTTGGCCCTGTTGTTCTTGAGGATGGAGAGGTTCACCACGCTGAGCCCCACCTTCTCGGACAACTCGGTGAGCGTCATCCCACGGGCGGCCAGAAGCTCGTCAATGTGACAGACGACGCGATGCTCGTCGGCCGGCATCAGATCACCTCGTCCAACTCGCCCTGCAGCTGCGCGCCGCGGTGCAGCACGAACTCGAAGACCACGCAGAGGTACATGCCCAGGAGCGGGAGCCAGACACTGCCCAGTGGGGTGGCCGTGGTGAGGCCTTCGCCCCAGGCGCTGGTGGCCCAGGTGGAACCCCAGACCCGCAGGCTGTGGGGCAGCACCAAGATGGCGATCAACGCCCAGCGCAGGAGGCGTACGCGCAGCAGGACGCCGCCGTCGAAGATGGTGCTGGCATGGCTCGCCTCACGGCACAGCAGGCCGATGCACAGCGCGGCCACGCCCCAGGTCAGGGGCATCAGCGCATCGGCGAGCTTGACCATGACCACGGCACCTGTGGGCAGCAGATCCACGGGAACGTTGACCTGGAAGGGTGTGACGAGGCTCGCGCCGGCCGGCAGGTCGGTGGCTGCGAGCTGCCCGGCCGCATTGCCGACCCTGAGGGACACATCGTGTGTTGTCGCGCTGGCCCAGCCCTGGAGCACTCCATAGAGCAGCACCGCCGCAGCCATCACGAAGGAGATCCCCGCCAGCGCGTCGAGGCTTCCCCGCAACCTACCGGCATCCCTGTTCCCAGCCATGATCAATCCCCTCCATATCGAATCTCGTTATTAACGATACTCGATATGGAGATCATGTCCAGTGCTGCCAGTCGGGCGTCGATTTGTCCCCGCTGATCAGGCGTCGATTTGTTCCGCATCCAGCCGGTAGGCACCCTCGACGATGAACTCCTTGCGGGGAGCCACCTCATTGCCCATCAGGATCTCGAAGGTTCGCTCGGCGGCCTCGGCGTCATCGACCGTGATCCGGCGCAGGGCCCGGCGACGGGGGTCCATCGTCGTCTCCTGCAGCTGGTCGGCGTCCATCTCGCCCAGACCCTTGTAGCGCTGCGGCTCCTTGAAGTTGATCCCCTTCTTGGTGAGTTCGGCGAACTTGCGCTGGTATTCCGCGTCGGAATAGGTGTAGATGTACTTCTCCATTCCCCGCTTGGGGTTGATCAGCTCGAAGCGGTGCAGCGGCGGCACGGCGGAATAGACGCGCCCGGCCTCCACCAGCGGCCGCATGTAGCGGAAGAAGAGCGTGGCCAGCAGGCATCGGATGTGGGCGCCATCGGAGTCGGCATCAGCCATGAAGATGACCTTTCCGTAGCGAGCCTGGTCGAGGTCGAAGGTCCGACCGGAGCCTGCGCCCACCACCTGGATGATGGAGGCGCACTCGGCATTCTTGAGCATGTCGCCCACCGAGGCCTTCTGCACATTGAGGATCTTGCCCCGGATCGGCAGCAAGGCCTGATGCTCTGAGTCTCGCGCTCGGCCGGCGGTACCCAGCGCCGAGTCGCCCTCGACGATGAACAGTTCGGTGCGCTCGGGATCGCTGCTGCGGCAGTCCTTCAGCTTGGGCGGCAGCGACGAGCTCTCGAGCGCATTCTTTCGACGCTGGGTCTCCTTGTGGGCACGGGCGGCGACGCGGGCGCGCGATGCGCCGATCACCTTCTCCATCACCTGGCGTGCCTGGGCCTTCTGGGCGGGCTTGGTGGACCCGAGGAAGTCACCCAGCTCGCGTTCGACAACGCGCTGCACGATCCGGGTGGCGGGCGGGGTGCCCAGCACCTCCTTGGTCTGTCCCTCGAACTGGGGCTCGGCCAGCCGGACCGTCACGACGGCGGTCAGGCCCTCCAGGCAGTCGTCCTTGACGATCTCGTCACCGGACTTCATCAGGCGGGTGCCCTCCATCGCCTTGGTGAAGGTGCGGGTGAGGGCGCGTTCGAAGCCCTGCACGTGGGTGCCACCCTTGGGCGTGGAGATGATGTTGACGAAGCTCTTGACCGTCGTGTCGTAGGTATTGCTCCAGCGCAGGGCGATGTCCACGCTGAGGTCGCGCTCCACGTCCTGCGGTGTCATGGCCCCGGTGGCCGCATCCAGCATGGGCACGGTCTCGGTGAACTTGTCCTGGCCCTGCAGACGCAGCACGTCGGTCACCGGGGCGCCCTGGGTCAGGTAGTCACAGAACTCGCTGATGCCACCTTCATGGTGGAAGACCTCCACGTCGTCGGCACCATTGCGACGGTCGGTGACCGTGAACTTCAGCCCGGGCACCAGGAAGGACGACTGCCGGGCCCGCGCCAGCAGGGCGTCCACGTTCAGGTCAGCGTCCTTGAGGAAGATCTGACGATCGGGCCAGTAGCGCACCCGGGAGCCGGTGACACCGCGCTTGGCCTTGCCCACCACGCGCAGACCGCCCTGCGGGGTGAAGGGGGCATCGGGACCATCGCCGTCGAAGACGCCGGGCGTTCCGCGTCGGAAGCTCATCTGGTAGGTCTTGCCGGCCCGGTCCACCTGCACGTCCAGCCGCGAGCTGAGGGCATTCACCACGGAGGCGCCGACGCCGTGCAGGCCGCCGGTGGCGTTGTAGGCCCCACCGCCGAACTTGCCGCCAGCATGGAGCTTGGTGAAGATCACCTCGACGCCGGTCAGGCCGGTGCGCGGTTCGATGTCGACGGGCATGCCCCGCGCATGGTCGTCCACCTGCACCGAGCCGTCGGCATGCAGGAAGATCTCGATCGCGTCGCCGCTGCCCCCCAGGGCCTCGTCGATGGCATTGTCGATGATCTCCCAGAGGCAGTGCATCAGCCCCTTGGTGTCAGTGGAGCCGATGTACATGGCCGGGCGCTTGCGCACCGCTTCGAGTCCCTCCAGGACGAGCAGGTGCTTCGCCTCGTAGTCACGCCCCGACTGGGCGGCATTCTTGGCAGGAGTGGTCGTTGAGGTTGGCACCCCGAAAGGGTACTCGGCGCCTGTGACTTTGCACGTCTCCACGCCGATCCGGACCCCTTGGCCCCGTCTGCTGAAGGCTTGTGGCACGCTGACGCGAGTTCGCCCCCACCCCGTCGTGGGCTGGGTAGGGTGGGGGCTGGGAACAAAGCATGTCCGCCAGACGTTGACATGACCGAACCACCCAGTGCAGGCAACCCGCCCGCCTGACCCCAAGGAGGCCCAATGACCACCACAGTCATCGAGGACCGAGCGCTCGACGCCACGGACCGTTGCGACCGTTGCGGTGCCCAGGCCCATCTGCGCGTCATCCTCGCCTCCGGCGGGGAACTCCTGTTCTGCGCGCACCACGGACGCGCCCACCAGGACAAGCTGCAGCAGGTGGCCCTGAAGATCCAGGACGAGACTGCGCGGATCAGCTGACCGCACGCAGCATCGACGAGAGAAGGTCCCCACCCGATGCGGGTGGGGACCTTCTGTCATCCTCCGGTCATGCCTGGTCGCTCACCAGCTGGCCGGGTCAACAACAGCGCGCCCGCGGATTGCGGGTCTCGTCATCCCACTTCGCCCGGTAGAAGCTGCCACGATCCAGCACGGGTTGCCCTGGATGCGCGTGGCGGTGGTGCGCCACATAGCGGTCATAGGCGTCCAGACCGCTCATGCCGCGCACCACGCGCATCACCCCATGGGCGAACTCCCGCGCGCTCACCGCGTCGCCAATGTGTGCGTGTGTTCGGAGCGGTCCAGGTGCTCGCCCGTGGAGTCCAGTCCCGCTGCCTTCCACTCGGCGAGGACCTCTTTCTCCAGCGGTGTGGCGACGAAGCTGGACGGGGCGAAGATCTCGCTGTCGACGCGGGGCGCTTCGGCGTCGGGCAGGCCGCCCTGACGCACCGCCTTGAAACTCACCCACAGGCCAATGGCCAGCACGGCCAGGACGAGCCCGGCATAGAGGATGGACAGGGTGCCCTGGACGGCGGTGTTGCGGATCACCATGTCGATCTCGTGCGGCGTCTTGGCGGTGAGGTAGGTGCTCTCTCCCGCTGCACGGGCGGCCTTGGCGGCACTGTGGTTGGCCCAGTAGCCGATCTTCACGTTGCTGCTGAAGATCTTCTCGTAGCTGGCCCACATCGTGATGAACAGGTCCCAGGCCAGTGGCAGGCCGGGAATCCAGGCCCACTTGTACAGGCCCTTCTTCATGACGACGACGAAGCACAGGGTGAGCGCAATGGCAGCCAGGAGCTGGTTCGCGATGCCGAAGAGCGGGTAGAGCATGTTGATGCCACCCAGCGGGTCGGTCACACCCATCACGACGATCGATCCCCAGGCCACGACGGTGACCAGGGTGGTGATGAAGGCTCCGGTGCGCCACGACGGGTCGCTGAAGCGCTGAAGGCCCGGGATGTTGGCCAGCATGTCACTGATCATGAAGCGAGCCACGCGAGTGCCGGCGTCGATGGTGGTGAGGATGAACAGCGCCTCGAACATCACGGCGAAGTGGTACCAGAAGGCCTTGGCGGCGCCGATCACGGGGATCTGCCCAAAGATCTGGGCCATGCCGAAGGCGAGCGTCGGAGCCCCGCCGGTGCGGGAGATGATCGTCTTCTCCCCCACCTCCTCGGCGGCCTGGCTGAACATCTCCGGGGAGGCGGGCGGCAGGGGCTCGCCTCCGGGCGTGACCAGACCGAGTCCGTTGGTGTAGTCGGCCACCGTCTGGGGCGTGCCGCCGGTCAGACCCAGCGGGGCATTCATGCCGAAGTACATGTGCTGGTCAATCACGCAGGCCGTGATCAGCGCAGCCATGGCGACGAAGCTCTCGGTCAGCATGCCGCCGTAGCCGATCACGCGGGCCTGCGACTCCTTCTGGATCATCTTCGGCGTGGTGCCGGAGCTGATCAGGGCGTGGAAGCCACTGAGCGCTCCGCAGGCGATGGTGATGAACAGGAAGGGGAACAGGTCACCCTGGAAGGCCGGCCCCGTGCCGGTGTGGGCGAACTGGGTCACCGCCGGCATGCTCATCACCGGCAGCACGATGAGGATGGACAGCGCCAGGAAGGCGATCGTGCCCACCTTCATGAAGGTGCTCAGGTAGTCACGGGGCGCCAACAGCAGCCAGACGGGAAGGATGGCGGCGAAGAAGCCATAGATGGCGATGGCATAGGCGAGCTGCACCGGGGTCAGGGTGAACCAGTCGGCCAGAGTCGGGTGGTGACTGACCCAGGAACCGCCGGCGATGGCGGCCACCAGGAGCACGACGCCGATCAGGGAGGTCTCCCCCACTGCGCCCGGGCGGATGTAGCGCATGTAGACGCCCATGAACAGGGCGATCGGAATGGTCATCGCGATGGAGAAGACGCCCCACGGGCTGGCGGCCAGGGCACCGATGATGACGATGGCCAGCACGGCGATCAGGATGATCATGATGGTGGTCACGCCCAGGATCGCGAACCACCCGCCGACGGTGCCCAGCTCGTCCTTGGCCATCTGACCGAGCGAACGGCCGCGGCGACGGATCGACAGGTGCAGCACCATGTAGTCCTGGACGGCGCCGGCCAGGATCACGCCGAAGACGATCCACAGGGTTCCGGGCAGATAGCCCATCTGCGAGGCCAGGACGGGGCCGACCAGGGGCCCGGCGCCCGCAATCGCCGCGAAGTGGTGGCCGAAGAGCACCACCCGGTTGGTGGGCATGAAGTCCTTGCCATTGGCGAACTCCTCGGCCGGGGTGGCGCGAGTGTCGTCGGGCATGTGGAGCTTTCGCTCGATGAGCTTGCCGTAGAAACGCAGGGCAAGGATGTAGCTGCCGACCGCGGCCAGGACGAACCAGGCGGCACTGACATTCTCGCCGCGCTGGAAGGCGATCACGAACCAGGCCACGGCAGCGAGGATGGCGATCGCCCCGAATCCCAGCTTCTCCTTGGCAGTCAGGCGATGGCCTTCGTCGACGGCCACTGGCGGCAGGTCGGGGCGGATGCGGATCTTGCGGTCGTCCGGCAAGGGCGGTGCGGGTGTGGACACGGGTCTCCTCCAGGTGGGGGGTGGTGTTCCGGGAGCGTAGGACCAACCCAACCTGTGGAATCCGTGTCTCAGATACTGGCGCAATGCCTGCTTGCAACGCGCCTGCCCACTCCCCTCACCCCACTCCCATCACCCCACAGTGAGACCCATGTCCCGCACGTCATGCAGCGTGCCGATCCGCGTCTCCACGTCGTAGGTGGTGGCGGCCAGCATCAGCTCCTGCACCCCGGTGCGGTCCACGAGGGACTGCAGCTGGTCCCGCACCACGTCGGGCGTACCGACGAACTTCGTCGCCGGCAGGTGCCCCATCATCTGCTCGTCCAGCGGAGACAGACCACGCTCGGCTGCCGTCGACGGCGAGATGACTGGCTCCAACCGATTGGTGCGCAGGGCCAGCGCCATGTGCTTGGCGGGCCCTGCCAGGTATTCCGCCTCGTCAAGGGTGGGGGCGGTGATGACCGAGGTGCAGATCATGGCGTACGGCTGGTCCAGGGCCGGCGACGGCTCGAAGCGACTGCGGTAGGCCTCCATGACGCCCACCTCATCCATCTGGCCGAAGTGGTGGGCATAGCAGTAGCGCAGGCCGAGCATGCCCGCGAGCTGCGCGGAGTATGCCGAGCTGCCCAACAACCAGACCTCCGGATGGGTGGCTGCAGCCGGAGTGGCGGCCAAAGTCGCCGACATCGGATTCTCCAGCCGGTTGTCGCCCAGCCAGCTGAGCAGTTCCAGCACGTGCTGCGGGAATTCCTGCACGCCCAGGGCATCGGAGCTGCGGCGTAGGGCCTGGGCGGTGCGCTGGTCGGTTCCCGGTGCACGCCCGATCCCCAGGTCGACGCGATGGGGGTAGAGGCCCTCCAGCAGGGCGAACTGTTCCGCCACCACATAGGGGGCATGGTTGGGCAGCATCACGCCGCCCGAACCCACCCGGATCCGCTGGGTGTGGGCACCCAGCGCGGAGATCACCACGGCCGGGTTGGTTGAGGCCACGGCGGGCATGTTGTGGTGTTCGGCCACCCAGAAGCGTTCATAGCCCGCCTCGTCGGCGGCCTGCGCCAGCCGGATGGAGCGCTGCAGCGCTGCCGGCGTGTCGGAATCGGCGGTGACGGTGACCAGGTCGAGGACGCTCAGCGGGATCGGGGTACTCATACTGGTGCAACCCCACGCCCCACGGTGCTATTCCACGCCCCACCTCGGCCCGCCCACTCCCACGTGATGTCCAGTACCGTTCGCGCATGCGCCTGTGGTCCCTGCACCCTGAACTGCTCGATCGTGCTGCCCTGGTGGCCTGTTGGCGCGAAGCCCTGCTGGCCCAGAAGGTCCTGGCCGGCCAGACGCGTGGCTACACCCGACACCCCCAGTTGGAGAGGTTCCGGGAGTGCGACGATCCGTCGGCGGCGATCGGCGCCTATCTGGCGGGCATCGCCGACGAGGCCGATGCCCGCGGCTATCACTTCGATCGGGCGCGCATCACCTGCCCGCGAACCCCTGAGCCGCTCATGACGGTGACCACGGGCCAACTCGGTCTGGAGCTGGAACATCTGCGGACGAAGATGACACTGCGAGCCCCAGAGTGGCAGCAGGTCCTCGACGAGCGCCTGGGCGGCCGCCCCCCGAGGCCGCATCCAGTCATGACGACGGTGGACGGGCCGGTGGCGACCTGGGAGCGAGCCAAGGCCTAGGCTTGCTGCCATGTGGCCGGTGACCAGCACCCAGACCAAGTACGAGAATCCCTGGATCCGCATCCGCGAGGACAAGGTGGTCCGCCCCGATGGCAGCCCGGGTCTGTTCGGGGTGATCGAAGTGCAGAGCGAGGCGGTCTTCGTCGTGGCCATGACCGACGATGACCGGGTGTGGCTGGTGACGGTGGACCGGCACACGACGGGGATGTCCCAGGAACTCCCGGCCGGCGGCACCGACGGGCAGGGCCCGCTGGTGGCCGCACAGCGAGAACTGGCCGAGGAGACCGGCCTCCAGGCCAGTCACTGGCAGCGGATCGGCGGCATGAATGCCCTCAACGGTGTAGCCGTGGCCCCAGAGCATGTCTTCCTGGCCACCGGTCTGTCCCCCGTCGAGGGCCTGCTGGAGCAGGACGCCGAGGGGATCACCGGCACCGAGGCGCTGCCCTGGTCCGAGGTGATGCAGCGCATTCGCGACGGGCGCATCGTCGACGGCGAATCGATCGCCTCACTGATGTTCGCCGCGCTGGCGTTGGGGCGCGTCAACTGACCTCGGCCAGCTGACCTCGACAGGCTGCACGATCAGCCCAGGAGCGTGTGTGGCGCCTTCTCGTCCTCTCGCACCGGGTCAGGAGCAGTGCCGTCACCGAAGGGACGTCCGCCCAGGTGCTCACGGCCGTGCTCGCTGAGCCAACCGGACAGGTCCGGCCCCTTGGGGACGATGGACAGCGGGTTCAGGTCGGTGTGCACGACGTAGTAGTGCTCCTTGATCTGCTGGAAGTCGATCGTGTCGCCGAAGCCGGGGGTCTGGAAGAGGTCGCGGGCATAGGCCCACAGCACCGGCATCTCCGCCAGCTTGTTGCGATTGCACTTGAAGTGTCCGTGGTAGACCGCGTCGAAGCGGACCAGGGTGGTGAACAGGCGCACGTCGGCCTCGGTGATGGACTCCCCCATCAGGTAGCGCCGGGTGGCGAGTCGATCCTCGAGCCAGTCGAGTGCGGTCCACAGACGGTCATAGGCGGCATCGTAGGCCTCCTGTGAACCGGCGAATCCGCAGCGGTAGACGCCGTTGTTGACCTCGGTGAAGATGCGCTTCATGACGGCGTCCATCTCCTCACGAAGCTCCTCCGGGTAGAGGTCCGGTGCACCCTCGCGGTGGTGGGCGGTCCACTCGGTGCTGAAGTCCAGGGTCATCTGGGCGTAGTCATTGGTCACCACGGCACCGGTGGTCACGTCCACCATGGCGGGAACGGTGATGCCGCGTGGGTACTCGGGATCGCGCTTGAGGTAGGCCTCCTTGATCCGCGGGATGCCCAGGACGGGATCGACGCCGCCCGGATCCAGGTCGAAGGTCCACGAGTCGGCGTCATGCGTCGGACCGGGCAGTCCGATGCTGATGGCGTCCTCCAGACCGAGCAGTCGTCGCACGATGAGCGTGCGGTTTGCCCAGGGGCACGCCCTGGCTGCCACCAGGCGGTAGCGGCCAGCCTCCACCGGCACGGCATCCCCACCGGGCTGCACCTGCGCCTTGATCCGGGTGGTGATGTAGCGGGTGTCGCGTTCGAAGGGCTTGCCCTTCGACGAGTAGACCCCGCCCTTGTTGTGCTCGGGGAGCTCATTGTTGACCATTCAACAAGAATATCCGGTCGTGGGATTCCCCACAAGATCTGGCCACCCAGTCAGGCAACCCACAGCAGGACGGCCCCGTTGGCTCGCCGCAGCCACCGCAAGGGCTACCTAGACTGGAAAATGATGAAGAATCTTGGCAGCAGGATCCTCGACCTCCTGTGGCCCACCCGACCAACGGGCCGCAAGGAGGCTCTCGCGCGCCTTGCGCCGATCATCGGGAACATGGCCAAACTGGCCATCGCCTCCACTCTGGCCTATCTGCTGACCCGTGCCCTGGTGCACGGCCCGATCGACCTGACGAGCTCGCTCACCGCCCTGCTCGTGATGCAGGCCAGCGCCGCCAGCACCTTCAAGAAGGGCGCCCTGCGTGTGGTCGCGGTCAGCTCAGGCGTCAGCCTGGCCCTGCTCACCACCTACCTGTTCGGCATGAACTGGTGGAGCCTGGGACTGGTGATCTTCTGCGCTCTCTTCTTGGCCCGCCTGCTGCGGCTGGGCGACTCGGCTCTGGAGATGCCGATCTCCGCCATGCTCATCCTGGGGCAGGGCACCGATGTGGCCGCCGAGACGCGCGTCATCGCCACGTTGATCGGAACACTCGTAGGAATCGTCTTCCCCCTCATCCTGCCACCGGCGGTCCCCTTCCGCTCCGCCGCCTCCGCAGTGCACGGTGTGGCCACCGAACAGCGCAATCTGCTCGAACGTGCCGCAGAAGCCCTGGAGAACCAACAGGTGACCCGCCCGGTGGTGGCCGGGTGGCTGACCAGGGCACGCCAGATCACCAAGCAGGTGGCCAGCGCCCAGGCCCTGGTTGATCGTCACAGCGACCTGCGGCGGTTCAACTCCCGGGCCATGGGCACGGCCGACATCTCCCCTATCCTGCTCTCTGGCCTGAACTCCCTGGACAGCTGCCTGCTCAGCCTGCGCGGCATCTTCCTGGTGATGGAGCGGCATGCGCCCCCGCCGGTCCACCCGTCGATGGGGGCCACGACCACCGTGCCGCAACCCTTCGACGAGGACGTCCAGCACGTCGTGGCGATGATGCTGCGCAGACTGGGCGACTTCCTGGAGGCATTCGGCACCATGGTGGAGGCCGAGGCCAATGGCAATGAGGAGAAGGCCCATGCCACCTTCGTCGCCAACTACCGTCAGCTGCGCGACGCTCGCGCCGAGATCGCAGAATTGATGGCCGCGGCCGACAACCTGGGCGACCAGTGGCTGCTCAGTGGCGGCGTGCTCGCCTCGCTTGACCAGATCCTGGAGCAGCTCGACATCGATTCCCGAGTACGCGTCCGCGACACCTGGAAGGCTTCCCAGCTGGGACGCCGCCTGCCGGAGAGCCAGATCGGCCCCCGCACGACGATGATTGACCGAGCCCGGCTGACTCGCATGCGGGCTCGTCAGCTGAAGCGCAAGCGCACCCCCACGACGGTCGTGGACTTCCTGGACGACGACGAGACCACCGCGATCATTCCCGTGATCGACCCCGACGCGCCGCCGCCACAGGATGCTAAGCCGTCTCGCCGCCTGCGCCTGCATCGCAGGCAGTGACCGCCGGCCCGGGCCGGGGACGGTGCTCAGTCCTGGTGGCGGACCATCCGCAGCTCGGCGGCTCCCAGCTCCTCATTGGTACGGCGGGCGCCGTCGAGCTCGAAGCCATTGCGACGGTAGAAGGCGATGGCCCGCTCATTGCCCTCGAGCACCCACAGATAGCAGTCCATGTCGCCGACGGTCATCTCCAGCAAGCGGTCGGCAGCTCCAGTGCCCTTCACCTCGTCGGTGAGGTAGATCTGGGCCAGCTCCAGGATCGCCGGCGCGTCGGGCTCGCGGCGCGGGCAGGCATTGGCGACGCCCACCACGCGGTTGTCCCGGGAGTCCATCAGGATCCAGAACCAGACCCCCTCCTGACTGGCCAGCGCCCAGTCCATGGCGCGCTTGGCCTGCACTCCTTCATGTTGGCGGGCCTCCACCAGTTCGGGGGCGAGCAGATCGCCATAGGACTGCTGCCAGGACAAGGCCTGGGCCTGCACCGCTCCCTGCAGTTCGGCAGGATGCTCGGCGCGCTTGATGCGGTAGGGAGTCTTCGACATGCACGTGAGACTAGCGAGCGGTCACGGCGACACGGAAAACGGCCGCCCCGGGAATCCCGGGACGGCCGTTCGAGTCCGCTGGATGCTCAGTCCAGGTAGTCCCGCAGGACCTGCGAACGCGACGGGTGGCGCAGCTTGCTCATCGTCTTGCTCTCGATCTGGCGGATGCGCTCACGGGTCACGCCGTAGACCTTGCCGATCTCGTCGAGGGTCTTGGGCTGGCCATCAGTCAGACCGAAACGCATGCTGACCACGCCGGCCTCACGCTCGCTGAGCGTGTCCAGAACGTCGTGCAGCTGCTCCTGCAGAAGGGTGAAGTTCACCGCATCCGCCGGGACGATCGCCTCGGAGTCCTCGATCAGATCGCCGAACTCGGAATCGCCGTCCTCACCCAGCGGCGTGTGCAGCGAGATCGGCTCACGGCCGTACTTCTGCACCTCGACGACCTTCTCCGGGGTCATGTCGAGTTCCTTGGCCAGCTCCTCCGGCGTTGGCTCGCGGCCGAGGTCCTGCAGCATCTGGCGCTGGACGCGGGCCAGCTTGTTGATGACCTCCACCATGTGCACCGGGATGCGGATGGTGCGAGCCTGATCAGCCATGGCGCGGGTGATGGCCTGCTTGATCCACCAGGTGGCGTAGGTCGAGAACTTGTAGCCCTTGGAGTAGTCGAACTTCTCCACGGCGCGGATCAGGCCCAGGTTGCCCTCCTGGATGAGATCCAGGAAGAGCATGCCGCGGCCGGTGTAGCGCTTGGCCAGCGAGACGACCAGACGCAGGTTGGCCTCCAGCAGGTGGTTCTTGGCGCGGCGGCCGTCCTCGGCGATCCACTCGTAGTCCTCGATGACCGCGGCCTTCAACTTGGCACGGGTGGCCTCGTCATTGAGCTGCTCATCGGCGAACAGACCGGCCTCGATGCGCTTGGCGAGCTCCACCTCCATCTCGGCATTCAGCAGCGCGACCTTGCCGATCTGCTTCAGGTAGTCCTTGACCGGGTCGGCGGTGGCACCGGCCACCATCACCTGCTGTTCCGGCTCGTCGGTGTCGTCATTGTCGCTGACGACGAAGCCCTTCGACTCCTCGACGAGCTCCTCCTCCTCCTTGGCGGTCTCCTCCGGCTTGAAGTCCGCCTCATCGACGTCGTCGAGGGTCCGCTTCTTGCCGCCGACAGTGAGGACGACGTCATCGCCGTCGCGCTTGACCTGCACCTCCACATTCTCACCGGTCGCAGCGCCCGCGATGGTGACGGTCTCCACCTCCGCTGCCGCAGCCGCCTTCTTGGTGGTGCGCTTGCCAGCCGCCTTCTTGGCGGTGCTCTTGGACGCCGCGGTCTTCGACGCGGTGCTCTTGGACGCCGCGGTCTTCGACGCGGTGCTCTTGGATGCGGCAGTCTTCGACGCGGTGCTCTTGGATGCGGCAGTCTTCGACGCGGGGGCCTCGGTGCTCGCGGCGGCGGTCTTTCGAGCCGCGGTCTTGCGGGCCGGCGCCTTCTTGGCCGGGGTGGCCTCGGCGTCGTCGGTGGCCTGCTTGGGAGAAGTGGGCGTCAACGAAGGATCCTCTCGGGAGTCCGGGAAAGCTCTCCGCGCCGCACGGGCGGACACGGACAATCGGGACGTACTGGTTTCGCGCTTGGTGCGCCAAACTTATTTCAGGGCGTGCTCAGGCCGGTGAAAGTCAAGAGTACTCCCACCGGTCATTCTGGCACGCCCATGCCGCGCAACCAAACCGAACCCGGCTCGCAGCTAGGGTTGCCACCATGCCCGACGCCCAGAACACGCCGATCTCCACTCCGGTCAACAGTCCGGCCTCCGCGCCCAGGCCCGCGCGGCGCCCCGTGACCCGCAGCTTCCACGGCGACGACTTCGTCGATGACTACGAGTGGCTCCGAGAGAAGGATTCGCCAGAGGTGATCGCCCACCTCGAGGCCGAGAACGCCTGGACGGAGGCCCGCACGGCACATCTGGCCGGCCTGCGCCAGGAACTCTTCGACGACATGTCAGCCCGCACCCAGCAAACCGATCTGGGCGTGCCGGTGCACGTCACGCACGAGCTCGACGGAGTGGGCACCGGCTGGTGGTACTACTCGCGCACCGTCGAGGGCCAGGACTACGCCATCCGTTGCCGTGTGCCCGACACCACCGGAACACGACCGGACCTTGCCGGCGAGGTCCTGGGCGAAGAGGTGCTGCTCGACGGCAATGCGGTGGCAGAGGGACACGCCTTCTTCCAGCTGGGCGGGCTGGCGGTCTCCCCCGACGGACGACTGATGGCCTGGTCCGTTGACCACTCCGGAGACGAGCGTTACAGCTCCTATGTGCGAGACCTGTCCACCGGCGAGGACTTCGGCCCGATCCACACCAATCTTTCCGCCGGCCTGTGCTGGGCCGGAAATGAGTCAATCGTGTACTCCCTGGTCGACGAAGCCTGGCGCCCCTTCCAGGTGTGGCGCCACACGATCCGCACCGACCCAGCACAGGACGTGCTGCTCTTGCAGGAGGACGACGAACGCTTCTGGCTGGGCGTGGACGAGACCCGGGACCGCACCCACCTGCAGTTCATGGCCGGCTCCAAACTCACCAGCGAGTGCTGGCTCATGCCCGTCGACGAACCCGAGGCCCGACCCCGGAGCATCGCGGGCCGCGTCGAGGGCGTCGAGTACCAGGTGGAACTGGCCGGCCAGCAACTGTTGGTGCTGCACAACCGGGACCACAAGGACTTCACGCTCTCCAGCGCTCCCCTGTCGGCCACCAGCGCCGAGCAGTGGGTGGACGTCATTCCGGCCCAGGAGGGCATCCGGCTCGACGGGGTCAGCGCCTACGCCGGGCACGCCGTGGTCAGCGGGCGACGCGATGCCCTCAGCGCCGTCGCTGTGTTGACCCGCCGGGGAGACGACTGGGGCGAGCTGCGATGGGTTGACTTCGACGAGCCGATCCACGAGGTCATGCCGCACTCGGAACCGGACTGGGGAAGCACCACCTGCCGGCTCCAGTACAGCTCGCTGGTGACGCCCAACTGCGTCCTGGAACTCGACCTCACCGACGCAAGCACCCGCCTGGTGAAGCAGAAGCCGGTGCTGGACCATCCGGAACACGGCCCGTACCGAAGCGATGACTACTTGATGGAACGGCTCTGGGCCACCGCGGAGGACGGCACCCGCATCCCGATCAGCATGGTGCGCCGCAAGGACATCGTCGCGGACGGCTCCGCTGCGTGCCTGCTCTACGGCTACGGCGCCTACGAGAGCTCCATGCCCCCCTACTTCTCCACGATGCGGATCTCCCTGCTGGAGCGCGGCATCATCTTCGCCATCGCGCACATCCGCGGCGGCGGAGAACTCGGCCGCGCCTGGTATGAGGGTGGCTCCCAGCTGACCAAGCCCAACTCGTTCAGCGACTTCGTGGCCTGCGGCCGCCACCTCGTCGACCAGGGCTGGACCTCACCGCAGCGACTGGCGGCCCAGGGGGGCAGTGCCGGTGGCCTGCTGGTTGGTGCCGCCATGAACCTTGCTCCCGATCTCTTCCGGGCGGTCCAAGCCCAGGTGCCCTTCGTCGACGCCCTCACCAGCATCCTCAAGCCGGAACTGCCCTTGACCATCCCCGAATGGGAGGAATGGGGCAATCCGATCGAGGACCCCGAGGTCTACGCCTGCATGAAGTCGTACACCCCCTACGAGAACATCCAGCCGGTGCGCTACCCCGCGGTGCTGGCCACCACCAGCCTCAACGACACCCGGGTGCTCTACGTCGAACCGGCCAAGTGGGTGGCCCGACTTCGTGACATCGTCCAGCCGGACCCCGAGCGGGACATCCTGCTGCGCACCGAGATGGTGGCGGGCCATGGCGGCGCGAGTGGGCGCTACGACAGCTGGCGCGAGCAGGCCTTCGAGTGGGCCTGGGTGATCGACCAGATCAGCGACTGATCCGCCGGCACCGAGGTCTTCCACCCCGCACGGAGCCCGCGGTGGTCTCAGGGTTGTCCCTGAGACCGCCGCGGGCTTCCTACGACCTGGGGATGATCTTGTCCGCTCAGAGCGTGATTCCGGCACTCGCGGGAAATTCTTGGATCGTTTCTGGAACCTCGTGCGTTGTCACGGGTGAAGCACGGTGAAAGGTGGTCACATCATGGATTCCCGAGGACGCATCCGCAGCATCGACGGCATCGACGGCAAGGACTCCGTCGGCCTGTACTTGGAATCGATTGCGCGCACTCCCCTCCTCTCCGCCGAGGACGAGGTCCACCTCGCGCGCACGATCGAGGTCGGTCTGTACGCCCAGGCACTGCTCGACGGCACCGAGAAGACCCGCAAGAAGGTGACCACCGAGGAACTCGAGCTGATCGCCGCCGAGGGCGAGGCCGCGATGCAGCGCTTCGTCCAGGCCAACTTGCGCCTGGTGGTCTCGGTGGCCCGCAAGTTCGGCCGGGCGCAGATGCCCCTGCTCGATCTGGTGCAGGAGGGCAACACCGGCCTGATCCGGGCCGTCGAGAAGTTCGACTACACGAAGGGCTTCAAGTTCTCCACCTATGCCACTTGGTGGGTGCGTCAGTCGATCAGCCGCGGCATTGCCCAGCAAGGACGCATCGTGCGTCTGCCCGTCCACGTCGCCGAGCAGGTGAACCAGGTCAATGCCGTGCGCCGCAACCTCGAACGCCAGTTGGGTCGCGAGCCGGAGGTGGCCGAGATCGCCGATGAGCTGGGGCTGGAGCAGGAGCGCGTCGTCGACCTGATCCGTTACAGCCGCGAACACATCAGTCTGGATGCACCCGTCGAGGAGTCCGGTGACACGTCGCTCGGCGACCTGATCGCCAAGGAGACCGCTCCCGGCCCCGACGAGATGGTGCTCGACGCCGAGGACCGCCAAGCCCTGGAGGACATGCTGGATGGTCTGGACGAGCGCTCTGCCGACGTGGTGCGTCGCCGCTACGGCCTGGCCGACGGACGCCAGGCCAAGCTGGCCGACATCGGCGCCGTCTGGGGCATCACCGCCGAGCGGGTGCGCCAGATCGAGCGCAATGCCCTGGCCCAGCTCCGCGACGCCGCCTGAGGTCCATGTTCCCTGGGCTCGCTCCGTTTCCTGAGCGCGTCAAAGGGACGACCACCACCCGACGTCGCGATGGTTGTTCGACGTCGCTGCCCTGACTGGGGTCGCGACGTCGAACAGGTATCGCGAGGTTGCAAGAGGCGCTCGGCTCACGCAACGCCGACAGGCACGATGCCGTCCACCTGCACGGGAAGATGGTCCAGCCGCTGCCACTGCTCACGGGTCAGCTCGAAGGTGTCGATGGGCCGCACCACACCGGCAACAACCGGATCCCGTCGACCCGTCCAGACGTAGCCGACTCGCTCGCTCACCCGTCGTGACGCGATGTTGCCGGGACGCGCCGCGGTCACGGCTCGCTCGGCCCCGAGCACGTCGAAGGCGAGCGCCAGTATTGCCGTACGCATCTGTACCCCGAGCCCCTTCCCGCGCGCCGAGGCCACCAGGAAGGACGACGAGTCCACTTCCGCTCGCGTCACGAAGTGCTTCCCTTCCAAGACTTGGAAACCCACCGGCTCACCCCCACTCCAGACCACGAAGGGCAGGTTCCAGCCACCCTCTGCTCCGAGGATGCGGAAGGAGGCCAACCAGCTCCGCAACCAAGCCTCTCGATGCTCCCGCAGGGAGGAGCCCTCGCTGCGGGGGAATGTCGGGTCGTGGTCGAAGTCGTCCGGCATCAAGGAGACGAGGAGCCCGTCGTCGTCCGCGTCGGCGACGATCAGCACCGCGTCGCCGCACTGGAGCGTGAGACGATCACCTCGGGACACCGTGCCTACCCCACGACCCGGATCATGCCCTCCTGGCTGCAGGAGGCAACCAGCGCATTGCCCTGCACCAGACGACCCGTCGAGAAGCCCAGCGCATTGCTGGCCGACGGGGAGACCTGGTCGTAGAGCACCCACTCGTCGGCGCGCACGGGACGGTGGAACCACATCGCGTGGTCCAGCGACGCGATGTTCATCGCCGGGGACAGGAAGGCCACCTTGTTCTGGTGCGGCACGGTGGAGACGCTGAGGATGGTGATGTCGCTCAGGTAGGCCAGCACCGCCTGGTGCAGCCGCTGGTCGTCGGGCAAGGCGCTGGTGGTGCGCACCCACACCCGCATGTGGGCCTGGTGCGCCCCGGGCGTGATCATGGCGGACTCGCCGGAGTCACCGGCGAAGCGCACGTCCAGGGCATCCCACTCGGCGAAGTGGCGAGCGGAGACCCCGAGCCGCTCCTGCATCAACTGCATCAGCGATGGGCACTGCTCCGGGTCGGGGACCCCGCGCGGCATCGGGTCCGAGTGGTCCAGGCCGCCCTCCTCGATGTGGAAGTTGGCATTCATGGTGAAGATGGGCCGGCCACCCTGCCGGGCCACCACCCGCCGGGACGTGAACGACTCCCCGTCGCGGACACTCTCCACGTCGTAGATGATCGGCTTGTCCGGCTTGCCGCCGCGCAGGAAGTAGGCGTGCAGCGAGTGGCACATCCGGTCGTCGCCGACGGTGCCGTAGGCCGCCATCAGCGACTGGGCGAGGACCTGGCCGCCATAGGTGCGCTGCAACTGCGTCTGCGGCTGCGCCCCACGGTAGAGGCCGATCTCGATCTCCTCGAGGTCGAGCAGGTGGACGAGTTCTTCGGTGGTCTGTGGCACCCGTCCAGTCTTCCACTTCTCAGCTGACCAGCGTCACACCGCCCAGCGCGAGGCCCGCCACCCAGATGGTGGTCCCCAGGCCCAGCAGGAAGGGCCGAGGCCCCACCTTCACCAGGCTCGCCACCTTCACCCCCAGCCCCAGCGCGAACATGGCCGCCGCCAGCAGCGCCGTCTGCACCGTCTTGACCACGGGGAGCCACTCCGCCGGCAGGACGTGCGCCGAGGCCACCAGTACCATCGCGACGAAACCGGCCACGAAGAGCGGGACGACGGGCGGCCGGCTGGCTCCCGGGACAACCGGCCCGGAGCGCCGCATCCAGGCGCCCACCAGCACCACGACGGGCGCCAGCATCAGCACCCGGGCCAGTTTCACGACCACCGCCACCTTCAGGGCCGACGGACCGAGCGCGGCCCCGGTGGCCACCACCTGCGCCACCTCGTGGATCGAGGCCCCGGCCCACAGGCCCGAGGGGATGGTGCCCAGCCCGAACAGGTGCGTCAGCAGCGGCACGACGGGGATCATCAGGGTGCCGTAGAGCACCACCAGGGCGATCGCGGTGGCCACCTCGTCCTCGTCGGCGTCGACCACGCTGTTCACGCCGGCGACG
Organism: Luteococcus sp. Sow4_B9; assembly: GCF_052116585.1. NCBI lineage: Bacteria > Bacillati > Actinomycetota > Actinomycetes > Propionibacteriales > Propionibacteriaceae > Luteococcus > Luteococcus sp. Sow4_B9. The sequence continues at coordinate 46,248 of NZ_JBQKKT010000001.1, read as the reverse complement.
GCGGCGGCACCGCAGATGGAGAAGCCCGAGGCGATCAGCAGGCACTGGGTGCGCGCCATCCCCAGCGCGCGTCCCAGGGCGAGGCTGCCGAGGATGCCGCCCGCGACGACGGCGACGATGACGGCCACCATGCCCGCCCCGAGCCGGGCGATGTCCCCCAGCACCAGTTGCAGGCCGAGCAGCACGATGCCGATCCGCAGCACCCGCTTGGCGCTGCACGCCACCCCGGGCTGGAAGCGCGGTGGGACGGGTACGAGGTTGGTGACGATGATGCCCAGCAGGATCGCCACCAGCAGGGCGCTCAGCGTGGGCACGGCACGGTTGACCAGGACGGCGAGCACGGCGCCGCCGGCGCACAGGAGCAGGCCGGGCAGGAGGCGTCGCAGGGAAGTCACCCGTCCATCCTTGTCAGCGGAACGTCCCGGCAGAAGACCGGTGATGCCATCGGGTCATATCATCGACGCATGACTGCCCACGCCCATCCGGACTGGCCGGAGCTCGGCGTCCTCGAACTGCTGACGGCCACCGGCCGCACCGGCAGCCTGACCGCGGCTGCCCGGGAGCTCGGGCTGGCGCAACCCAATGCGAGCCGGGCCATTGCGCGGCTCGAACGCCGCCTCGGGGTGACGCTCCTGGTGCGCACACACCGCGGATCCACCCTGTCCCCGCAGGGCAAGCGGGTGGTCGAGCTGTGCGAGCCACTGCTGCAGCAGGCCCACGACTTCCTGGCGGGCACCAGCGAACTGAGTGGCCACCGCCCCCAGCAGCTGGACTTTGCCGCCAGCCAGACCATCGCCGAATACTTGGCTCCCGGCTGGCTGGCCAGACTGCACCGGCGCGATCCCCACACCGAATGGCACATGACGGTGACCAATTCCCGCACCGTGATCGCCCAGGTCCTCACACACCAGATGCCGGTGGGGTTCATCGAAACCCCCGAGCTGCCCACAGGCATCTCCACCCGCACGGTCCATACCGATCGACTCTGCGTCGTCGTCCCGCCGGACCATCCCTGGGCAGACCGACGAGAACCGCTCCGGCTCGACGAGCTCGGAGCCACCTCGCTGGTGGTACGCGAACTGGGCTCAGGCACCCGGGAGACGCTCGACGCAGCCCTCGGCAGCCGTGAGGTCGCCTCCCCCACCCTGGTGCTGAGCAGCAACACCGCCGTCCTGGAGGCCTGCGCCGCAGGAGCTGGACCTGCCGTGCTCAGCGAACTGGCCGTACACGGTGCCCTGCAGCAGGGACGCCTCCTCCGGGTGACGATGGCCGAGCCCGACGCGCTGGCCCGCGAGCTGCGCGCCATCTGGCTCGGCCGGTCCCCCGAACCCCTGGTGCGTGAGCTGGTGCGGGCAGCCACAGCCCGGTGATTCACCGATGGGCGTGACCACCCGGGAGAACCGGGTCAGCCGGCTTCCTTGATCGCCTTGCGAATCCGCTTGGGCGAGACGGTGACCGAGGTACGCAGCTGCTGGGCGAATTGCTGGACCCGCAGCTCCTCGATCAGGAAGCCGATCTCCTCCACAGCGCTGGGCAGTGGGCCGGGTGGCTGCGCCCTGCAGAGCTCCGCATACTCGTACTCCAGTTCGTCGATGACGGCCGCGCCCTGCCGATCGCGCGACGGATTGGCCGCAGCCCCCGCCAGGCGCAGGGTGATCCCCCGAACATAGCGGGGCAGGTACTGGTACCACGGGTCGGGTGTGGCGCTGATGAAGTTGGTGAAGACCAGGTTCTCCAGCTGGGCGGTGACGTCGTCCAGCACGTCGCCTGCGGACAAGCCGTTCATCGCCATCCGGGCCTCGGTCTCGTGCCGCAGTGTCTGGGCCGCCGTCGAGACCACCTGCCTCATGGCATCAGCCTGCTCCTGCCGGACGAAGAGGGCCAGCTTCTCGTATGCCTCGGCGTCACGGACGTTGTCGAGGCTGGTGCGATTCTCTGCCGCCCATCTGCGAGCGAGGGTCTCGGCGGTCTTGAGGCGAGCATCGGCCAGCAAGGCCGGCACGCTGGCATAGGGCGAATTTCCCAGCGCCAACTTGTCGGCATTGTCCAGGTGGCCCACCACCCACTTGGTCGGGTCCGGCAGGGTGAGCACGAGGAGTCGACGAAGCCCTCGGGCGTGCGACTGCGAAGCCCGCTCGGCAGTGTCGAGCACCTCCACTCCGACGCTGGCCCCCTCGTCCTTCAGGGCCGGATATCCCACTGCCTTGGTTCCATTGCGCTCCACGGACAGCGTCCGGTCGATCGGACCCATCGTCCAGCCGGTGGCTCCGGTGACGGCCTTCTTGGCACTGGCCTTCGTGAGCGTCTGGGTCACCCTGCGCGCCAGATCCTGGCGCAGATCGGCGAAGTCCTTGCTGCGTCTGGTCTCCCGTCCGCTCTCGGTCACCCGGAAGGCCACTCGCAGGTGCTCGGGGACAGCGTCGGGATTCCACTGCTGCGGCTCCACCGTGACGCTGGTGAGCTGGCGCAGCGCACGTCCCAGTTCGTCACAGAAGCGACGGGAGTGGTCCGCTCCCTGTCCCACCTTCGCCATCTCGTCGAGCCATTCCAGGGCGGCGCGGGCATGGTTCGGGGCGGGGACGAAGTTGGTTCGCACGCTCTTGGGCAGCGCGCGGATCAGCTCCGTCGCGAGTTCCTCGCGCAGACCGGGGACCTGCCAGCTGAACGGCTCGGCGCTGACCTGGTTGAGCTGTTCCAGCGGGATGGTCACCGAGACGCCGTCGTGGCCGGAGCCGGGGTCGAAGACATAGTCGATGTCCAGCCGCAGCTCCCCGCCACCGGACGACGGCACGATCCAGTGGTCCGGGAAGGCCCCGGCGTCCACCTCGTCGGCCTGCGGCGCCAACAGGTCGTCGAGTTCCATCTCCAGCAGGCGCTTGTCCTTGAGCTGGCGAAGCCAGGCGTCGAAGTGGTTGACGCTGACGATCTCGGCGGGAATGCGCTTGTCGTAGTACTCGAAGATGGCCTGGTCATCGACGGTGATGTCGCGCCGACGGCTGCGCTCCTCCAACTCCTCGGCCTGCTCGCGTACCTTGCGGTTGTGGTGGAAGAAGTGGTGGCGGGTGCGCCACTGCCCCTCCACCAGGGCAGACCGGATGAAGATCTCGCGGGCCACCGCCGGATCGATCCGGGCATAGGAGACGGGTCGTTCCGCGACGATCGGCACGCCGTACAGCGTGACTTTCTCGTAGGCCACGACGGAGCCCGAATTGGTGGACCAGTGTGGCTCGGAGTACTGCCGCTTGAGCAGGTCTCCGGCCACCTCCTCCACCTGTTCCGCCGTGATCGCGGCCACGGTGCGGGCCCACAGTCGGCTGGTCTCCACCAGCTCGACGGCCATCACCAACGGCGGCGGATTCTTGGCCAGCGCCGAGCCGGGCTGGATGGCGAATCGAGCACCGCGAGCGCCCAAGTATTCCCTGGGGCCGGAGCGGCGCCGCTTGCCATTGCGATCCTTCTTCGGCTGGTCCTGCTCGCGCAGGTCTGCCAGACCGACGTGACCGAGCAGGCCGGAGAGCACCGCCGTGAGCACCTTGTCGTCAGGCGCCGGCGACGTGTTGCGCTGCAGCCCGATCTCCTTGGCGATGTCGCGCAGCTGGGCGTGCAGGTCCTCCCATTCGCGCACGCGCAGGAAGTGGATGAACTCGTCGCGACACATCCGTCGGAAGGCATTGCCCGAGAGTTCGCGGCGCTGGCGGCGCAGGTACTCCCACAGACGCAGCATCGCCATGATGTCGCCGCCGGAATCCGGTTCACCCCCGGTGCTCGCGACGCGATCGGCGGCGCGGGTGTGTGCCGTGTGGCGCTTGGGGCCTTCCTCGCCCCTCGACGGGCTCGGGGAACGGGAATCACCACCAGCGGAGTCGTCGGGCATCATCGGAGTCCAGAAGCGGCGGTGCAGCTGGTCGGCCTGTTCCCGCTTCTCCGCGGGCCGTTCCCGCACATCGGGGATGGCAAGGCCCGCCACCAGCACCAGCATCTCGCGTACACAGCCCTGCTTCTCGGCCTCCAAAAGCATCCGGCCCAGACGCGGGTCCAGGGGGATCCGGGCCAGACGGTGGCCGATCTGGGTGAGTCGGGGGTGCGAGTGGTTGCCCGGCTTCAGCGCCCCCAGCTCGTCGAGCAGGCGCAAACCGTCGGTGATCTGGCCCCGGTCGGGGGCCTCCACGAAAGGGAAGGAGCCGATGTCGCCCAACCCCGCCTCGGCCATCTGCAGGATCACGCTGGCCAGGTTGGTGCGCAGGATCTCCGGCTCGGTGAACTCGGGGCGGCTGAGGAAGTCCTCCTCGCTGTACAGGCGGATCGCGATGCCCGGCGCCACACGGCCACACCGGCCGGCTCGCTGGTTGGCGCTGGCCTGGCTGACCGGCTCGATCGGCAGCCGCTGCACCTTGGTGCGCGCCGAGTAGCGCGAGATGCGCGCCGTTCCCGGATCGATCACATAGCGAATCCCGGGCACCGTGATCGAGGTCTCCGCCACATTCGTCGCCAGGACGATGCGGCGGCCGGTGTGTGGAGTGAAGACCCGGTGCTGCTCCTCAGCGCTCAGCCGGGCGAACAGTGGCAAGACCTCAGTGTCGGGTAGCTTCAATCCCTTGATCGCCTCGGCGGCGTCACGGATCTCGCGCTCGCCGGAGAGGAAGACCAGGATGTCGCCCAGGCCCTCGCGGGAGAGCTCCTTCACGGCCTTGCAGATGCCGTCGTTCTGGTCACCGTCGTCCGGATCGACGCCGTCGTCGGTCAGGGGGCGATAGCGCATCTCCACCGGGTAGGTGCGCCCGCTCACCTCGATCACCGGGGCAGGCCTGCCAGCCCGATCGCTGAAGTGCTCCGCGAATCGGGCCGTGTCGATCGTCGCGGACGTCACGATGACCTTCAGGTCTGGGCGCTTGGGCAGCAGCTGCTTGAGATAGCCCAGCAGGAAGTCGATGTTCAGGCTGCGCTCGTGCGCCTCGTCGATGATGATCGTGTCGTAGCGGCGCAGCAACTTGTCGTGGGTGATCTCCGCGAGCAGCACGCCGTCGGTCATCACCTTGACCCGGGTGTCCTTGCCCGCCTTGCGGGTGAAGCGCACCTGGTAGCCCACCAGGTCCCCCAGCGGGGTGTCGCACTCCTGCGCGATGCGCTCGGCGACGGTGCGGGCGGCGATGCGCCGTGGCTGGGTGTGTGCGATGCGCCCGCGGCCCAGCTTCAGACAGATCTTGGGCAGCTGCGTGGTCTTGCCCGAGCCCGTCTCACCAGCGACGACGACCACCTGGTGGTCGCGGATCAGCTCGGCAATCTCATCGGCGTGCTCGGCGATCGGGAGCGCCGGGTCGAAGTCGAGCCTCGGCTCACTGGCCGGGCTGGGCTGCCGGGAAGGCGCGGTGGGGGGCGTGGTGTCAGCTGCGGTCATGGCCGTCCCAGCCTAGACGGCCCCGCAACCGCATTCCGTGCGCCTTGCCGCCGCACGGCCCCACGGCGTCGACGAGCGGAATTCGGTCACGCTTGTTGGGTCGCTGTGCCATCGACGCAAACCTTCACCTGATCATAAATCCATTGGCCATGGGAACATCCGGAACAGATGCACGCGTCGATCGACCAGTCGACGCAAGAACCGATGACGTGAAGGAGTCCTCATGCGCCGCACACTGATCACAGTCGCCCTGGCTGCCACCACCGCCGCCGGTACCCTCGCCGCCACCCCCACCCCCGCCAACGCCATCCTGGGCGGCACCCAGGACAGCACCCCATGGGTCGTCAAGGTCTTCGTCGACCGCGCCGATGGAAGCTTCTCGTGCACCGGTTCGGCCATCTCGGACGAGTGGATCGTCACCGCTGAGCACTGCACCCGCGAGGGCGCGACGACCGGCACCGGGCACAAGGTCTCGGTCTCCTACGGCTACAACCGCACCACCGGCGGCACCAGGGTCCAGGCCGATGCCTACTACAACTACGGCAAGGGCGACGTGGCCCTGGTCCACCTCGCCCAGAAGAAGCCGCTGTGGTCCTATGGCAAGGTGGTGGACCGCCCGTTCACGCCCTCTGTGGGGCAGCAGGGCCGCGTCTACGGCTACGGGACCGTCGGCTACCGCTACAACGACATTCGTCAGCCGATCTGGGGCGACGGACTGAAGTCCGCACGCGTGGATCTCCTGGCGGACTGGCCGCGCATCGACGAGTACTACGCCCCCGGCTTCATGGTGCGCGGGATCGACGGTTCCGCCCAGCCCGGCGACTCGGGCGGCCCCCTGGTGGTCAATGGTCAGATCGTCGGCATCGCCTCGAAGCTGGACAGCTTCCCGACTCGCGTGGCCACCTCCACCCGCGCGACCGGCGTGTACTCCGACCTCAGCCTGGCTCGTGGTTGGGTCCGCGAGACCTCAGGCATCTGATCACGCACTGACCCTTTCCGACGCCGGGGACGCACCTGGAATCCCCCGCAAGCCGAGACACACAAGAATGTTTGACACACAAAGTGGTCTCTTGACGGGTCCGCCCGCTTGACCCTCCTGCTGACCGCCACAGGGTGAGGGTGGGTGACCGTGCCGGCCACGGTCACCCACCGACTCATCTGCACTTCCACGCACCACTGTGCTCCGGGCGTCTTTCGCTGTGCCACGATGGGTCGACCAGAGCGGAAGGATCAAGATGAGCGCTCGAGTTGCCTTGCTGCGGGGCATCAACCTGGGCCGGAGCCATCGTGTCGCCATGGCCGAGCTGCGCGAACTGGCCACCGAACTCGGCTTCACCGACGTGTCGACCCATCTCCAGTCGGGCAATCTCATCTACCGCTGTGCGTCAACCGTCGGAGCCGACCAGCAGCTCCTGGCCAGCTCCCTGACCGAGCGCTTCGGTTTCGAGATCCCGGTGGTCGTGGTGGAGGGCAGTCGGCTGCCCGCGCTCCTCGACGCCAACCCCTTCCCCGACGGCGATCCCAAGAGCGTCCACCTTGGCTTCTCCCCCGCTGCGCTGACCTCGTCGCTGTCCGACGAGCTGAAGCCTCTGGCCCGTGACTGGGAGCGCTTCGAGGTGCGCGATGGCATCCTGTTCGCCGACTTCGGTGGCCGGGTCCATGACTCCCGGGCCGCCAAGGCGCTCACTCGGCTGGTCCGACCCAGCTTCATCACCCTGCGCAATCTGGCGACGATGCGCGCCGTGGCCGACAAGGCTGCCTGATCTCAGGGCACCTGGACGGCCACTTTTTCACCGTGGCTGGTCGCCTGGCCCATTCGCTCGGCGGCACTGCGGCCGCGATGCTCGACGGGAATCACTCCGCCCGCGAGGGCCAACCCTTCCCGGGCACCGTGAACATAGACCGACTCAACACCAGCCTCAGGCACGACGAAGGTCTCGTGCCACACTCCGACAGCAGCGGGATGGCGCCGAACCGCCTGGTTGAACCGTCGCCAGGCCGACAGGTGCGACCTTTCGGCGTCGTGGGCGTAGCGGTACAAACTCTCGACATCCTTCCAGTACTGCGTCACCCACGGCCCCCGCGAGCCCATCAGCGTCGTCGCCCCGAGAAAGCCCGGATCCGCCCCCGGCCCCGCCGCGGCTCCCGCACGCGCTTGGCGCAGCTCTTCCAACATGGGAAGCATCGCTCTGGCCACGGGCAGCCAGAGGTCCGGACGATGGGGCTTGTGGATGGTCATGCCGATGTTGAAGACCACCAGCGGTCCCCGATGGGCATGGGTCATGGGGTGGGTGGACTGGATCGTTCTGGTGCGACGGGGCGGATCGGACTGGACAGTACGCTGCATGTTCATCAGGTACTCCTTGGATAGCTCCACTACCCAATATTGGATAGTGCTACTCTCCCAATGTCAACAGGAAGGTCAGCTGTGCGTCTGTCGGAACTCGCCGAGGCCACCGGGGTCAGCGTCGCGACGCTGAAGTACTACCAACGCGCCGGCCTGCTGCACCCCGGAACTCCGGTCTCCCGGACACAGGCCAGCTACGACCAGAGCCATGTGGACCGCACCAGTCTGGTGCGGGCACTCACGGAGGTGGGCGGACTCTCCCTGACCCAGGTGGGTGCTGTGCTCGAAGCCATCGAAGAGCCCAACCGCGGATCCCTGGGCGTGATGGCGGCCGCAGCTGGAGCCACACCACTGCCCGTGACACCCGTCGATGACACCGCTCGTGCCCAAGCGTGGGTCACGGCCCGAGGCTGGCGGGTTCAGACCGATGACCCATTGGTTGGCAGTCTGGCCGTTGCTTGGCAGGCCGCAGAGCAAGCCGGAATTGACCTGGACGAGATCCGACTGGACGCCTATGCCGACGCCGTCGAGGACATTGCCCGGGTGGACCTTGACTCGGTACCACATGATCCCCAACGAGCGGTTCGACGAGTGGTCCTGGGAACCGTCCTGCTCGATCCGCTGTTGGCAACACTGCGCCGAATGGCTCAACAGGACCTCGCCATCAGGCAGTCCGGGCAGAACGTCCGTGCCTGAGAAGGAAGAAGTTCCGGACCTGAGAATCAAAGCCCTGGGCCCTGAGGACCGGCACCAGATCGGAGAGGTCCTGCTGCACGACGGCGGCTTCTCCGTGCGGGTCAATGGGAGGCCGAGCGGCGCTGGGGACGTCGACGCCCTGTTGAGCTCGCGGCCACCGGGCACGTCAACCGAGCAATTGCACCCGTTCGGATGCTGGGACGCTGACATCCTGCTGGGCCTCGCCATAGTCCTGCTGGACTGGCCTGATCCCGGCACCAACTGGCTGGGGCTCCTGCAGGTACACGAGGAACACGTCCGTCGTGGCGTGGGCCGCCGCCTCCACGAAACGCTCCTCACGCGCTGTCCGGCCAGTCGCTGGCAGCTCGCCGTCGTCGACAGCAATGCCCAGGCACTCGGCTTCTGGGAGCGCCTGGGTTATCGACGCACCGGCGAACAGAGGCCGTGGACCAGCCCGTCGGGTGAAGAGCGCAGGGCCATCATCCTCGAGCTGGTCCCACCGGCCTGAGCACGCCGGCCAGGCTCACTTCACCAGCGCCACCGGGCACTGGGCGTGCGCCATCGTCGCACGCATCACGCCACCCAGATGGATGCCGAGCAGCTTCGTCCGCTGCACACCCAGGACGAGCAGGTCCACGTTCGCGGAGGTGTCAACCAGTTCGTCCACCGGAGCGCCCGTCGCGACGCGCACCTCCACGGGAACCTCGGGATGCCTGGCGCGCAGCGGCTCGAGCATGGTGTTGATGCCATCCTGGGCGGCCACGGCCACCTGCTCCCCCACCACGGCCGTCTCGTCATTCTTGGCGACGTGCACCACCTCCAGGGTGACACCGCGACGCTCGGCCTCCGCCATCGCCCACTCGAGCGTCGCCGGGGAATGGTTCTGGGCGTCCACGCCCACCGCGATGCGTCCAAGACCGCCCGTGGGGCCCGGGGTCGCCGCCGCAGAGATGACCACCACGGGACAGTGCGCGGCGTCGGCGACGGCCACACTGGTGGAGCCGATGAACATGCGCTCCAGACCGCTCACGGACCGACGCCCGACGACCATCACGTCGGCCCCCTCACTGAGACGGCTCAGCACCGCGGCGGCATTGCCGAGCACCACCTCGGCATGGATCCTGTCCTCGGGCAGCCCCTGGGCCAGTGCCAGGTCGATCGCGGCCCGGTTGGCCTGCTCACCAGCGGCCTGCAGTGCACTGGGGTCGTAGACCACTCCCCACGCCCCGGCCAGAACGGCGTCGTCCACGGCATGGACCAGGTGCAGGGTTGCATTGCGTCGCTGGGCAGATCCCACTCCATAGCGGACGGCCCGCAGTCCGTCCTCGGAACCGTCGACGCCCACCAGGACCCGGGGTCCCGTGATGGACGCGGTGTGGTCATTGGCAGAGGTACTCATGGCCATCATCTCCTTGTCGACGCCGGCGACGGTGCCGGGCGGTCCTGATGCCATTGTCCCACTCCCACAAGCCCAAAGAGCTTCGGGGTGCAGAATGCGGCGCGTCTCAGCCGTTCGCGACGGCGCGACCGCCCACCCGGTCCAGGCTCACGCCGCGAACCACCTCACGCAGCCCGGGAACGAACGGGGTCGGTGTGGTGAAGTCCATCGAAAGTTGGTCCTCGCTGACGTGTACCAGGCGTCCACGCACCAGAACGCTCCAACCATTCGTGGTCTGCTGGTCGAAGTCGTCCACCTCGAAGGCCACCGGGGCCTCGTCATCCAGCTGGGACAGCTGCGTGCCGTCGGCCGTGCGGATGATGAGCAGCTCACCGTCGACGGTGTAGGACAACGGGAGGATGGTCAGGCCGTCGGGGCCGTCGAAGGCCAGCCGTCCCACTGTGGCCTCGGTGAGCAGCTGTCGGCACTCATCCGCTTCCAGAACCTCGAAATGGCCGTCTGACATGGTGGTCCTCCCTCGTGGCGTCGTGTGACGATCGTGGCCGACACGGCAGCACTGCTCGTCCTGTCACGATGCTATCGGTCACTCGTCCTCGGTGAAGGTGACCCGCCCCCGCAGCTTGGCGGCCAGATCGTCGTCGATGCCGTCGGTGATCTGACTGACGATGGTGACGCCCTCCTCCAGGTGTTGTGCGACGAAGGGCCGTGCGAGCAGGCTCATACTGACGAAGACCCGGTCCTTGTAGAGGGCGAAGCGTCCAAACCGCGACTCACAGTTGAGGTCGTTCAGCACCTCGACGGCGCGACCGCGGCCCTCCAGATCATGAACCAGGACGGAGAACAGCAGCACCTCGCGGGCATCGGCCGTGCACCGCACGAAGACCATGCCGGAACCCACGCGAATGGCGAAGTCACCCTCGTCGTCGCGCAGTGGTTCATGACCGAACATGGCGGCCAACTGCGCGCGCACCAGCTCCACCAGTTCCTCACGATTCGAGGGCCAGGTGACGGCGACCGCATCCCGAGGCGCGGGAGCCACCAGCCGCTCAGCGGAGCCCTCCACGACGGACGGCGCTGGAGCCAGGATCTCGGCCAGCTGGTCGGGGGCCAGGAAGACCGGGTGCGGCACCCCGAAGACATCTCGCAGCGTGGCCAGCGCCAGATCAGCCAGATCGCTGGTCTCGTCCTGGACGTGCTCGGCCCACAGGTTGGGACTGCCGGGTCCACCGGGAGCCGGCTCACGCCAGCCCAGGTCCAACAGCTCCGCCAGTTGGGATGGGGTCAAGTGGTAACGCTCGCCCAGCGATGCATTCGTCGAGGCCTCTGCCACCACGGTGGGAAGCTCCTCTCGGGAGGGGCGCACCCCACACGTGAACCGCACGTACGGAGCCCCTTCGTCGGCTGCCCCGGTGCCCACCACCAGAGTGCCACCGTCCTCGATCACGGAGACCACCTCGGCGAGCCGTTCCCCGAACAGCGCCCAGGCCTGGTTCGTGCTGGCGTCGAAGTCGAAGGCGTCCTCGGGAACCAGTTCTTCCGTCATGACCTCTCCTCATCGCTGCGGCGTCACAAAGCCATCCATCTCCAACCTAGTGCACTGTCCTGCCAGCACAGACAGGTGGGCGCCTGGCCCGCCAGCGCATCGCCGGAATGTGGCGGGCTCAGCCCACCAGGAGCGCCATGACGGAGATCGTGACGATGGACAGGATCGACGTGATGAACACGATGTCTCGGGCGAGCACCACGGACCGCTGGTACCGCACGGCATGGTTGAACACGTTCTGCGCCGTAGGCAGTCCGGCCAGGACGAGCACCGCCAGGGTCGTGGTCTGGTCCAGCTGGAAGATCCGGGCCAGGACCAGGGCGAGCATCGGCTGGACGAAAAGTTTGATGCCGCTGAGGACGAGGGTTTCCGTGAACAGCGGTCCCTTGCCCGGCAGCGGCCCCAGCCGGAGGGAGACGCCGAAACCGATCAGCATGGTCGGCACCGTCAGGCCGCCCAGCATCAGCAGCGGTTGGTTGAGCAAGTCCGGGATCCGCAGGCCGAGCAGGTTGATCGCCAGTCCCAGGAGCACCCCCATCGTCATGGGATTGCGCAGGGGCAGCGTGAGGTTGGCCATCAGTGACAACCTGTTGCCGTCGCGTCGGGCGGCATCGATGTCCAGGAAGGCGAGCCCAAAGGGCTGCAGCACCGCCACCTGGACCAGCAGCAGGGGCGCGACCCACGTCACGTCATGCAGGACGTAGGCGGCGATGGGCAGACCCATGTTGCCGGCATTCACGTAACAGGCGCAGAAGGTGGCAATGGCCCGGTGCCCCAGCCCGTGTGGTTGGCCGTCCTCACCGCGCAGGACCCACTGCAGCAGCGCCACCGTCAGCAGACCTGTCAGGACGGTGGCCAGCACGGTCACCAACAGATTCCAGGCGAAGATCCGCCGCACGTCCGCGGTGGCCATCATCGTGAGCATCAACGCGGGGCTGCCGCCATAGAAGCTGAGTTTGCTCAGGACCAGTTGGGAACTCGCATCCAGCACGCGGAGATGGGCCAGCAGCCACCCGACGGCGACCACGGCCCAGATCGTGAAGAAACCGCCCAGGACACTCGCCATTGCTCCACCCTAGTGGAGGGCCGCCCCTTCGCTCTGGGGCGAATCAATCGACCTGCGCCCACCATGATGGTTGGCTTGGAACATGAAGCTCTCCAAGGAACTCGAGACCAAGTTCAACGCCCAGATCACCCTCGAGCTGGAGGCCTCCACGGTCTACCGGCAGCTGGCCATCGAGATGGATGCCCAGGACCTGCCCGGCATGGCAGCGTGGCTCAGGCACCAGGCCGACGAGGAGATCGTGCACGCCAACAAGTTCATCGACCACCTGCTGGATCGCGACAACCATCCTCGCATCGGTGCGGTGGCAGCTCCCAAGACCAAGGCGTCCATGAGCCCGCTGGACGTCTTCCAAGCCGCTCTGGACCACGAGAACAAGGTCTCGGACTCCATCCGCGACCTCTACCGGGAGTGCGAGGCGGCGGGCGATCTGGATTCCCGTCCACTGCTCAACTGGTTCCTCACCGAGCAGCTCGAAGAGGAGTCGACGGTCAGCGAGATCATCGGGCGCATCACGATGATCAACGACGACGGCCCCGGACTCCTTCGTCTCGACCAGGAGCTCTCGCAGCGTCCGGTGGAGAGCACCGAGAACGGCAACTGAGCACCGGGCAGGCGATGATGGTGGCATGAGCAATCGCCACCAGAATCCCACCCCTTCCGATCACGGCCGCGCTCACTCGGCGACGATCGACCTGCAGGCGCTGGAGCACGTCGCCCTCGAGGTGGCGCAGGCCTGTGCCCGGCTGGTCACCGAGGAACGCCCGGAGGCGCTGGACGTCGCGGCCACCAAGTCCTCGGCCACTGACGTGGTGACCATCATGGACCGGCGTTGCGAGGAACTGGCCTCCCAGATGCTCACCGAGCTGCGCCCCGACGATGGACAGTTCGGGGAGGAGGGTCTGCGCAACACCGTGCAGGAGGGCGTCACCTGGGTGGTGGATCCCATCGACGGAACCGTCAACTACCTCTATGGAATCCCGTCCTTCTGCGTCTCCGTGGCGGCCGTTCTGGGCGATCCCGCGGTTGACGGCGCGTGGGAACCGCTGGCCGGAGCGGTGGTCGCTCCCCTGCTCGGCGAGGCCTTCAGCGCCCACCGGGGCGGTGGTGCCCGGCAGTGGCGCGACGATCACGCGACAGAGCTGCGGTTCACGCCGGCCCAGACGCTCGACCAGAGCCTGGTGGCGACCGGTTTTGGCTACGAGTCGTCGGTGCGCGCGCAGCAGGCCGAGGTGCTGACGCGCGTCTTGCCTCAGGTCCGCGACATCCGGCGGGCGGGTGCGGCGGCCCTGGACATCTGCCACGTGGCCAGCGGGCAGCTCGACGCCTACTACGAGCGGGGCGTGCACGTCTGGGACATCGCCGCCGCCACCCTCATATGCACCGAGGCCGGTGCCGTGGTCCGTGGTCTGGACCACGAGTATCCGGACGGCACGACGATCGTCGCTTCTGTCCGGACCGCTGAACAGATCGCCCGCCTGGTGCACGGATCCTGACTCTCGGCGCGGGGTCGCCACAGAACCGCCCTGCTCGGCCGGCAGGCCGCCCACCCGCCGCGCGAACGGTCGGGCGCCCGGCCCCACTGGCTTGGGGACCGGGCGCCTGGCGCGTCGGGGTCAGCTGCAGCCGCTGGTGGAGCCGCAGCCCTCGCAGACGTAGCACGAGCCACTGGGGCGCATCTTGGTGCCGCACGTCATGCACAGCGGAGCGTCGATGGCGTGGCCCGTCAGGCCCTCCATCATCTCCGTCGTGGTGTGTGCGGATCCCACCGTCTCCTGCTCAACCCGCGGGGTGGCCTGGATCAGCGACGGCTGGACCGGGCCGCCCTCGTCGGTGCGAATGTCGTCGCCGGCGTCATTCTTGAGCGCTTCGGACTCAGGCATGGCGGCCTCGTCCTCCTCGCTGATGTACGAGCCGGTCTCGACATAGCGAGCACGCTCCGCCGAGGTGTAGATGCCCAGCTCGGACCGCTCGTCGAAGGACAGGTAGTCCAGCGCCAGGCGACGGAAGATGTAGTCCATGATCGACTGGGCGATGCGGATATCCGGATCGTCGGTCATGCCGGCGGGCTCGAACTTCTGGTTCGTGAACTTCTGGACATAGGTCTCCAGCGGAACGCCGTACTGCAGGGCGATGGAAATCGCGATCGAGAAGGCATCCATCACACCGGCCAGGGTGGAACCCTGCTTGCCAAGCTTGAGGAAGACCTCACCCAGCTCACCATTGGGGTATTCGCTGGAGGTCATGTAGCCCTCCGCCCCGGCAACCGTGAAGGACGTGGTGCGTCCGGCGCGGCTCTTGGGCAGGCGACGGCGACGCGGACGGTATTCCACGCGCACCTCGGGGGCCGGTGCCGGTGCGGCGGCAGCCTCGACCACGTCTGCCTTGCCCGCATCCTTCTTGCCATCCGAGAGCGGCTGCCCGACCTTGCAGTTGTCACGGTAGACGGCAAGAGCCTTCAGACCGAGCTTCCAACCCTGCATGTAGACGTCGGCGATCTCCTCCACCGTGGCCGACTCGGGCAGGTTGACGGTCTTGCTGATGGCACCGGACAGGAAGGGCTGGACGGCCGCCATCATGCGCACGTGCCCCATGGGAGCGATGGCGCGGGCTCCCATTGCGCAGTCGAAGACCTCGTAGTGCTCGGGCTTGAGCGCCGGAGCGTCGATCACGTGGCCGTGCTCGGCAATGTAGTCGACGATCTGCTGCGCATCCTCGGTGCCATAGCCCAGGTTCTTGAGCGCACGCGGGATGGTCTGGTTGACGATCTGCATCGACCCGCCGCCGACCAGCTTCTTGAACTTCACGAGGCTGAAGTCGGGCTCGACACCGGTGGTGTCGCAGTCCATCATGAAGCCGATCGTGCCGGTGGGGGCGAGCACGGAGGCCTGCGCATTGCGGAAACCATTGCTGGCTCCCAACGTGACAACCTGCTCCCACTGCTCGGTCGCTGCCTTGGTCACGACACTGTCGTTCGTGTGCAGCGGCTTGAGCGCATCGTTGGCCGACTGGTGCTTGCGCATCACCTTCTGGTGCGCCTGGGCATTCTCCGCATAGCCGTTGTACGGGCCGACGACGGCAGCGAGCTCGGCGCTGCGACGGTAGGAGGTGCCCGTCATCAAGGACGTGATGGCAGCGGCCAGCTTGCGGCCACCCTCGGAGTCATAGCCCAGCCCCAGGGCCATCAGCAGGGCGCCCAGGTTGGCGTAACCGATGCCCAGCTGGCGGAAGTTGCGGGTGGTCTCGCCGATCGCCTCGGTCGGGAAGTCAGCGAAGCAGATGCTGATGTCCATCGCAGTGATGATGATCTCGACGGCCTTGGTGAAGCGCTCGGCGTCGAAGACGTCGTCCTCTCCCAGGAACTTCAGCAGATTCAGACTGGCCAGGTTGCAGGACGAGTTGTCCAGGCTCATGTACTCGCTGCACGGGTTCGAGGCGGTGATGGGCCCGGTGACGGGATTGGTGTGCCAGTCATTGATCGTGTCGTTGTACTGAATGCCGGGATCAGCGCATTCCCACGCCGCACGGGCCATCTTCTCGAAGAGCTCCTTGGCCTTGACCTCCTCGATGACGCGACCGTCACCGCGGGCCTTCAAACCGAAGAGTGCATCGGCTTCGACGGCCTCCATGAACTCGTCGCTGACGCGCACCGAGTTGTTGGCGTTCTGGTACTGGACGCTGGTGATGTCCTTGCCGCCGAGGTCCATGTCAAAGCCGGCATCGCGCAGGGCGCGGATCTTGTCCTCCTCACGCGCCTTCGTCTCGATGAACTCCTCGATGTCCGGGTGGTCGACGTCCAGGACGACCATCTTCGCGGCGCGTCGGGTGGCGCCGCCGGACTTGATGGTTCCCGCGGAGGCGTCAGCGCCGCGCATGAAGGAGACGGGACCGGAAGCGGTTCCGCCGGAGCTCAGCAGCTCCTTGGAGGAACGAATTCGCGACAGGTTCAGACCGGCCCCAGAGCCGCCCTTGAAGATGAAGCCCTCTTCCTTGTACCAGTTGAGGATCGAGTCCATGGAGTCATCCACGCTCAGGATGAAGCAGGCGCTGACCTGCTGCGGGCTGGAGGTACCGACGTTGAACCAGACCGGCGAGTTGAAACTGAAGTACTGGTGCAGCAGCATCCAGCGCAGCTCGTCCTCGAAGATCTGGGCATCGTTCGCGGTGGCGAAGTAGCCGTGCTCCAGACCGGCCTTCGAGTACGAGTTGACCACGCGATCGATGAGCTGCTTGAGCCCGGTCTCGCGCTGCTCGGTTCCCAGAGCGCCGCGGAAGTACTTCGTGGTGACGATGGTGGAGGCGTTCAGGCTCCAGAACTCCGGAAACTCCACGCCCTTCTGCTCGAAGACGGTCTCCCCCGTCTTCCAGTTGGTCTGCACGACATCGCGCTTCTCCCAGGTCACCTCGTCATAGGGGTGCACACCCTCGGTGGAGAAGACACGCTCGATGGTCAGACCCGCGGCCTTCTTGGCGGGCTGGCGACGTGCCGTCCTGGTGTTGTCGGTCATGCTGCTTCCTTATCCTCGGGGCGAATCGTTGTGGCGGCCGCCTGGTGGCGGCGAGGCTTGATGGCGGTTGGTGCGGGTCTTGCTGGTGCCGGGGGCCGGACGGCTCCCAGCCGTTGAGGGGTCGTGGTGGATCAGGAGGAGGCCAGACCGTCGCGAAGACGACGGATCTCTTCCTCGAAGTCCTCTATTCCGGCGTAATGTCTGTAGACGCTGGCAAAGCGGAGATAGGCGACTTGGTCGAGTTCACGTAGCGGTTCCAGGATGGCCACCCCCACCTCGTCGGTGGGGATCTCAGCGAGTCCGCTCGCCCGTAGGGTTTCCTCGACGCGCTGCCCCAATCGGGCAAGGTCGGCCTCGCTGACCGGCCGACCCTTGCAGGCCTTGCGCACACCGGAGACCACCTTGTCGCGGTTGAAGGGCTCCACCACGCCAGTCTTCTTCAGCACGGAGAGCTGCATCTGCTCGATGGTGGTGAAGCGCCGCTCACAGGAAGGGCACTGACGGCGACGTCGGATGCTGCAGCCGTCGTCAGTGGCGCGGGAGTCGAGAACGCGTGAGTCATGGTGCCGACAGAAAGGGCAGTGCACGTTACGAACTCCTCTCGGGATCTGGGCATGGCGAGGACGACGGGAACCCCCCGTCGGCGGCCTTGCGATGTGGATGACGCCGTGGACAGGCGAACGCTTGAACCACTAGTTGTGGTGAGAACCCCGAGCCCCAACCACAAGATATGGACACTCTAGGACCAGCTCGTCGGACAATCAAACCCAATCGAGGGCGTGTTCGGCGGCGTGTCGGGTGGCCAGCGGCGAGTTCGGCTGCCTGACCGCGAGCCTGCTTGACGAGCGTGGTCACAGCACCGAAAATCCCGCCACCGCGGCCCATCAGACGACGTTGCGCATGACCATGAAGACGAGTGCTGGCCCCAGAAGCAGCAGGAGCACCCTGTCCATGGTGAACCGCCCCCAGCAAGCAGGAGGACGAAGTGCGGGGCCGCCAGCGAGTGCGACGAGCCAGGCGACCGTGCAGGCTCCCAGAACAACCCCAACCACCATCATGAAGGGGTTGGCACACCAAGCGGCCACCCAGTCCCCATGCATGAGGTGGATTGCCGCGGTGGTCACCCCGCAGACCGGACACAAGAGCCCCGTGAACTCGCGCAGGGGACAGGGAAGGCCTCGCCCGAAGACCGCAACTGACGCCAATTGCACGCCACCGACAGCCAGCAGGCCAAGCACTCCGCGCAGCGCACGAGCCGGCTCGAAGGGCTGGCCGGGGGTCTCCACGGACCCAGTCTTCCAGACGAGGCCCCTGCCCTGCGTGGGCCAGGACGCAGGATTCGTGTCGATCCTGCCCTCCTCTCCCACGCCGACAGCAAACCATCGCACAGGAACGGACCCGCTCACGTCCAGGCTGTTCGGCGCCTGTGGAGCGCCCACCCCACGGAGCGTCCCGCGGTCCGCTGTCCCCACAGCCCCTTACCATCACAAGTACCCCAAATCCCGACTGGAGATGACCATGACCGATTCCCCGAAGAATCCGGACACGAACCCCTGGAACCCACAAGGTGAGCCACCGAGCAATCCCTATGCCTCGTCGGGTGAGTCGACGGGCCCCCAGTTCGATGCTCCGCAGCAGCCGACCGCGAACCCTTACGCAGAGGCCACACCGGGCACCTACGGGCAGCCCCCGGCCAACCAGAATTCGTATCAGCAAGGCCAGTACGACCAGTCCCCAGGCGGACAGAGCCCCTACGGACAGAACCCGTATGGCCAGAACCCCTTCGAGGCCAACGCCGCACAGACCAGGTACGGACACGCTGACTACGGCCAGTACCCCTACCAGCAGGGCCCAACCAAGAACCTCACCGGATGGTTCCGGCGAGTCCTGGGCTATCTCATCGACACCATCCCCACGGGCATCCTGGCAGGCATCGGCTCCGTCTCCTTGCCCCGGACCGACGAGGTCACGGGCGAGGTCATCTCGGCGGGCAACCCGGTGATCGTGGCGATCTTCTTCCTCGCGGCCTTCGCCTTCAACTTCTGGAATCGCTGGTACCGCGCAGGCAAGACGGGCAAGTCCATTGGCCGTCAGGTGATGAACAACCGACTGGTCGCCGAGGCGACCGGCGAGCCGATCGGGGTTGGCAAGGCCTTCCTGCGCGACATCGTCCACACACTCGACGAAGTGATCTGCAATCTGGGCTATCTGTTTCCGATCTGGGACTCCAAGCGCCAGACCTTCGCCGACAAGATCATGAAGACGGTCGTCGTCGACGACTGACCTACCCCGAAACCACATACGGACCCCGCTCCACCCTCCTGCACCACGAGGGGCCTCGGCATACCGCCGGGGCCCTTCGTCGCTCACCGGACAACCAGGGACCGGCCGGCCCGCACCCTCGACCAGAAGAAACTGAGCTGCCCCGAGCCCAGACGATGGGAACGGGGCGACGATCAGGCGCGCTGAGAGGAGACGACCGCACCGGATGGCGCATCGTCCTGGATCGGCGCATTGCTGATCGACAGGAATTGCGACACACCGATCACGACGGCAGCCAGGGCAATCGCCGCCAGCAGAGCCACGACCACGGCGACCCCCCGATCCGTCAGCCGCACCCCGCCCTGCGCAGCGTGCACTCCACCACCGCGGTGGGGCTTGGGGAATCCTTCAACAGGAAGCCCCACTCCCGTGGGCACCGGAACCCCCACCGGACGCCCTCCCGGAGACACCACTCGCTGCGGATGGGCGATGGGCCCACGCAGCTGGTTGCGCCCGCGCCGACGGTGCTTCACCGGGGTGACGGTGCCAACCTTGGTCAACGTTGCGTTCATGAGTGCTCCTCTGTCTTGGCGAACCGCCCGAGACGCCATCCGCGCCTCGAACAGATGTTCGATGGATCTAAGGTAGCCCGTCCGAACACTTGAATCAAACCCCTGTTCTAATGAGATCGATCCTCGGCATCGTTCGAGCACTCATGAGCCAACCAGCAGCCTCTGACAGTTTTCGCTCCCGGGGTGCGCTCGACCACAATCCCCCAGTCGCTTCGGCGACCCATCACTGCCCACACCCACAGCAACTTCGAACAGATGTTTGATTGCGGCGCCTGCGCCAACTATTCTTCTTCCATGGCCACTGGGGAGAAGAAGCAGAGCACGCCGCGTCGATCGACGCGCCGACCGGTCGGACGACCCTCGGACGAGGACGTCAGGCGCGAGCTGTCCGGTCCCGGACGCCCCAAGGCACTGCCCGACGGCCCTGCCGACGTCGACGGACTCACCCCTCGTCAGCGGCGTGTGCTCGAGATCATCCGCGACACAACGGCACAACGTGGCTACCCCCCGAGCATTCGAGAGATCGGGGACACCGCTGGCCTCGCCAGCTCGTCGAGCGTGGCCCACCAGCTGAAGCAGTTGGAGATCAAGGGGTTCATCAGCCGGACCCCCGGCCAGCCACGCGCCATGGAGATCCATCTACCCCCCTCGATGCAGCCGAAGCCGACCCCTGCAGCTGCGTCGGAGGGCGCCTTTGACACCACTGGGATCAATGACGCCTTCCCGAGTGCGGTGAACGTCCCGATGGTTGGTCGGATCGCAGCAGGCGGCCCAATCCTGGCCGAGGAGCATGTCGAGGAGGTCTTCGCCCTCCCCCAGCAGCTCGTGGGCAGCGGCACGACCTTCATGCTCGAGGTGCATGGGGACTCGATGGTGGACGCAGCCATCTGCGACGGGGACTGGGTCGTGGTGCGCCAGCAGCCCGATGCGGACAATGGAGACATCGTGGCGGCACTGCTCGATGACGAGGCGACCGTGAAGACCCTGCAGAAGAAGCCCGGGCAGGTGTGGCTCCTGCCCCACAATGAGGCCTACTCCCCCATCGACGGCAACCACGCCAGCATCCTGGGCAAGGTGGTCGCAGTCATGCGTCGCATCTGACGCGGTCCGCCCATGGCGGATGTCTCGCGGCCGATCACCCTCAGCCGCGGGCCTCCCCCAGACGGCGCAGGGCTTGTACCGCCACCTCACGATCGCGAGTCATCCAGAAGTCCGGCATCGATGCCCGCAGGAAGGACCCGTAGCGCGCGGTGACCAGTCGCGGGTCAAGCACGGCCACAACCCCTCGGTCGCTCACCCGTCGGATCAACCGGCCCGCCCCTTGGGCCATCAGCAGCCCCGCATGGGTCGCCGGCACCGCCATGAATCCATTTCCGCCGGCCTCCGCCACTGCCTTCTGCCGCGCCTGCATCAGGGGGTCATCAGGCCGGGGAAAGGGGATCTTGTCGATGATCACCAACTCACAGGTCTCCCCCGGAACATCGACGCCCTGCCACAGCGAGACAGTGCCAAACAGACTCACCTCGGGTTCTGCGATGAACTGTCTGGTCAGCTCCGAGAGCTGCGCGTCGCCCTGGCACAGGATCGTCATCTTGGGAAGTTGCTGACGCACGTGCCGAGCTGCCGTCTCGGCAGCCTTCTGGGACGCGAACAGCCCCAGCGTTCGACCGCCAGCTCCCCAGACCAGTTCGGCAATCTCGTCGAGTGCCTCGGGAGTGATTCCCTCGCGCCGGGGATTGGGGAGGTGGGTTGCGCAGTACAGGATCCCCTGACGCTGGTAGTCGAATGGCGTGCCCACATCGAGCCCTCGCCACGCGAGCGGATTGTCCGGATCGTGTCGGTCACCTTCCAGACGATCTGCCTTGCGCAAGCCGATCTGATGGGCCACCTGGTTGAAGTCGCCACCGATCTTCAGGGTTGCGGACGTCATGATCGTCGTGGTCTCGGACAGGATCCTTTCCCGCATGAGGCCAGCCACGCTCAGGGGCGCCACCTGTGCCTGCCGACCAAAGCGCTCGCTCTCGCTGACCCACACCACGTCATTCGTGGACAGATCGGCCATCCGCTCCGCAATGTCGAAGACCTCCTTGGCGGCGGCCGAGGCCTGCTGCTGTTCCGGATCAACGTCCTTGCGGCCCTTGTCACCAGCCTTTCCGCCAAGGCCGGACACCACCCGTCGACTGACATCACGGATGGACTCGAAGGCAGTGGTCATCACACCCGGGTCCTCGATCCTGCCCGGTTCCGTGTCATCGAGGGCGGCGCGCAGGATGTCTGCTGATTCCAGGAACTCCAGTCCCAGATCATCGCTCAGCCAGGGCAGTGTGCGCTTGGCCACCCGATCGACCAGTTGGGGGCTGAGTTCTGCACTGGCCGCGCCAGTGACGCGACCAACCAATTCGTGGGCCTCGTCGATGATGACGATCTCGTGCTCCGGCAGGGCCGTTCCGCCGTGCATGGCATCGATGGCCAGCAGCGCATGGTTCGTGACAACCAATTGGGCCACTCGGGCCTTCTCCCGGGAGGCCTCGACGAAACACTCCTGACCGTGCGGGCAACGTTGCGCCCCGAGACACTCGCGCACCGGCATCGAGACCAGCCCCCAGGCTCGAGGAGTGTGGGCAGGGGCATCGTCGCGGTCCGCCAGCCCTCCCTGAGCCAGTTGCTCCTCGGCCCACTCCCTCAACATCAGGACCTCGGCGCCCAACACGGACTCCGCGTCCGCGCTCGAATCCTTGAGGTTGTCCGCCAGCTCTGCACCACCCAACAAGGTGTCCTGCTCGTTGGCAATCCCTTCCCTGGTCTTCAGCAGGCACGCATAGTTCGTGCGGCCCTTGAGGATCGCGTGGGCAGGCTCACCGCCCGTGACCTTGCGGACCGCCTTCAGGGCATTGGGAATGTCTGTGGTGGCCAGCTGTGCCTGCAGCGCGAGGGTCGCCGTGGCGATCACGATGCGCTGCTTGGTCCCCTGGACGTGCAGGAGTGCAGGCGCCAGGTACCCGAGCGACTTGCCGGTACCCGTGCCGGCTTGCACCAGGAGGTGCTCGCCAGTCTCGATGGACTGCTCGATGGCGCTGGCCATCGCCTGCTGCCCAGCGCGGGGCGTGCCGCCGATCGACTCCACTGCCGCCCGCAACACGTCGGTGGACGTGGCGCTGCCACCGGAGTTCTTCTGGATTTCAGGCACCAGCCAACACTACCCGGCAGGCACCTCGAAAGGCTTGAGCTCTCCCCCCAGGTCCGGGTGCACTCGCGCGACGACCCGAGTGCCCTCACCCGTGTGCTCCAGTGTCACCAGCTGCCCATTGCGGTGGATCCTGTCCAGCAGGTCTCCCCGCTCATAGGGAATGAGAGCTGTGATGCTCACCTCGGGGCTCGGCAGGCGACTCTCGGCGATGGCCTTGAGCTCGGCGATCCCCTGCCCAGTTCGGGCCGACACGAAGACGGCATCGGGGTACTGGGTGCGCAGCATCTGCAGGGTCTCCGGCTCTGCCGCGTCGATCTTGTTGATCACCAGCTGCTCGGGGACCTCATTGGCCTCAATGTCGTTCAGCACCGTACGCACTGCATTGATCTGTCCCACCGGGTCCGGATCGGAACCGTCCACCACGTGCAGGAGCAGGTCTGCCTCTGCAGACTCCTCCAGGGTGGACTTGAAGGCCTCCACCAGATCGTGGGGCAGGTGCCGCACGAAGCCGACCGTGTCGGTCAGCGTGTACACGCGACCGTCCGGTGTGGTGTGTCGGCGAGTGGTGGGGTCCAGCGTCGCGAAGAGCGCATTCTCCACCAGGACACCGGCATCGGTGATCCGGTTCAGCAGGGATGACTTGCCGGCATTGGTGTAGCCGACGATGGCGATCGACGGGATGCGATTGCGACGGCGATCAGCGCGCTTGTTCTCACGAGTGGCGTCCAGGTCCCGCATGCGACGCCTCAGGATGGCCACCCGGGTGTTGATCCGTCGGCGATCCGTCTCGATCTTGGTCTCACCGGGGCCGCGGCCACCGATGCCGGCACCCCCGGCCGCCTGACCACCGGCCTGCCGGGACAGGTTGCCACCCCAACCGCGCAGTCGCTGCCGCAGGTACTGCAACTGCGCGAGCTCCACCTGGGTCTTGCCCTCGACGCTCTTGGCATGCTGGGCAAAGATGTCAAGGATCAGTGCGGTCCGGTCGATCACCTTGACCTTGACGCGGTCCTCCAGATTTCGCAGCTGTGCGGGCTGGAGTTCCCCGTCGCAGATGACGGTGTCGGCTCCGGTCGCCACCACCACCTCACGCAGTTCGTCCACCTTGCCGCGGCCGATGTAGGTGGCAGGGTCCGGCGACTTGCGACGCTGGATGAGGCCCTCCAGCACCTGCGCACCGGCTGTCTCGGACAGGAGCTTCAGCTCCGTCATCGCATTCTCGGCATCCTTCTCGGAACCGGTGGTCCAGACGCTGATCAGCACGACCCGCTCCAGCTGGAGATCGCGGTACTCGACCTCGCTGATGTCATCCACCTGGGTGGACATACCCGCCACGCGTTTGAGCGAGAGCCGCTCGGCAAGGTCGAGCTGCAGGCCGTCGTGATTCTCCTCAGGGTCTGCACCATAGGGATCGAGCAGGGCTTCGTCCTGCGCGTAGTCGTCGAAATCGTCGAAGTCACCGGGCTCGTGGCCAGGGCTGGGCTTGGGGCGTCGTGTCATCGTTGGACAAGCTTGTCACCTGACTGCGCATCAGACCAGCGAATTCCCCGACGGCGAGCCGCACGGAGCCTTCTGTGACGGCGCGCCGACGAGGGACGTCAGCTGGCTTCGACTGCCCCGGTCAGGACAGGTCGGCGAGCTGGGCCTCCCCATGGGCGACGAGCACTGCTGGCCCCGTGAGGGTGGCCTGCCCATCATCGAGCCCCACTTCGAGCCAGCCGCCCGGAATGTCCACCCGAACCTCGGCACTGGTGATGCCGAGCCGTCGGCAGTGGGCGGCGGCAGCAGCTACGGTTCCCGTACCGCAGCTCATCGTCTCACCGGAGCCTCGCTCGTGCACACGCATTCGGATGTGGTCGTCGGCCAGGACCTCCACGAACTCGACATTGGCCCCATCCGGGAACCGCTCAGCCGGCTGCCATTGCGGGGCGTGCGAGAGGTCAAGGGTCGCAAGCTGCTGAGACTCCTCGACAAAACAAACTGCATGGGGGTTGCCCACGTTGACCTCGGTTGCATCCCAGGAGAGCGCGCCCAGGACCACCCGGACGGGTGCGTCGGCCAACGAGACGGAGCCGAGATCGGTGCGAATCCGACCGTCCATCAGCGGCCAGGCCCGCTTGACGCCAGCCCGGGTGGCAACCACGATCTCCTCGCCGCTGGCGAGGTCTTCCTCGAGCAGGTAGCGCACGAAGACCCGCAGTCCATTGCCACACATCTCCGCGATGGAGCCATCCGAATTCCGGTAGTCCATGAACCAGAGATCCGGATCACCCTGCCAACCGGGGATGGAAGAGGCCAAGGTCACCCGCAGCAGCCCGTCTCCGCCGATTCCCGCGCGTCGGTCACAGAGTTGCCGCACATCGTCATCAGTGAGCTTCACCATGGCATGCCGGTCTCGCAGGATGACAAAGTCGTTCATCGTCCCGTGTCCCTTGGCGAACTTCCAGGTCCTCATGGCTGACCACGGTAGCGAGTCACTCCCTCAACAGGTCAACTTGTGACCGCTGCACGAGCCGCTTGCTCGGCTCACCAAGCATGCTGTCTGACGGCCGCCACAATGGCATCGACATTCCCCTCTGCCCCTGCGGAAAGCCATGTCACACGAGGATCGCGACGAAACCATGCCAGCTGCTTGCGCGCGAACCGTCGGGTTCCGGACTTGGTTCGGGCCATAGCCTCGTCTTCCGAGATCTCACCGTCCAGGAATTGGACCACCTGTCGGTAGCCGAGTGCTCGCGAGGCCGTGAGCCCCTCTCGCAGGCCCTCACCCAGCAGGCCGCGCACCTCGTCAACCAAGCCATCCCGCCACATCTGGTCCACGCGGTGATCGATGCGACGATCCATCTCCCCCCGCTCCAATTCCAGCCCGAACTGCAGGACTCCGTCCAGGGCATAGGTCCACTCCGGCAACTGTGGCGTGAACTCCCCGGTGAGGTCCAGCACCTCGAGGGCGCGCACGATTCTTCGCCCGTTCCCGGGCAGGATGCCCGCTGCTGCTTGCGTTGAGCGCTGCGCCAGTTCGGCATGGAGGGCCTGCGAGCCGATCTCCGCGAGGCGCGCCTCATGACGCGCCCGCACTGCAGGATCCGTCCCGGGGAAACTGAACTCGTCCAGGATCGCGTGGACGTACAGGGCCGACCCCCCCACCAGGAGGGGCAGGATCCTGCGCTTCCTGAGCGCGGCAATGGTCTCGCGTGCCAAGTTCTGGAAGTCCGCGACCGATGCAGTCTCCGTGACTGAACTCGTGTCCACCAGGTGGTGCGGCACCAGGTCCAACTCCGCGCGGGTGGGTTTCGCCGTGCCGATGTCCATGCCGCGGTAGACGAGCATCGAATCGGCATTGACGATCTCGCTCGGCTGGCCGGTCTCCTGCAGACGCAGTGCCACATCGATCGCAAGCCTGGACTTTCCCGACGCCGTGGGGCCGTTGATGACAACCAGAGGTGGATTCACCTCGCCATTCTCCCCTCGATCCTCACGCGGCGCGATTCAGCTCCGTCCGGAATGCGATTCAGCTCCCAGCGGAGAATCAGGCTCGATCCTTGCCCGGACCTCCTCAGGGGTGCAGTGTGAGGCAGGTCACCACGAACCACCCCGAGGGGGTGGCCAACGAGAGGATCGACACCATGGGAATTTTCGACAAGGCCAAGGACGCGCTCAACGGGGGCGAGGGCAGCAGCGCTGACAAGGCTCGCGACGCCATCAACCAGCACGAGGCCAAGATCGACCAGGGCATCGACAAGGCGGGCGACGCCGTCGATGGCCGCACCGGGGGCCAGTACGCCGACAAGGTTGACCAGGGTCAGGATTTCCTGAAGGACAAGACCGGAAACCTCTGATCCGCGAACTTTCTTCCGAGATCGCGGGAACGCGGGTGACAGCCACGGCTGTCACCCGCGTTCCTGTTGTCCCGGACCCGTGGCGGCGGCTCAGGCCTGCGGCACCCCAATGGTCGGCATCCCGAGCGCGACGCCCGGCGCTGCTGCTGGAGCTTCGTGCCGCGCCTGCCACGCATCCCCGCCCCGGGTCCGACGCAGGTTGGTGATCCCGCCGTCCGCATTGAGGTGGTGCGGTGCGGCATGGCTCACCACGGCGTCGGCGATGTCACCGGGACGTGGCCGCAGCGCTGGCTCCTGCGGAACGGCGACGTGCACGAGTCGGTTGTCCCTGGCACGGCCGGTCAGCCGATGTGTCTCGGCATCCTTCTTGCCCTCACCAGCGGCGAACATCACCTCCACGGTCTGCCCCTCGAGCTTCCGGTTCTCCTCCCAGGCCACTCGGTTCACCAGCTCCAACAGGCGCTCATAGCGCTCCTGCACGACGGGCTTCGGCACCTGGTTGTCCATCACACCGGCCGGCGTCCCAGGGCGGATCGAGTACTGGAAGGTGAAGGCAGCACTGAACCGGGAACGCTCCACCACGCGCATGGTGTCCTCGAAATCCGCGTCGGTCTCCCCTGGGAAACCCACGATGATGTCCGTGGTGATCGCCGCGTGCGGGATCTTCTCACGCACCTCGTCGAGGATGCGCAGGAACTTCTCGCTGCGATAACTGCGGCGCATCTCACGCAGGACCTTGTCCGATCCAGACTGCAGCGGCATGTGCAGGCTGGGCATCACATTGGACGTCTCGGCCATGGCGTCGATGACGTCGCTGGTGAAGCTGGCCGGGTGGGGGCTGGTGAACCGGACCCGCTCCAGACCCTCGATCTCACCGCAGGCACGCAAGAGTTTGGCAAAGGCGCCCCGGTCGCCGAACTCGACGCCATAGGTGTTCACGTTCTGGCCCAGCAGCGTGACCTCCTGGACGCCTTCGTCCACCAGCGCCTGGATCTCCGCCAAGATGTCGCCGGGGCGACGATCGGTCTCCTTGCCTCGCAGCTGCGGCACGATGCAGAAGGTGCAGGTGTTGTTGCAGCCAACGGAGATGCTGACCCAGGCCGAGTACGGCGACTCCCGTCGCGCGGGGAGATTCGACGGGAAGGTCTCGAGCGCCTCGACAATCTCCACCTGACTCGCCTGTTCAACCCGCGCGCGCTCCAGCAGCACGGGCAGCTTGCCGACATTGTGTGTCCCGAAGACGACATCCACCCAGGGCGCCTTGCCGATGATCACATCTCGGTCCTTCTGGGCCATGCAACCGCCGACGGCGATCTGCATGCCGGGCCGGGTGCGCTTGACGGCCGCCATGTGGCCCAGGGTTCCGTAGAGCCGGTTGTCGGCATTCTCGCGGACGGCACAGGTGTTGAAGACCACGACGTCGGCACCCCCGTCCTCGGCCGCCTCGCGATCGCTGCGCACGAGACCTGCGCCCTCGAGCAGGCCGGAGATCCGTTCGGAGTCGTGGACATTCATCTGACAGCCGTAGGTGATCACCTGGTAGGTGCGCGGCGTCTGGGTGGCGGAACTGGCATTCGACATGGTGCGCCAACTCTAGTTCGGACCTGCCCGAGGCACAGAATCCTGTGAACTGTGCCGATAGGCTCCACTCCAGCCGTCCACACCAGGAGCAGAACCATGGCACTGTCGCCCACGGGAATCCAGCATGAGCTCGTCCACGGGAACCAGCGTGCCGTCGTCACCGAACTCGGCGCCACGCTGCGCAGCTATGAGGTGGACGGTCGCCCCATCATCACCACCTTCGACGTGACACATTCCCCGTTGGGCTGTCAGGGCCAGCACCTCATGCCGTGGCCCAATCGGGTCCGGGACGGCCGTTGGGTACACGAGGGGGTCCAGCTGCAGCTCCCACTCAGCGAGCCGGAACGGCACAACGCGATCCACGGTTTGGTCTGCTGGGTGCCGTGGACCACGGTCGCCCAGGATGACGCCAGCATCACCCAGCGCTACCTGCTGCACCCGCAACCGGGCTGGCCCGGCGTGGTGGAGTTGTTGGTGACGCACAGCCTCGACCAGACAGGGCTGCGGGTGGATGTTGTGGCGAACAATGTGGGCGACGTGACGGTGCCCTTCGGTTACGGGGCGCACCCCTATCTGCAGGCGCCGGAGGAGAATCTGGATGACTGCACCTTGCAGGTTCCCTTCGAGCAGTTGCTGACCGTGGACCAGCGGCTGCTGCCCGTTGCGCTGCGCAGCGTCGAGGGCAGCGTCGCAGACCTGCGAGAAGGACCGCTGCTGGCGGGCGTTCGCCTGGACACGGCATTCACCGAGCCCGTGCAGGTTGACGGCCGTTGGGAGGTCAGACTGTCAGGCAGACGACGATGCACCGTCCTGTGGGGTGACCAGGCGATGCCCTGGCTCCAGCTCTACACGCCGGGCGACGGCCGCAGCGTGGCCGTGGAGCCGATGACCTGCGGACCAGATGCCTTCAACCCCGGCCCCACCCACGCCGACCTGGTGCACCTGGCACCCGGTCAAGTAGCGCACTGTTCCTGGGGCCTGCGGGACGAGGCACATGGTGAGGGCGGCGACGATGAGTGAGCAGCCAGATCCCGAGGAATTCGCTTCCCTCGAAGCCGGCGGGAGGACCACGAATCAGCCCGTGGTCCAGTTGCGCGGGGTGAGCAAGTCCTTCGGGCCAACCCGGGTGCTGGACGGGATCGATCTGGACATCACCCCGGGTGAGGTGGTCGTGTTGCTCGGACCATCCGGTTCCGGCAAGTCCACCCTGGTGCGAACGATCAATGGGCTTGAGCCGATTCAGGGTGGTCAGATCCTGATCGACGGCGAACCTCTCCCCCACGATTCGGCCGGGCTGGCCCGGGTCCGGACCTCCATCGGCATGGTCTTCCAGACCTTCAACCTGTTTCCCGACCTGTCCGTGCTCCAGAACGTCACCCTGGCCCCGGTCAGGGTGCGCGGACTATCGCCAGAGCAGGCCAGAGAGGAGGCTCTCGCGCATCTGGACCGCGTGGGACTCGTCGCTCTGGCAGACCGGATGCCCTCAGAGATCTCCGGCGGTCAGCAACAGCGGGTCGCCATCGCTCGAGCGCTGGCCATGGAGCCCAAGTTGATGCTGCTCGACGAGCCGACCAGCGCTCTGGATCCGGAGATGGTGCACGAGGTCTTGGACGTGATGCTCGGCCTCGCGGCGGAGGGAATGACGATGGTGGCCGTCACCCATGAAATGTCCTTTGCCCGTCGCGCGGCGGACCGCATCGTCTTCCTCGCCGACGGGAAGATCCTCGAGGAGGGCGCCCCCGAGGACTTCTTCGCGTCGCCCCGCACGCCCAGGGCAAGGGACTTCCTGGCGAACCTGCAGGCTTGATGACGGGTCCGTGAGGCAACGGGACCAGGCGCACCACTGTTCCCGTGCTGGGGGCGCTCAGTGGGCGACTTCGGTGGCCCTGGATTCCCGAACCACGGTCACACGAATCTGGCCGGGATAGGTGAGTTCCTCCTGGATCTCGTGCGCGATGTCGCGGGCCAGGGCATGCGAAGCATTGTCATCGACGTGGTCCGGGCTCACCATGACGCGAACCTCACGCCCAGCCTGCATGGCGAAGACCTTGTCCACTCCCTCATGGGCGGCGGCGATCTCCTCCAACCGGTCGAGGCGCTGCACATAGGCTTCAAGCGATTCTCGTCGAGCTCCCGGTCTGGAACCGGAGATCGCGTCGGCCGCTTGGGTGAGGACGGCCTCCACGGTGCTGGGTTCCACCTCATTGTGGTGGGCTTCAATGGCGTGCACGATGTCCGGGCTCTCACCGTGGCGGCGGGCGAGCTCCGCCCCCACCATGGCATGGGTGCCCTCCACCTCATGGGTCAGCGCCTTGCCGATGTCGTGCAGGAAGGCAGCCCTCTTGCAGACGGCCACATCGAGCCCCAGCTCGGCGGCCATCATGCCGGCGATGTGGGCGCATTCAACCAGGTGTCGCAGCACGTTCTGGCCGTAGCTGGTGCGGTAACGCAAGGCCCCAACGATCGGAAGGAGCGCGGGATCGAGGTCAGAGATCCCCACCTCGGCCAGGGCATCCTCGGCAGCGCGGAGGATCTTGTCCTCGATCCGCTGACGTGAGCGCTCGTGAACCTCTTCGATGCGCGCGGGGTGGATTCGCCCATCGGCGACCAGCTCCGCCAGCGTGATGCGGGCGATCTCCCTGCGAACCGGGTCAAAACAGCTCAGCAGCACCGATCCCGGCGTGTCGTCAATCATCACATTGACACCGGTGACCTGCTCGAAATGGCGGATGTTGCGGCCCTCGCGCCCGATGATGCGGCCCTTCATCTCGTCACTGGGCAGGTCGAGGGTGCTGACCACTGATTCGGAGGTCTGTTCAGCCGCCAGACGCTGGATGGCAGTGACGATGATGCCGCGGGCACGCGCCTCCGCGTCGCGACGAGCTGTCTGCTCGATGTCGCGCGCGAGTGCTGTCGCCTCCAGACGCGACTCGTGCTCGACCCGGGCCATCATCTCGGCTCGCGCCTGTGCCACGTCGAGACCGGCGACCCTCTCCAGTTTTGTCTGCAGTTGCACACCGCCCATCTCACGTTCCCGGCGAGCCTCCACCAGCTCCTCCTGTGCCCTGTCCTGCCATTCCTGGGCCTGGGCGCGTAGCTCGACCAGCTGGGTGGACCGGGCCTCGAGGCTCTGGCTCTCTGCCAGGAGCCGCTGTTCTCGTTCGCCGAGCCGCACTTCGCGCGTGTCGAGCGTCGCGCGAAGCTGAGCGAGTTCCTCCCGCTCCTGCTGAAGTTGGCCCTCTGCGAGTTCGGCGACGTGCTGGGCATCCTGGAACTGCCGACGGGTCTCCTCCTGCTCCAGGCGCTGCTGGGCCAGGACGCTGTCATGCCGCGCTCGGTCTGCTGAGAGCTGCTCCTCCAGCTGGCTGCGTTCCCGCCCCAGGGCACGCAGTTCACGATCCCCCTCTGCCGCTTGGTTCTGCAACCGTTCAACCGCTTCTCGCAGACCTGCAACGGTCGCCTCGTGCCTCTCGTCGCGCATCAGCAGTTCGGCCCGGTGCAGATCCTCTCGCTCTGCAAGCGCAGCTCGATGCCGTTCGTCCCGTTCGGCGAGCTCACGCCGGTGTTGTTCGTCATGCAGGTTCGCCGCCATGACAGCCTGCGACGAATCGCTCTGCGAAGTCCGCCGCAGGAGCTGCACCAGCAGCCCCAGGACCACGATCATCAGAAGCCCCACCAGGGCAAGCCCAATCCAGAGCCAGGTCATCTTTCCTCCTTGTCGGTGGAAGGCGACGTCAAGGCGACGGGTTGCCCGAGACTGCCCCGGGCAAGTGACCCGGGGGTACGGTTCGGGACCGAGTCATATCGTCCTGCTCACCGGCGGTGGGCAGGAAAGGAACTGTCGGACCCTGTCGGGCCCGATCACCAGTCGAAGTGAAGCGCTTCTCCACCTGCGAGGCTATTGCCGCCCTCGCCAGCGTGCAAGGTCACCCACGTGCAAGGTCATTCATTCGAACTCGTCTCCGAGCGAGTCGTCCGATCCCTCATCCATCACATCCCGGACAACCTGCCCCACGACTGCGGACGAGTAACCCTTTCGAGCGAGCGCACCAGCGAGTCTGCGATAGGCCACTTCGCGCGGCAGCGACTTCACCTGTCGCCACTTCTTCTGGGCCAGTTCCGTGGCCAACTGCACTTCGTCGTCGTGCCCGATTCCCTCGAGAGTTTGGTCAATCACGTCACGGTCGACGCCCTTGGTTTGAAGTTCTCGGCGCACCGCCATGCGGGACAACTTTCGACTGTTCCGCCGGGATCTGGTCCATTGCTCCGCAAAATTCTGATCGTTGAGCAAGCCCACGTCTTCAAAGCGGTCGAGCATCTCCCCGCACACATCCTCGGGGACGCCCTTTGCCAAGAGCTTGTCGCCCAGTTCCTGGCGCGAATGGTCCCGCAGGGTCAGGATGCGCAGCGCCATCTCCCGCGCAACATCCATCGGGTTCGCGTCCGGCCCGTGGGCCTGCGAAGGGGCTTCCTCCGCAGGCCGACGGCGACGTTGCTGGAATGTCACCCTCAGAAGGCAACTTCGCCAGTGACGGGATCGACGCCTTCCGGCACCGCTTCCTCGGCTGAATTCTCGCCCATCCCGAGCGCCGCCAGGATCTTGCCCTCGATCTCTGCCGCCACTTCAGGATTGTTCTTGAGGAAGTTGCGGGCATTCTCCTTGCCCTGCCCCAGCTGGTCGGTGCCATAGGTGAACCAGGCACCTGCCTTGCGGATCACCCCATGCTCGACACCCATGTCGATCAGACTGCCCTCACGGCTGATTCCCTGGCCGTAGAGAATGTCGAACTCCGCCTGCTTGAAGGGCGGGGCCACCTTGTTCTTGACAACCTTCACACGAGTGCGGTTGCCCACCGGCTCCGTGCCGTCCTTCAGTGTCTCGATGCGACGCACGTCCAGACGCACGGACGAGTAGAACTTCAGGGCCTTGCCGCCCGTGGTGGTCTCCGGCGAACCGAACATGACACCGATCTTCTCGCGGAGCTGGTTGATGAAGATGGCGGTGGTTCCGGCCTGGCTGAGCGCACCGGTCATCTTTCGCAGGGCCTGGCTCATCAGGCGAGCCTGCAGACCCACATGACTGTCACCCATCTCGCCCTCGATCTCGGCGCGAGGCGTCAGCGCTGCAACCGAGTCGATGACGATCAGCGCCAGCGCTCCGGAGCGAACCAGCATGTCAGCAATCTCCAGCGCTTGCTCACCATTGTCAGGCTGGCTGACCAACAGCGCGTCCGTGTCGACTCCCAACTTCTGGGCATAGTCGGGATCGAGAGCGTGCTCCGCGTCAATGAAGGCGCAGATGCCGCCCTCACGCTGGGCATTGGCGATGGCATGCAGTGCCACCGTGGTCTTGCCGCTGGACTCGGGACCGTAGATCTCCACGATCCTGCCGCGCGGCAGCCCACCGATCCCCAGGGCGATGTCGAGCGAGACGGAGCCGGTGGGGATGAATGCGATGGGCAGGCGGGTCTCCTCCCCCAACCGCATGACGGTGCCCTTGCCGTGCTGCTTCTCGATCTGGGCGAGTGCAGCCTCCAGGGCCTTCTGACGATCTGCAACAGCCATGACGGCCTTCCTTCCTTGCCCGGGTCCTGCCCGGTCGAGACTTTGTCGTCGAACCAACACCAGAGACTCTAGGAATCGCCTCTGACAAAAATTCATGCCATGACCGGGACTGTGGAAAACCTGGCCTGTGGAGAACTGAGGGGGCCGGACATGAGCCGGCCCCAGCTGCCATCACACCACCAGAGTAGAACACTCGTTCGATTCAATCAACCTGTAAGCGGCTTCCAGGCGGACACCTCACCGCAGTTCGTCGGGCAGCTCCAACATGCTCCAGACGGCTCGCCAGATGCGCAGCACCGGGACACCCGCGTCGAGGGCCTCCCGCACGGTCAGTCCGTCGAGTTCCCGCAGAGCGATGGTCTCCGACCACACCTCCAGGCGTCCGGGCGGCAGGTGGCGCCCCATCCGGCGCCAGAGTTCAGTCTCGCTCATTGCCCCCACGATAGTCCGCCAGCCGTGCCCGTCAGGCTCCAACACGGGACGCGGCCGAGCCCGAGGCGGTGGGACTCCCCCGGCCAGAAGTGTCAGAGGGACGCGCCAGAATGACTGCATGCCACATCTGCAGAGCGACGGGTCCTCGCTGTCCGTCTTCGGATCCGTGACGCGCACGTGGTTCGAGTCGGTCTTCGAGGCCCCCACCGCAGCCCAGGAAGCCGCCTGGCGGACCATCTCCACGGGTCAGAACTGCCTGGTCATCGCCCCCACCGGATCAGGCAAGACCCTCGCTGCCTTTCTCCACTCGATCGACCGCCTCGCCAGCCAGCAGCCGACTGGCAAGGTGAAAGTCCTGTACATCTCTCCGCTGAAGGCCCTGGCTGCCGATGTGGAACGCAATCTGCGCGCTCCGCTGCGCGGGATCGAGCTGGCTGCCGCGAGGCTGGGACAGACCGGGCCCCAGATCCGGGTGGGAGTTCGATCGGGTGACACGCCCCCAGCGGAACGCCGGCGGCTCCAGAACAACCCACCCGACATCCTGATCACCACCCCGGAATCCCTCTTCCTGATGCTCTCGAGTCAGGCCGGACAGATGCTCGACGAAGTGGACACCATCATCGTCGACGAGGTCCACGCGCTCGCGGGCACCAAACGCGGCGCCCACCTCGCGCTCAGCCTGGAGCGTGTGGATGCCCTCCGCGCCCCGCGTCAGGGTGAAGACGCCGACTGGCGGGAGGCGCAGCGCATCGGTCTCTCGGCAACCGTCCGGCCCGCCGAGCAGGTTGCTGCCTTTCTCGCGGGAGATCGCCCCGTGACGATCGTGGATCCGCCGAGCGAGAAGTCGTGGGAGCTGACGGTCGAGGTTCCAGTGGAGGACATGACGGAACTCAGCAACCCTCCTGGCAGTTCGCCCGATGATGACGAGGCCACGGTCTCCAACTCCATCTGGCCCTTTCTCGAACATCGAATCCTGGAGCTGGTGGATCAGCACCGCTCCACCATCTGCTTCGTGAACTCCCGTCGCGTCGCGGAACGACTCACCGCCCACCTCAACGAGCTCCATGCGGCCAGAACGGGCGGCGACGGTGCCGGAGATCCTGCCCCGGGATCGCGCCCACCGGCGCAGATGATGGCCCAGTCCGGTCAGAGCAGTGGTGTGGATGACAGCATCTCACCGGTCATCGCCCGGGCGCACCACGGATCCGTCAGCAAAGATCGGCGCACGCTGATCGAGGCGGAACTCAAGGCCGGCACGCTCCCCTGTGTGGTGGCCACCAGTTCCCTGGAGCTCGGCATTGACATGGGTGCGGTGGACCTCGTCATCCAGGTTTCTGCTCCCCCATCTGTGGCCAGTGGTCTGCAGCGCATCGGTCGGGCGGGACACCAGGTGGGCGCCACCAGTCGTGGCGTGGTCCTCCCGACGCACCGACAGGACCTGCTGGAGGCCACTACGGTGGTGGATCGCATGCGCACCGGGCTGATCGAGCACGTGCGCCTGGTGCGAAATCCCCTGGACGTGCTGGCCCAACACCTGGTCAGCATGTGCGTCGACCGGGTCTGGAGGATTGAGGAAGCGCTGGCCCTGGTTCGTCGCAGTTCCCCCTTCCGCACCTTGCCTGATTCGGCATGGGAAGGCGTTCTGGACATGCTGAGCGGCCGATACCCCAGCGAGGATTTCGCAGAATTGCGCCCGAGGCTGGTCTGGGACCGGGTCAACGGCACCCTGCAGGGCAGGCCCGGCGCTCGCCGCCTCGTGACCACCTCTGGTGGAACCATCCCGGATCGTGGCCTCTTCGGCGTCTTCCTGGTGGGCGAAGGGTCCGCCAGCGGCAAGCATGAAGCGGGGCGGCGTGTGGGCGAGCTGGACGAGGAGATGGTCTACGAATCACGGGTCGGGGATGTCTTCACCCTGGGTACCAGCGCCTGGCGAATCCACGAGATCACCCCCAACCAGGTGCTGGTCACGCCAGCACCGGGCCAACCGGGCCGACTCCCCTTCTGGCATGGCGACCAGCCCCGCCGCCCCGCCGAACTGGGTGAGGCGATCGGCAGGTTCGCTGGTGATTTGGCCAGGTCCAAGGACAGCGCTGGCCCCGAGCTGTTGGGGCTCGATTCCTCGGCGCGGTGGAACCTGATGACCCATCTCACCGAACAGGAACGAGCCACGGGAGTGGTGCCCGACGCATCGACGATCGTGGTGGAGCGTTTTCGCGACGAACTCGGCGACTGGCGGGTCTGCGTCCACTCCAGCGCCGGGCGCGCGGTGCTGCAACCGTGGGCCCTCGTCATCGAGGCCAGGGCCCGGGAGCGACATGGCGTCGAAGCCCAGGCCACTGCCAGCAATGACGGCATTGTCCTGCGCATCCCTGACATCGACAACGCCCCGCCGGGCGCAGACCTGATCGTGGTGGATCCGGCAGACATCGAAGAGCTTGTGACACAGCAGGTCTTCGGTTCCGCCCTGTTCGCCTCCCGCTTCCGCGAATGCGCCGCCCGCGCCCTGCTCCTTCCCCGCCGCGACCCCAGCCGTCGATCGCCCCTGTGGCAGCAGAGAATGCGGTCGGCACAGCTGTTGTCCGTCGCGAGCCAGCATGCGGACTTCCCCATCATTCTGGAGACGATGCGCGAGTGTCTGGAGGATGTCTTCGACCTCCCGGCGGTGACCGAGCTGTTGACCGGGATCGCGTCCCGTCGGATCCGGCTGGTGGAGGTGGAGACGGATCAACCATCGCCTCGCGCGCGCAGCCTCCTGTTCGGATATGTGGGCGAGTTCATCTACGACGGCGACCAGCCCTTGGCCGAGCGCAAGTTGGCCGCGCTGAGCCTCGACCCGACGATGCTGGCGGAACTCTTGGGACGGGAGGGCGCACGTCAGGTGCTCGCCCCCGACGTCATCGAGGAGCTCACCTTGGAGTTGCAGCACCTCGTGGACGACCGCAAGAGCCACGGCCCAGAGCCACTGTGGGACATGCTGCGAACCATCGGCCCCCTGACGGCTGAGGAGTGCGCACAACGCTGTACGAGCGATCCCTCCGAGTGGCTCGAGGAGCTTCTTGCCAGCGGGCGGGTGGGGCGATGCCACATCGGAGGAAAAGAGATGTTCGCGGTCGCCGACGACTTCGCAATCCTGCGCGACGCCCTTGGCATTCCGGTTCCCGCGGGCATCGCCACACCCGCCGAGACGCTGACGACCGACGACGCCATTGATCGTCTGGCAACCAGATGGAGCCAGAGCCACCCCGTCATGCGCAGCGAGGACCTCGTCGTCCGTTTTGGACTACCCGGATCCACGGTCGCTCGTGCCCTCGATCGACAGGTTGCCCGGGGAAGACTGGTGGTGAGTGACCCCAATGGCTCCTCGGCCAGAGGCCCGGAGCACATGGGGCAACAAATCCTGGGGATCGTCCGTCGCAGGACACTGGCACGGCTGCGCGCCAGTGTGGAGGCTGTGGATCCACGCCAGTTCAGCCGATTCCTCGCAGACTGGCACGAGCTCACATCACCCGGCCACGGCATCGAGGCTGTGGCGGCTGCGGTGGAGCTGCTGGCTGGCTATCCGGTCCCTGTCTCGATGGTTGACTCGTTGATTCTGCCTGCGCGTGTTGCCGACTACCAACCGAGCATGCTCGACGAGCTGATCACGAATGGAGATGTCGTCTGGACGGGTGCCGGCGCGCTCGGTCGCACGGACGGCTGGATTCGCCTGTGGCCCTCGGACTGCGTCCTGGCCCCGGATCCACAGGACGCTGCCACGCAGCACGGACCGGAACTCAGTCCTCGGGCCGGCGAGTTGCTCGAGGCCCTGACCGGCGGGGGCGCCTGGCGCTCCAGTGACCTGCTTCCCGAGGAGACAGACCGGACCGCAGTTCACGACGCCCTGTGGGAACTCGTATGGGCGGGCCTTGTCACGTGCGACAGCCTGGCGGGCCTGCGGGCGTCCAGCACGCGTGGTGCCCTGAAACACCGCCCGCAGCCGCGCCCTTCCCGGCGCAGCGCCCTGAGACAGGCTCGACTGGCCAGTCAGCGCACGCCCGGCGCCACCCTGCCGGGTCGCTGGTCAATCGTGCGCCCCTCGCTCGCGGAACCCACGGAAGTCCGGCTGGCCGAGATCGACTACCAGCTCGCGCGCTATGGGGTGTTGACGCGTGGCAGTGTCCTGACCGAGTCCTTCGGCCGGAACTTCTCGGAGACCTACCGCGCCCTGATGACGATGGAGACCAGCGGTGCCGTGCGACGGGGCTACTTCGTGGAGGGCCTTGGCGCCGCCCAGTTCGCCCTGCCCGGGGCGGTCGACCGGCTGCGCGAGAGCAACACGACCTCGACGCTCCTGCTGGCGGCGTGTGATCCGGCGAATCCGTTCGGGGCATCGCTGCCCTGGCCGTCGAGCGACGGCCACCGCCCCACGCGCAAGGCAGGCGCCCTCGTCGTGCTGCATGACGGCCAACCACAGCTCTATCTCGAGCGCGGTGTGCGCACGATGGTCACCTTCACGCAGTCCGACGGGACGTCCTCGTCCGGTGACGAACTCCGCAAAGCGCTTCGTTGCCTGGCACGCGCCGTTCAGGACGGGAGCCTGGAGCCCTTGACGATTGATCGGATCAACCAGACACCAGCACTCCAGCAACGGGAGCTGGGCAAGGAGCTCACGGATGCGGGTTTCGTGATGACGCCTCAGGGCTTCAGACTGCGACGCGGTTCCGGTCTGGGCTGACCTGAGGTGCTCGACGGCGGCGTCCAGTGTCGGAACCACCGGCAGTATGATCACCTCCGATGAGCGAATGCTCATTTCGCTGGGTCAGCCGACTGGGCGATCGTCGTGGAGGACAGCATGAGCACCGATCACGCGCACTCCGCCAAACGCTCTGAGCGGATGGTGGCCATTCTGTCCGCTCTGGCAGAGCAGGGGCACTTGCAACTGAGCGAGCTCGCCCAGCAACTCGGTGCATCCCCGGCCACCATCAGGCGCGACGTCGCCTCCCTTGCCAATCAGGGCCTGCTGACCCGAACCCATGGCGGGGTGCAGGCTCTGGGCTCGGCCACTCGAGAACTGCCCGTGAACCTCCGCGATGGTCGCCACCGGGCTGCGAAACAGGCCATCGCGCAGGAAGTGCTCCAGATGTTGCCCGAAGGCCGGCACGCCATCGCGCTCACCGGAGGTACCACCACCACGGAAGTGCTCCGCGCTCTCCACCACCGTCATGACCTCACGATCATCACCAATTCGGTCGGACTGGCGCTGGAGGCCGCCGCGCAGGGGCAGTCGAGGGTCCTGATCGCCGGGGGAATCCTCCGACCAAACTCGCTCGAACTGGTCGGCACGCTGGCCGAGGCCACCTTCCGACAGATCAACGTCGGAACAGCGATCGTGGGCTGCGACGGGATCAGCCTCGAGGGCGGCCTGACCACTCACGACGAGATCGAGGCGAACACGAACCACACGATGATCGAGCGGGCCCAGAAGGTGATCGCAGTGACCGACGGGTCGAAGATCGGCCGGGTGACCCTGGCCAGATTGGCGACCATGGACGAGGTGGACGTCCTGGTCACGGATGGGGCCGCGGATCGCAACGAGCTGCAACGTATCCGCGACCACGGCGTCGACGTGCGGGTCGTCTCCGGGGGCGCCGGAACCTGACACGCCCCGCGATAGGCCGACGTGCTGGCGCGTTGACTGCACTGGCGCGAGGCCGGCAACGACACTGGGCCGGATCGTCAGATCGATCCGGCCCAGTGATGCTCGGGTGCCAGCTGTGCGCTGGAGATCATGCTCAAGCCGCGGTGGTCACCTTCTGACCCTCAGCCAGTGCCAACTTGTTGCTGACAGTGGCCAGGACCGAGGACATGGGGAGTTCGAGCGCCTGGCAGATCGAGGCCAGCAGCTCGCTGGATGCCTCCTTCTGCCCACGCTCGACCTCGGACAGGTATCCCAGACTCACCCGTCCGGCCATGGAGACCTCACGGAGCGTCCGCCCCTGGGCAAAGCGCTGTTCGCGCAGAGTCTCACCAAGCAGCTCTCGGAGCAGTACGGGCTTCACGCGGCCTCCAGCCTCTCCAGGCCCCAACCACTGGGGCTCCAGTTATTCAACAGACAGCTTGGACTGTCGATTCCGCTCCAAAGTGCTTGGTTCAGCTGATGCTCAGCTTTCGGCCATGGCAAGGCCGTGCGGCTGGAGACTGGACGGGGCGGGTCTAGGTCAAGCGGCGCAGCCGCACGCGATCACACGGGGAATTCCCCGATGAGATCACGCGCCATGCGGATCAGCGCACGACCAGTATCGCATCGAATTTCGGCACGTCCACCACCCAAACGGAGGCATTCCACCCTGATCGGTCCCTGACCGGGGCCAGCCACGGCCACCCAGACCGTGCCCGGCGGCTGACCGTCCTGCCATGCCGGTCCCGCGACCCCGCTGCAGGCAAGGGCCATGTCCGCCTGCAACCGCTTCTGGGCACCAGTCGCCATGGCCGCCACCGTCGCCTCGTTGACCACTCCCAATTCGGCCACCTGGCGCGCCGACACGCCCGCAAGCGAACACTTCAAGTCACTGGCATAGGTGACCAGGGCACCGCGGAAGACCTTTGACGCTCCCGGAACGGAGGTGATGGCTGCTGCCAACCCCCCACCGGTCAGCGACTCGCACGTTCCGAGTGTCAGGCCCCGCCGCTCGAGTTCACCGAGCAGTTCGCCAGCTTCGGCAACCAGCCGCCCCCACGGGGCCGGCATTTCCAGATCGCCCGTCGTCGTCACGGGCGCCCGGGATGTCCCTCGGCGGCCCAACGCGTCAAGGCCTCGCGTCGCATCTTCGCTGCCTCCCGCAGGTAGTCCAGACCGGTCACCACTGTGAGGATGAAGGCGGCGGCCATCAGGGCCCAGGCCAACCACTGCACCGCCGTGGGCAGTTGCGGCAGCCAGAGCAGGTAGAGGATCAGCGCCAGGGACTGCATGAAGGTCTTGAGCTTCCCTCCGCGGTTTGCGGCCATCACCCCGTACTTCATGATTCCCCAGCGGAGAATGGTGATCCCCCACTCCCGGACCAGGATGATGATCGTCACCCACCAGGGCAATTCGTCCAGGATGCTGAGCCCGATGAAGGCCATCCCGGTGAGCGCCTTGTCCGCGATGGGATCCCAGAGCTTGCCGAAATTCGTGACCAGGTTGTACTTGCGCGCGATCTTTCCGTCGACGAAGTCCGTCGCGATCGCGATGCAGAAGACGAGGGTCGTGTACCAGCGCCAGTCATTCTCGTGAGGATGACTGAGCAGCATCCAGGCAAAGACCGGCACCAGGGCCATCCGGACACCCGTCAGCACATTGGGGACATTCCACTGGCTTGGGGCCTTGGACTCGGCACTCATTGTTCTCCGTTCTTCCACAGCTGCTCGTCATGGCCCAGCTGCTTTCCGGGGGTGGGAGGTGTTCGACCAGCCTATCGGCTGTCCCGTGGTCAGGACTGGACACGCGCCACCAGGTCGATGCCCTCACTGCCAACCACCACTGCGTCGACCAAACTGCCCACCGCGACCTCGCAGTCCAGCAGGCGAGTCGTTCCGTCGACTTCCGGCCCCTGGTGCTGGGCACGGCCGACGACCCCGTCTTCATCCTCGGAGGAGACCTGTTCCACCAGCACCTGCACGCGCTCCCCGATGCGCTCCTCGGCACGCTGGTCGCACAGTTCGGCCGCAAGGTCGGCCAACTCCCCGCGGCGAGCCTCCACTTCCTCCGTGTCGATGTGACCGTCCAGGCCCTCAGCCTCGGTGCCCTCCTCGTCGGAGTAGCCAAAGACACCCACCACATCCAGGCGGGCGGCCTGCAGGAAGTCCTTGAGGATCTGGACATCCTGTTCAGTCTCACCGGGGAAACCGGCGATGACATTGGAACGGATGCCTGCGGTGGGTGCCAGCGAACGCACCTGCTCCAGCAGCGCCAAGAAGCTGTCCGGGTCACCGAACCGTCGCATCCGGCGCAGGACCGCCGCTGACGCGTGCTGGAAGCTGATGTCGAAGTACGGCACCACCTTCTCCGTGCTCGCCATGGCCTGCACCAGCGACGGCCGCAGCTCCGCAGGCTGGAGATAGCTGACCCTGATCCAGTCAATCCCGGCGATCGTCGAGAGATCACCCAGCAACTTCTCCAAGCTGCGCAGATCGCCCAGGTCCTTGCCGTAGCTGGAGGTGTTCTCGCTCACCAGGAAGAGTTCCCGGACCCCGTGGTCGGCCAACCAGCGAGCCTCCTCCACCACGTCGGCCGCCGGGCGGGAGAGATAGGAGCCCCGGAATGACGGGATGGCACAGAAGGCGCAGCGACGGTCACAGCCGGAGGCCAGCTTGAGCGGCGCACTGGGGCTGTTGCCCAACCGGCGCCGCAGGACCCGTGGGCCCGTCGCGGGGGCAATTCCCTCGGGCAGATCCGCATGGCCCGGCACGGAGACGTCAGAGGAGGCCTCTCGTCGCTTGACCGGTGTGACGGGCAGCAGCTCGCGCCGGTCCCGCGGTACGTGCGAGATCAGTTTGTCGCCGTTCAGGATGGCGTTGAGACGATCCGAGATGTCGCCGTAGTCGTCGAAACCCAGGACGGCGTCTGCCTCGGGAAGCGCCTCGGCCAGGTCCTTGCCGTAGCGCTCGGCCATGCACCCCACCGCCACCACGGCCTTCACACTGCCGTCCTCCTTGAGGTCGGCAGCAGCCAGGAGTGAGTCGACCGAATCCTTCTTGGCCTGCTCGATGAAGCCGCAGGTGTTCACCATGACGGCATCGGCAGCCTCGGGGTCGTCGACCAGCCGGAAGCCACCCGCCTCCAGTCGAGCCGCGAGCTCCTCCGAATCGGTCTCGTTGCGAGCACAGCCAAGGCTCACCAGATGGACGGAGGTCAGGGGTTGGGGAGCAGAGAGGCTCACCTTGAAGGTGTCAGTCATGATGCACCCATTATCGCCGTGCTGGGATTGTGCACAGAATCGTCCATTTCGAGGATCCATCCACAGGTGACCTTGGACACCTTGGCCAGTCACCGTGGCCGAGGTCGAATGGCTGGTATGAACTTCGACGAACTGCCAGAGGACTGGCCAGCACTCTCCCTTGACGATGACGCCCTCGCAGCCGGCGTGATCGACCTCT
The DNA here is from genome assembly GCF_052116585.1 of Luteococcus sp. Sow4_B9. NCBI lineage: Bacteria > Bacillati > Actinomycetota > Actinomycetes > Propionibacteriales > Propionibacteriaceae > Luteococcus > Luteococcus sp. Sow4_B9. The sequence goes on along the minus strand of NZ_JBQKKT010000001.1, from coordinate 2,745 downwards.
TCCTGCGCGTGCGAGACAGGGACCGGGGCGCATTGCTCGCTCTCGTCACCGACGACGAGCTGCGCCTGCTGCAACCTCTCCAGGTGGACAACCTGCCCGTCGGGTGCGATGCCTTCGAACAACACCAGACCGTCAATGCCATCGTCGCGGCGGCCAGGGAGGCCGCCCCCGGGTGCGGTCTCGCCCTGGCCATCGGACGACGCGGCATGGTGGTGCAGGCGCACTGGGACCGGCAGTGGCGCAGTGCGCTCAGACTCGCCTGCGAGGAGCAGGGAGTGGTCGACCTGGGCTGCTACCTGGCAACGCCCACCGGCATCGTCCGCCTGGATGACGAGGACGCCGCGGCTGCGTGAGGCAGCCACGGCGTCCGGGTCAGGGCCAGTTGCGGAGGGGCTCCGCCTCAGCCCGCAGCGAGGTTCGCCAGGACCTCCTCGAGGTCGTCGGGTTGCACCAGTACCTCGCGCGGCTTGGAGCCTTCGGAAGGACCAACGATCCCGCGAGTCTCCAGGATGTCCATGAGCCGGCCCGCCTTGGCGAAGCCAACGCGCAGCTTGCGCTGGAGCATCGAGGTGGAGCCCAGCTGCAGCTCAACCACCAGACGGGCGGCATCGAGCACCAGCTCCAGATCGTCGCCAATGTCCTCGGCGACCTTCTTGCTGGACTCGGCCGCTGCCGTGACGTCCTCGCGGTACTGGGGCTTGAGCTGCTCGGTGACGTGTGCCACCACCGTGCGTACTTCGGCCTCGGTGACCCAGGAGCCCTGGACACGGATGGGCTTGCCTGCGCCCATCGGCAGGAAGAGGCCGTCACCCTGGCCCACGAGCTTCTCCGCGCCCGGCTGGTCCAGGATCACGCGGGAGTCGGTCATGGAGCTGGTGGCGAAGGCCAGCCGCGAAGGCACATTGGCCTTGATCAGACCAGTGACGACATCGGTCGACGGGCGCTGGGTGGCCAACACCAAGTGGATTCCGGCGGCTCGCGCCAACTGCGTGATGCGCACGATCGAGTCCTCGACGTCTCGAGGAGCGACCATCATCAGGTCGGCCAGCTCGTCGACCACCACGAGCAGGTAGGGATACGGCGCCAGGACCCGCTCACTGCCCTCCGGCACCTTCACCTGACCGGCGCGGACCGCCTTGTTGAAGTCGTCGACGTGGCGGAAGCCGAAGGCAGCCAGGTCGTCGTAGCGCATGTCCATTTCCTTCACCACCCATTGGAGGGCCTCCGCGGCCTTCTTGGGGCTGGTGATGATGGGCGTGACCAGATGGGGAATTCCCTCGTACTGGTTCAGCTCGACGCGCTTGGGATCGACCAGGAGCAGCCGGACCTCGTCGGGCGTGGCGCGCATCATGATCGACGTGATCAGTGAGTTCACGAAGGAGGACTTGCCCGAGCCGGTGGCACCGGCCACCAGCAGATGAGGCATCTTGGCCATGTTGGCGATGACGAACCCGCCCTCGACGTCCTTGCCCAGGCCAACGACCATCGGGTGGTGGTCATTGCGAGCCTTGTTGGAACGCAGCACGTCGCCCAGGCTCACCACCTCCTTGTCGAGGTTCGGGATCTCGATGCCGATCGCGCTCTTACCAGGGATGGGCGACAGGATGCGCACATCAGGCGAGGCAACCGCGTAGGCGATGTTCTTGCTCAAGGCGGTGACCTTCTCCACCTTCACCGCATTGCCGAGCTCCACCTCATAGCGGGTCACGGTCGGGCCCCGGGTGTAGCCGGTGACCTGGGCATCGATCTCGAACTGGTCGAGGACCTCGCTCAGTCGGCCGACGATCTGGTCGGAGGCCTCCGAACGTGCCTTGGGCACGCTGCCTGGCTTGAGGGCGCTTGCGTCGGGCAGCACGTACTGCACGTCCCCCGAGAGGGTCAGCTGCTCAACCCGCTGCGGCATGGGGCTGTGGTTGGGGGCTTCCAGCTGTGTGGCGACCTCAAAGGTGGCCGCCTTGCCGCTCTCCTCGGTCTTCTCTACGGGAACGGCGGCTGCCTTGTCTGCGGGCATACCAGCCGTGACGGGCGCCTTGGAGCCCTTTGCAGTTCGTCCCTTGCCCTCGCGCTCCTCCACGGCTTCCACGTCGAAGACCTCCGTGGCCCCCTGATCCGTCCCACCCGTGACGAGGGGGGTGTCGTAGGCTTCGTCGACGCCGTACTCGATGTCCCCGCGGGGACGACTGGCTCTGCGCTCCGCAGCAGCCAGGCGGGCATCGCGGAAGCGATCAGCAATCTCGTAGAGCGGGACGCCGACGATCACGACGACGCCGAAGAGCGTCAGCAGCACCAGCAGCGGGACGGCCACCCAGACGGTCAGCAGGTCAGCCAGCAGGCTCGACGAGATGTAGCCGAGCATTCCGCCGGCCTCCCGCAGCCGGTCCGGCTCGCCGGGGCGCGGCAGCCCGTAAGCGATGTTGAGCAGTCCGAGCAGACCCAGCAGGAAGGAGCTCCAGCCGACTGCCTGACGGCCGGCCCTGCCGTTGTTCTCCGGATGCCGCAGCGTTCGCCACGCCATGGCAAAGGCCAACAACGGAACCGTGAAGCTGAGCCCGCCGAAGACGGTGGCAACGGCCACCTCGATCCCTCCCCCGACCGGGCCGGGCAGCAGGAACCAGAACCGAGCAGCAACCAGGATGCCGAGGCCGATCAGCGCGAGACCCACACCGTCGCGCCGCAGATCCGGCTCCGGGGGGGGGGGGGGGGGGGGGGGGGGGGGGGGGGGGGGGGGGGGGCGGGGGGGGGGGG